>NZ_CABTZR010000172.1 GCF_902489365.1 uncultured Corynebacterium sp. | reverse complement strand
GGAGTCATCACTAGGCCAGCGCGAGGTGACGGTCTTGGTCTTGGTGTAGAAGCGGAAGGAATCCGGACCGTGCTGGTTGAGGTCGCCGAAACCGGAGGCCTTCCAGCCGCCGAAGGTGTGGTAGGCAATCGGCACCGGAATCGGAACGTTGACGCCCACCATTCCGACCTGGACGTTCTTGCAGAAGTCGCGGGCCGCGCCGCCGTTCTGGGTAAAGATGGCGACACCGTTGCCGTAGACGTGGTCGTTGGGGTAAGACACGGCCTCTTCCAGGGTTTCGGCGCGGACCATGACCAGCACCGGGCCGAAGATTTCCTCGCTGTAGATAGACATGTCGGCGGTGACGTTGTCGAAGAAGCTCGGGCCAGAGTAGAAGCCGTCCGCGAGGGAGTCCTCGTTATAGGTCTTGTCAGACATGTCCAACTCGCGGCCGTCGGCAAGCAACGTGGCTCCTGCCTCCACGCCCTCGGCGATGAGCCGGTGAACGCGGTCGCGCGCCTCGGCAGTGACTAGAGGGCCGTAGTCGGCCTCTGGGTCGAGGCAGTGGCCCACCTTAAGCTCCGGAATCTTTGCCAGGATGGCATCGCGCAGGCGGTCTGCCGTCTCCTGCCCCACCGGAACCACGACGGACAGTGCCATGCAGCGCTCACCGGCGGAGCCGAAGGCAGCGCCCACGATGGCGTCGGCGGTGGCGTCGATGTCGGCGTCGGGAAGCACAATGGCGTGGTTCTTTGCGCCACCGAAGCACTGGGCGCGCTTGCCTGTCGCCGCGCAGCGCTCGTAGATGTACTGCGCAATCGGGGTGGAGCCAACGAAACCGACGGCCTTGATCGTGTCGGAATCAAGGATGGCATCGACGGCCTCCTTTCCGCCGTGCACAACGTTGAGAACTCCAGCGGGGCCACCGGCCTCAATGAAGAGTTCCGCCAGGCGAACCGGCACGGAGGGGTCGCGCTCGGAGGGCTTAAGCACGAAGGCATTGCCTGCCGCCAGGGCGGGACCGGCCTTCCACAGCGGAATCATGGCTGGGAAATTGAACGGGGTGATTCCCGCTACCACGCCGAGCGGCTGGCGCAGCGAGTAGGTGTCGATGCCGGTGCCGACCTCCGAGGAGTACTCGCCCTTGAGCTGGTGCGGGGCGCCAAGCGCGAATTCCAGCACGTCGACGCCGCGCAGCACGTCTCCCTTGGCATCCGGGAAAGTCTTGCCGTGCTCGAGGGAGAGCTGGGTAGCCAGCTCATCCATGTTGGCATGAATGAGGCGGATCCACTCCATGATGATGCGGATGCGCTTCTGCGGGTTCAGTGCCGCCCAACCCGGCTGCGCCTTAGCGGATTCCGCAATAACGCTGTCCACGTCGGCCTTGTTCGCCAAGGCGACTGCGGCCTGCTCCTTGCCGGTCGAAGGATTGAGGACGGGCTGCGTGTTGCCCGACGTTCCCTCGAATGTTTCTCCGTTGACGTAGTGATAAACAGTGCGCATTGCGCTTCTCCTTCCTGGAACCTCCGGCTCCCTGTATG
>NZ_CABTZR010000171.1 GCF_902489365.1 uncultured Corynebacterium sp. | reverse complement strand
GTCGTCGGCGTGGCCGCCACGCGCAGCGCCGGAATTTTGCCCGCCCGAAGTGCCTCCACCGCCTGCCCGGCGCGCCCGGATTCCGCGAGGAGGCGGCGGCAGGTTGGGATAAGGGCGTGCGCGGCGTCGCTCAGCACGAGCGCAGATCCGGCCCGCACGAAAAGCTCGAGGTCCAGTTCCTTTTCAAAGCGCCGCAGCTGGCGGCTCAGCGCCGGCTGGGTAATTCCGAGGCGTGAAGCGGCAGCGGTCACCGTCCCAGCCTCAGCCACCGCGAGGAAATATTTGGCCTTCACCATGTCCATTCCCCCACTTTTACCAGTAGCCATGCCCTAAGTGCATAGCTTTAGAGCTTTAGCGACATTAGACAACATGGCATCACCAAAGAATAATGAGACCACTACCACAACAT
The DNA here is from genome assembly GCF_902489365.1 of uncultured Corynebacterium sp. Lineage (GTDB taxonomy): Bacteria > Actinomycetota > Actinomycetes > Mycobacteriales > Mycobacteriaceae > Corynebacterium. The sequence goes on along the minus strand of NZ_CABTZR010000171.1, from coordinate 1,214 downwards.
CACCAGGGAGGTTCTCCATGTCACACGTCGGCGCCGCCATTGCCGAATCCCTCGCCGCGCACAACGTCACCCGCGCTTTCCTCGTGCCCGGCGAAAGCTTCCTGCCCGTGCTCGACGGCCTCTACGATTCCCCCGTGAAGGCCGTCGTCACCCGCCACGAAGGCGGCGCCACCTACATGGCCGAAGCCCACGGCAAAGCCACCGGACAGCCCGGCGTCGCCATGGTCACCCGCGGCCCCGGCGCGGCCAACGCCTACGTGGGCATCCATACCGCCTGGCAGGACGCCACCCCACTCGTCCTCTTCGTCGGTCTCATCCCCACCTCCGACCGTGACCGCGAGTCCTTCCAGGAGTTCGACCCCAAAGCCTGGTTCGGCACCCAGGCCAAGCAGGTCTTCGTGCTCGATGATCCCTCGCGCGCCTCTCGGGTTGTGGCCGAAGCATTCTTCCAGGCCCAGCAGGGCCGCCCCGGCCCCGTCATCGTGGGCTTGCCGGAGGATGTTCTCCACCAGGAGTTCACCGGCAGCATCCACCCACCCATCCCGGTGTCGGAGGGCGCGCTTTCCGACGATCACCTGGACCTCCTCTCCCGCGAACTGAGCCGCGCAGAGCGGCCACTCATTTTCGCCGGCGGCCCGCGCTGGACCCCAGAGGCCGCGGAGAAGATCACCCGCTTCGCCGAAGATCACCGTATCCCTATCATCCAGGACTTCCGCGCGGCCGACCGCGTCCCCTTCGACTCCCCCGCCAACGCCGGCTGGCTCGGCTACGGACGTGATCCACGCGCGGCGCAACTTTTGGAAGCCGCCTCCCTCGTCATCGAAGTCGGTGCCGTTCTCGGTGATGTTCCTACCGACGGCTATACCTTGCGCCAGTCACCGCAGGCACGCAATATCGCCATCAACCTCGATACCGGCCTGCGCGGCCACTCGGTGGCGCTGCTAGAACACATCGTGGCAAGCCCCGTGGCCTTCGCTAACGCCCTGGACCGCCTCAGCGTCGAGGGCAAGGATAAGCGCGGCGAGTGGTTCGATACCGCTCACGCGAACCACCTCGACTTCGCCACCCTTCCCGAGCCCGCGGACTACCGCCCGGGCAACGAGGGCACCGCCCACATGGAGGCCATCCTCGCAGCACTCCACGAACAGCTGCCCAAGGATTCCATCTACACCTTTGGCGCCGGCAACCACTGCATCTGGGCCCAGCAGTTCCTG
>NZ_CABTZR010000170.1 GCF_902489365.1 uncultured Corynebacterium sp. | reverse complement strand
TGCTTCCCACGTATCGGTGATTTTCTGATCCGAGCGATAAGTGATGAGTGCCTCATCAACCTGATCCGCTAGCCACAGCAGTGCCAACTCGCGCAGCGCGGTGAGGTTTCCCACGCGGAAGTAGTTATTGAGTGCAGGCTCAATGCGTGCCTCTCGGTACACGTGGCCGTCGCTCAGACGGGTACGCAACAGCTGTGGGGAGACGTCGACAAGCTCGATCTCATCGGCAGCACGCACTACCTCGTCCGGCACCGTTTCCTGCGGCGCGATACCCGTGATCTGCTTGATAACGTCGTTGAGACTCTCCAGATGCTGGATATTGAGAGTCGACATGACGTCAATTCCGGCGTCCAGAATCTGCTCAATGTCTTCCCACCGCTTCTCGTGAACCTCGCCGCGCGGGTTAGAGTGAGCAAACTCATCGACGAGAACGATCTCGGGGTGCCGCTGGATAACCGCCGCGGTGTCCATTTCACCCGCGGAAATGCCCTCGACAGCGCGCCTCGGTACAATCTCCAGACCCTCGCACAGGGCCTTGGTGTACGCGCGCCCGTGGTCTTCCACGACCCCAACGACAACGTCGCGGCCTTGGTCGACCAGCGTGTGCGCTTCGCTGAGCATGGCGCAGGTTTTGCCCGCGCCGGGAGCGGCGCCCAACAGAATCTTCAGGGTGCCGCGTTTGACCCGCGTCGGGGGTGTCGTCGGTTCGGTCAACATTGCTTCATCTTATGAGCTGATCTTTATGGGCAGGGGGTAGGCGTGGGCAATGCAATGTTGAGTGTGGTCACATTTACCGTGTCCTCGCCCAAGAAACCCAAGCTGGCATGCTCAGTATTGTCTGCAATCAGCTTCTTCACGTCTTCGACTCGCATCCCCTGTTCCCGGGCCACACGCGGAGCCTGCAGCTCCGCGTACTCGGGGCTGATGCCTGAATCCACGCCGGAACCGGAGCCGGTAACGGCATCGGCAGGCACCTGCTCCACTGATACGCCTTCGCGCTGGGCAACCTCCTCTCGGCGTTCCCGGATGGCCTTCTCTAGCTCCGTACTTGATGTGCCGTAGTTACTCATACCTTCCGCGCGGGCGAAGAAGTAGGGGCCATCTTCCAAGCCATCCTGAATCTGACTGGAACCGACCAGGCATTCACCCCGGTAGATAAGGTTTCCCTCGGCAGATTTCGGGGTGATGCGAGATATTCCCCACACCGCAGCCGGATAGATCATGCCCAGCGCGACGACGCATAAGAGCACGGCGACGAATCCGGCGATGAGATTACGCAAATAAACACGCATTATTGCTTCCTTTTTCTTTGCAGGTTTTCTTTATAGGCCTGGAAGGAGGGAGACGACTTGGTCGATAACCCAGATGCCAATGAACGGGGTAATCACGCCACCTAATCCCCAAATACCGAGGTTTCGACGCAACAGTGAGGACGCGGAGGCCGGCTTGTAGGACACACCCTTGAGCGCCAATGGGATGAGCGCGACGATGATGAGCGCGTTGAAGACAACTGCGGACACAATGGCGGACTCAGGGGAATGCAGGTGCATGACGTTGAGGCGCTCCAAGTGCGGCAACTGCGTAGAGAAGAGCGCCGGCAGGATGGCAAAGTACTTCGCCAGGTC
>NZ_CABTZR010000169.1 GCF_902489365.1 uncultured Corynebacterium sp. | reverse complement strand
GCGGACGCTGGGCCGTCGGTCTCCTCCGCCTTCTGACGCGCCGGGAGCACCACCGGGCGGTCGGCGGACTTGATGCCGGCCTTCGCCATGACCACGGCGGCACGCTCGGATTGCGTGGAGTCGAGACCGTTGCGGGCCTCCTCCACCAGGGTCTTGAAGTAGCGGCGGATGATCTCCTGCTGGGAGGCTTCGCGGCAGACTTCGTCATCGGTGATGCAGAAACCCACCATGTTCACGCCCATGTCTGTCGGGGACTGGTAGGGAACAGTGCCGGTCAGGCGCTCAAGCAGGGACTTCAGAAGCGGGAAGGCCTCGACGTCGCGGTTGTAGTTCACCGTGGATTCGCCGTGTGCGGAGAGGTGGAAGTGGTCGATGACGTTGGCGTCGTTGAGGTCCACCGTGGCTGCCTCGTAGGCCAGGTTCACCGGGTGGTCGAGCGGCAAGTTCCAGATGGGGAAGGTCTCAAACTTGGCGTAGCCCGCCTGCACGCCGCGCAGATTCTCGTGGTAGACCTGCGACAGTGCGGTAGCCAGCTTGCCGGAGCCCGGCCCCGGCGCGGTGACCACCACGAGGTCGCGGGTGGTCTCCACGTAGTCGTTCTTGCCCAACCCATCCTCGGAGACGATGAGGTCGATATTGGCGGGATAGCCCGGGATAACACGGTGACGCGCCACCGTCAGCCCAAGGCGTTCGAGGCGCTCGATGAAGGCCTCCGCTTGGCTGTTGCCGTCCTCGAGCTGGGTCATGACGATGTTGTTGACAAGGAAGCCGCGGTCCCGGAAGACGTCGACAAGCCGCAGCACATCATCTTCATAGAGGATGCCCAGGTCACCGCGCATCTTCTGGCGCTCGATGTCCTTGGCGTTGATGCAGACAAGGATTTCTACGTCATCCTTGATGCGCTCGAGCATCGCAATCTTGTTATCCGGGGTGAATCCGGGTAGAACACGGGAGGCGTGCATGTCGTCGAAGAGCTTGCCGCCCATCTCAAGGTAAAGCTTCCCGCCGATTTCTTTGCGCCGGGCGTTGATGTGCTCCGACTGCAGTTCAATGTATTTTTCACGGTCAAAACCGAGTGCGCGCCCCATAGTATTTAGGCCCTTCCGTTCAACGGGTAGTACCCGGAAAGTCTACAGCAGCACAGCCCCCGCGTAGACTTCCTGACATGCCTGAGGGACACGTTATTCACCGCCTTGCCCGCACTCTTAATGCGGATTTCCGTAACAAGCCGCTGGCCGTGAGCAGCCCCCAAGGCAGGTTCGCTGCGGAGGCAGCGCTTGTCAGCGGCTCCTCCCTCTCCCTCGCCGAAGCCTTTGGCAAGCACCTCTTTCTTCACTTCGATGCGGATAACCCGCGCCACGTTATCTATATCCATTTAGGCCTCATTGGCTCCCTGCGCTTTGAGCCTTCTGCCGATGTGTGGGGGCAGATCCGTCTGCGCATTGATAACGGCACCACGGCCGCGAACCTGCGCGGCCCGCAGTTCTGCACGCTCATCACGGAGGAGGAGTACCAGGCCAAGGTGGCGAAGGTGGGCCAGGATCCGCTGCGCGAGGATGCTGACCCTGATGCCTTGTGGTCCCGGGTGCATGCCTCGAAACGCAGCATCGGTGCCATGCTCATGGAGCAGGGCCTATTCGCCGGGGTGGGAAATATCTACCGCGCAGAAGCCCTTTTCCGCCAAGGGCTCTCCCCCTTCAT
>NZ_CABTZR010000168.1 GCF_902489365.1 uncultured Corynebacterium sp. | reverse complement strand
GGGTTCCCGGACACCGTTCCAGGCATTACGGTCAACCGCCTGTGTGCTTCGGGTATGTCCTCGATTGCTCTGGCTACCGCCCTCGTGGAATCCGGCCAGGCGGATATCGTCGTCGCCGGCGGCGTCGAATCCATGTCCCGCGCACCCTGGGTCATGGAGAAGCCGAACAAGGCTTTTGCCAAGCCAGGCCAGGTTTTTGATACCTCTATTGGCTGGCGCTTTGCCAACCCGAAGTTCGCGGAGCAGGAGAAGATGACCTACTCCATGCCGGAGACCGCCGAGGAGGTGGCCAACGTCTTTGGTATTAGCCGCGAGGACGCCGATGCCTTCGCCGTGCGTTCCCAGGAGCGCGCGCTCGCTGCTATCGAGGCCGGCAAATTCGCCCGGGAGATCGTGCCCGTCGAGGTCACCGACCGCAAGGGCAACGTCACCGTCGTCGACACCGACGAAGGCCCCCGCCCGGGCACCACGATGGAGGTCTTGGCCAAGCTGCGCCCGGTGACCTCCCTGGGAGACGTCACCACCGCGGGCAACGCCTCCTCGCTGAACGACGGCGCCTCCTGCGTCATCGTCGCCTCCGACGAGGCCCTCAAGAAGCACAACCTGACCGCCCGCGCCCGCGTGGTGGCCAACTCCGCGCGCGGTGTGCGCCCGGAGATCATGGGCACCGGCCCCATCCCTGCTACCCGCGACGTGCTCGAGCGCGCCGGCTGGGAGCTGGACAGCGTGGATGCCGTCGAGCTCAACGAGGCTTTCGCCACCCAGTCGCTGGCTTGCATCCGCGAGCTGGGCTTGGATGAGGACAAGGTCAACGCCTGGGGTGGCGCCATTGCGCTGGGCCACCCGCTGGGTTCCTCTGGCTCCCGCATCACCTTGACCCTGCTCAACCGCCTGGAAACAGACGGGCTGAGTCGCGGCATCGCCACCATGTGCGTAGGCGTAGGCCAAGGCACCGCGATTGCGATTGAGAGGGTCTAAATGACGACTGCTATTGAGATTTCGACGCGCGGCGAGAACGACGAGATTGTCGTCGCCAAGCTCAACCGCCCCGCCGTCCGCAACGCCATCGATGAGCAAATGGTGACGGAGTTCCACGAGCTCTGCGCGCAGCTCGAGTCCGATCCCCGCATCCTCATCATCACCGGCTGCACGGTGGATACCCCGAAGGGTTCCCGCGGGATCTTCGCCTCCGGGGCGGACATCGCGCAGCTTCGGGAGCGCCGTCGCGAGGACGCCCTCCGCGGCATCAACTCAGGAATCTTCCACCGCATCGCCTCACTGCCCGCCCCCGTCATCGCGGCGGTGGATGGCTACGCCCTCGGCGGCGGATTGGAGCTGGCCCTAGCCGCTGACTTCCGCGTGTCCACTCCTTTTGCCAAGTTTGGCCAGCCTGAAGCCGGCCTGGGTATCGCTGCCGCCGCGGGTGCAACCTGGCGCCTCAAGGAGTGCGTGGGCACCCCGCTGGCGAAAGAGATTCTGCTGGCCGGACGCATCCTCAACGGCGAAGAAGCCCTGGCCAACCACCTGGTCAGTGAGCTGCACGAGCCGGACGCGCTTGTCGACGGGGCCCTCGCCCTCGCCTCTCGGATTGCTCAGCAGGACCCGCTGGCCGTGCGCTTGACCAAGCAGCTCATCTCTATGCCTGATGCGGCCCACCCGGCGGTGGACAACATCGCCCAGGCCGTGCTCTTTGAGTCCCCCGC
>NZ_CABTZR010000167.1 GCF_902489365.1 uncultured Corynebacterium sp. | reverse complement strand
GGTGCCGTTCTCGGTGATGTTCCTACCGACGGCTATACCTTGCGCCAGTCACCGCAGGCACGCAACATCGCCATCAACCCCGACACCAGCCTGCGCGGGCACTCGGTGGCGCTGCTAGAACACATCGTGGCAAGCCCGGCCGCCTTCGCGGAGGCCGTGGACCGCCTAAACGTCGAGGGCACGGAGCAGCGCGGCGAGTGGTTTGATTCCGCTCACGCGAACCACCTCAACTTCGCCACCCTCCCCGAGCCCGCAGACTACCGCCCGGGCAAGGAGGGCACCGCCCACATGGAAGCCATCCTCGCAGCACTCCACGAGCAGTTGCCCAAGGATTCCATCTACACCTTCGGTGCCGGCAACCACTGCATCTGGGCCCAGCAGTTCCTGCGCTCCTCTGTCTACCCCTCCCAGTTCAGCGTGCGCAACGGCTCGATGGGATATTCCATCCCGGCGGCCGTGTCCACCAAGCTGCAGTTTCCCGAGCGCACTGTGCTCACCATCGCTGGCGATGGCGAATACCTCATGAACGGCCAAGAACTGGCCACCGCACTGCAATATGGCGCGCCCTTCCTCATCATCGTCATGTCCAATGGCGAATTCGGAACCATCCGCGACCACCAGAAGAAACACTTCCCCGATCGCGTCTCCGGCACGCAGCTGGTGAACCCGGATTTCGCGGCGGTAGCCCGCGGCTTCGGCGCTCACGGCGAGCTCGTCACTGATGACGCACAGGCACCGGAGGCCGTCGCCCGTGCTCTAGCCGCCATCAAGGAAGAAGGTATCCCCGCACTCATCAACGTCATCACTGACCAAGACCACTCCCTGCCCATCGAATAGAGGAGGCTCATCATGAGCTCTACCAACACTCCCCCAACAACATCCGCCGTACCCGCCACCGAACTGAAGGAGGGTGAGCACATTGTGGGCGATGGGGTCGTCGCCAAGCAGCGCCCCGCCGCCTCCACCGCATCGTGGATCATTACCCTCTTCGGTACCGCCGTCGGCGCCGGTATCCTCTTCCTGCCGCTCAACGCCGGCGGTTTCGGGTTCTGGCCGCTGGTCTTCGCCACGGTCTTCATTTTCCCGCTGGTGTATTTTTCGCACCGCACTTATGCGCGCATCGTCGCGGGCGCCCCCAAAGAGGACCACGGCAAGGACATCCTCGAGCTGGTCTCGCAGTACCTGGGCAAGGGCCAAGGCATCGTCTTCGCGGTGTTGTATTGGATCACGGTCTTTTCCACCGTCCTGATTTACGGTGTCTCCATCACCAACGCGGTGGATAGCTTCATTGTCAACCAGCTGGGTGGGCCCTCGCTCGACCGGTGGCTGCTGGCCATGCTCTGCGTCGGGGTGATGACCGGCGCCTTCGCCATCGGCCGCAAACCCATGATTTGGCTGGCCCAGGTGCTGGTGTACCCGCTGATTATTGCGCTGGCTATCACCTCCATTTACCTCATCCCGCGCTGGGACCTGGATAGCTTCCTCCACTTCGATGACGGCTCGGATGGCTACGGCGGGATTTTCAAGGGTATTTTCCTCATCCTGCCGGTGCTGGTTTTCTCCTTCTCTCACATGGCAGCGCTCTCACAATTCGCCCTCGACATGCAGCCGCAGTACGGCGAAAAGACCGAAAAGCGTGTCTCCCGCACGGAGTTCTACACCGCCATCCTGCTCGTGGTCTTCACCATGTTCTTCGTGTGGTCCTGCGTCCTCGCGCTCGGCGCCGACG
>NZ_CABTZR010000166.1 GCF_902489365.1 uncultured Corynebacterium sp. | reverse complement strand
TTGCAGTCAATGTTGTGGTCTTCCTGGCCGGTGCCGGCATCGACGCTGAGGCGGATGCCCCGCACCTTGGTGCCAGCTTTTAGCGGCTGCTGAGCGCCCTTGACCTTAAGGGTCTTGGTGATGGTGACCGTGTCGCCGTCGGCAAGCGCATTGCCTACGGAGTCGACGATGATCGGTTCGTTTCCTTCCGCTGCCGTGGTATCAGCAGAGTCGGCGGAGAACTCGTGCGCGCACTCCGGGCAGACAATCAGCGGCGGCATTTCGTAGGTGTACTCGGAGGAGCATTCGGGGCAGGGCGGCAAAGTTGCGGCCGAAGTATCAGACATAGGGGAGAGTTTAGCCCGCGTAGCGGAAAAAGATGATCCTTCTCTCATTCCATTGATGGATACCCCGGTGGGGTATAGGCTTGAGTAAACATATTCGGACCCATTCGGAAGACTTATGAAACGCCTCATTTCTCTTGCGGCTGTGTGCGCCGCAGCCATCACCTTGTCCGCCTGCTCCACGGAGAGCCCCGTCCCGAGCGAAGCCTCGAAGAGCGCCGCTTCCAGCACCGGCATCCAACAGGTGCCTGCCGAGGAGATCCTCGCCGAGTTCGATCTCGAAGGGTTGGATGGCCCAGAGATCATCGACAAGCTGGACCACATGCCCAAGGAGGAGCGCCCTAGCGATCTGCACGCCTCCGTGCTGCCGAACGAGCTAGTCCTCACCGCCGAGCAGGGCCAAGCATCCCTGCCCTTGCCGGAGGACAAGTTCTACGTCTCCATCGCGCCGTACATGACCCAGACCCATGACTGCTTCAACCACTCCCTGACCACCTGCACTGGTGAGCTCAGCAAGGAAGACATCCACGTCACTATCACCGATGACGCCGGAAAAGAGCTGGTCAACGAAGACACTACGACCTTTGACAACGGCTTCATTGGATACTGGCTGCCCGCCGACAAAAAGGGCACCATCACCATCAAGCAGGACGGCAAGACCGGCGAGGTCCCCCTGGACACCTCCGAGGAGGGCGCAACCTGCGTGACCACGCTGCAGATGGCCTAGCCAACCGTGCCCACGCTGAGCGGTGCGTTCCATGTGAGGGACGCACCGCTTGTCGACGATCCACTTTCCTCAGCATCGTTCACCGCCACATAAAGTTTCCTTTGATTTAGTTTCTCTTTCCCCGAACCGACACTTGCGCTTATTACGGTCCCAGAGTGGATTCCGGCCATGCAAACAATGGCCCCAGTCCGTCTCTTTTCTTGCTCGCTCTTTTAACTTAAGAAAGCTCACTAATGCGTATTTCTTCTCGCGCGCTGCGCACCTGCGCGGCTGTGACCGTCGCTTCCCTTGCCACCGCTGGTGTCGTCGCACCCGCGCAGGCCGCAACCTCGGGCCCGAAGAATGTCATCTACATGATCGGTGATGGCATGGGCTACAACCACATCGCCTCCACCAACCTCTACGAGTCCGGCCAGTCCAAGTACCTGGTTGAGGGCGCTTTCGATGGTGAGGTCAAGGAGCTCGACGGCGAGTCCGTCCAGGCCTTCGAGGACTTCGAGCGTCTCTCTATGACCACCTTCCCGGACGGTGGCTCCTACGACCCGGAGAAGGCCTGGACCGACCACGACTACGTGACCAAGAACAAGGTCACCGACTCCGCGGCTGCCGGCACCGCTATGGCCACCGGCCAGAAGGTGGACAACGGTGTGCTGGGTAAGTCCCCGTACGGCCACTCCCTGAAGAACATCTCCGAGCAGGCTATCTCTCACGGCAAGTCCGCCGGCGTCGTCAGCTCCGTTCCGTTCAGCCACGCCACCCCGGCTGCGTT
>NZ_CABTZR010000165.1 GCF_902489365.1 uncultured Corynebacterium sp. | reverse complement strand
CGCAAGCCGGGGGCGACCACGACGACCTCCGCGGTGCGCGGCGGATTCAAGAAGAATGCGGCCTCCCGCGCGGAGGTCATGAGCTTGATTAGGAGCTAGCAGCAATGGCAGTCAGCGATCTTACTGTTCCCGGCCGCACGCTGGTCATGGGCATCGTCAACGTCACGGAGGATTCCTTCTCCGACGGTGGCCGCTGGATCAACATCGACGATGCGCTCAACCACGCCCGCCACCTCGTGGAATCTGGTGCAGACATGATCGATGTCGGCGGCGAGTCCACCCGTCCCGGCGCGGTGCGCGTGGCTGCCGAGGAGGAAGAGAGCCGCGTCGTGCCCGTCATCAAGGCACTGCACGAGGAGGGGATTAAGACCTCCGTGGACACGATGCGGGCCTCGGTAGCCGCGGCGGCCGCCGCGGCCGGCGTCGACATGATCAATGATGTTTCCGGTGGTGCAGCTGACCCGGACATGTACCGCGCCATGGCGGAAACCGGCCTGCCGGTGTGCCTCATGCACTGGCGCACCGTCCAATTCGGATCGGCAGCCGGCGTGGCCGACCACGGCGGGGATGTGGTGCGCGACGTTCACGAGTCCCTGGCGAAGCTCGCCGATAACGCCCTGCAGGCCGGTGTCGCCCACGACAATATCGTCGTGGATCCGGGCCTGGGCTTTGCCAAGTCCCCGCAGGATAACTGGGCTTTGCTCAAGGCGCTGCCGGAGTTCCTCCACGGCGAATTCCCGCTGCTGGTGGGAGCTTCCCGCAAACGCTTCCTCGCCGCCATCCGGGAGGATCGCGGTGTCGAGTCCAGCCCGCTGCTCGCGGACCCGGCCACCGCCGCCGTGACCGCCATCTCCGCGCAGATGGGCGCGTGGGGCGTGCGCGTGCACGAGGTGGATGTCTCGCGCGATGCCGTGGACGTCGCCGCAGCATGGAACGCGGGCGCGGCCTATACCGGCGGCGCGCATGCCTCCGGCAGCTACGCCAACGGCGCGGACGGCGGCACAGTGGTGTCCACTTCTTTGGGAAAGGCATAAAACATGGCGGATCGCATCGAACTCACCGGTCTGGAGTGCTTTGGCTACCACGGCGTTTTCGAGGAAGAGAAGAAGACGGGGCAGCCCTTCATCGTGGATGTCACCTGCTGGTTGGACACCGCGGGCATCGAGGATGACTTGTCCCGCACGGTGAATTACGCTGAGCTTGCCGACGTCGCCGCAGACATCGTCGAGGGCTCCTCCCGGGACCTCATCGAGACGGTGGCTGAGGAGGTCGCTGAGACCGCCATGCGGCGCTTCGAGATCCTGCACGCCATTGAGGTCACCATCCACAAGCCGAAGGCGCCTATCCCACGCACCTTCGCCGACGTGGCCGTCGTGGCCCGCCGCTCCCGAAAGCGGATGGCAGGCTAATGCGCGCCGTCCTGTCCATCGGCTCCAATATGGAAGACCGCCGTGCGCTGCTGCAGACCGTCTTTGATGAGTTCGCTGAGGAGACCGTCGCTACCTCCCCGGTCTTTGCCACCCCGCCGTGGGGCGTGACCGACCAAGATGAATTTCTCAACGCCGTGCTCATCGTGGACGTGGACTGCACCCCTCTGGAGCTGCTGCGCCGTGGCCAGAAGCTTGAGGAGTCCGCTGAGCGCGTACGCGTGCGGCACTGGGGTCCGCGCACCTTGGACGTGGACATCGTGCAGATAGACGGTGTGACTTCCGACGATCCTGAGCTCACCCTTCCGCACCCCTATGCGCACGAGCGCGCCTTCGTGCTCGTGCCGTGGTTGGCCGCGGATGAGCACGCACAGCTCAACGGCACCCCGGTGCGCGAGCTCATCGCCGACCTCGATGAGGACGAGGTCGCGGCGGTGAAGGAACTGGGGGAGTAATGACGAGGACGTCGATT
>NZ_CABTZR010000164.1 GCF_902489365.1 uncultured Corynebacterium sp. | reverse complement strand
GAGGTGACCGGCGTGACGCACGGTCCCACGCAGTCCCTTCTGGAGGTCACGCTCACCGAAGGCAAAGAAGCACTCGTGCCCTTCGTGGAGGAGATCGTGCCGGAGGTCGATCTGGAGGCCGGGACCTGCACCATCACCCCGCCGGAAGGGTTGCTCGACCTATGAGGATTGACGTTCTCACCATTTTTCCGGAGTATCTCGACCCGCTGCGCCACGCACTGCTGGGCAAGGCCATCGAGCAGGAGAAGCTCGCGGTGGGCGTGCATGACCTGCGCCAGTGGGCCACCGACGTGCATAAATCCGTCGATGATTCTCCCTATGGGGGCGGCCCCGGCATGGTGATGAAACCTGAGGTGTGGGGGCCCGCGCTTGACGACGTCTCTTCCGGCACCGCCTCCACCCAGGACCTGCAAAGCGCGCTGCCGCACCTCAGTAAGCCGCGCCACGACGATATCCATGGCGTCGAGGCGCGCTCTTATGGCGAAAGTGAGAATTCGGACAAACCGCTCCTTATCGTGCCGACACCCGCGGGAGAGCCTTTTACTCAGGCCGATGCGCAAGCGTGGTCCGCGGAGGAGCATATTGTGTTTGCGTGCGGGCGCTACGAGGGCATCGATCAGCGCGTCGTCGACGATGCGCAGCACCGCTACCGCGTACGTGAGGTCTCCATCGGTGACTACGTGCTCATCGGCGGCGAGGTAGCTGTGCTGGTCATCGCCGAGGCCGTCGTGCGCCTCATCCCTGGCGTGTTGGGGAACCGGCGCTCGCACGAAGAAGATTCCTTCTCCGATGGTCTGCTGGAGGGGCCCAGCTACACCAAGCCGCGCGAGTGGCGTGGCCTCAAGGTTCCGGACGTGCTGACCTCCGGTGACCATGCCCGCGTGGACCGGTGGCGCCGCGAGCAGTCGCTGGCGCGGACGTGGCAGCGTCGCCCCGAGTTGCTGGATGCAGCGGAGCTAAGTGACGCCGATCGCGCCTACCTGGAAACCTTAAAGGAGGATTGAGATGGACGTCAGCACTGACTTGTCAATACTTATGACTGAGGCTGAATGGAACAAGGTCCTCAAGGACATGCCACAGCGTTTGCGTGAAGGCGGGGTCGAGCCGCAGGACATCAACGCCGAGGTCGTGTCATTTACCTGTGAACCCGACAACATCCTGGTCAACGAGTACATGGATAAGCACGGCCAGCCGCCGGTGAGCGAACACGTGTGGCGCGTCATCGTCAACGGCACCTCTGACCTGCCGCTGACCAAGGTCACCGCGGCCGTCGCGGACTGTTTGCCGCCGCACACATTGTGGTACGGGACCTCCGAGATCGGCCACACCGAATTTGGCCTGGGTACTTCCTGCGCGTGGCAGGGCGGGGTATAGGGTAGGAAGGTCTTTTAGTCCCCGACCCATAAAGAGGTTTTGTGAATATCGCAGCCACCATCGCTGGAGAGCTGGGTGTCAAAGAGCAGTTTGTCGAAGCCGCCCTCAAGCTCATGGCGGAGGGTAACACCGTTCCGTTCATCGCCCGTTACCGCAAGGAAGCCACCGGCGGGCTGGATGACTCGCAGCTGCGTATCATCGAGGAACGCTCGACCTACCTGCGGGAACTGGAGGAGCGCAAGGAAACGGTGCTCGCCGCGATTGAGGAGCAAGGCAAGCTCACCGATGAGCTGCGCGCACTGATCCAGGGCTGCGAGACCAAGGCGCGCCTGGAGGATTTGTACCTGCCATACAAGAAGCGCCGCAAGACCAAAGCGGATATCGCGCGTGAGGCCGGACTGGAGCCGCTGACCGACAAGCTCATCGAGAACCCTTCCGCGGACCCGGCTAAGCTGGCAGGGGAGTATCTCACCGAAGGTTTCGAGGAAACGAAGAAAGCCCTCGATGGCGCCCGCGCCATTCTGGTGGACCGCTTCGCACTGGATGCGGATCTCGTGGGCGAGGTGCG
>NZ_CABTZR010000163.1 GCF_902489365.1 uncultured Corynebacterium sp. | reverse complement strand
GCTGAGGCCGATTCCCTCACTACCGGGAACCTTGCCGTGTGCGCCGCCTCCTGCGGCCCGGGAAATACGCACCTTATTCAGGGGCTTTACGACGCCCACCGTAACGGCGCCAAGGTCCTCGCCCTGGCTAGCCACATTCCTTCGCGCCAGATTGGCTCGAAGTTCTTCCAGGAAACCCACCCGGAGGCCATCTTCCAGGAGTGCTCCGGCTACTGCGAGATGGTCAACTCCGCGGACCAAGGTGCCGTGGTCCTGCACCACGCCATCCAGAGCACCATGGCGGGCAAGGGTGTGTCCGTCCTCGTTATCCCGGGTGATGTCTCCACGCAGGAGGCCGAGGATGATACCTTCACCTCCTCCGTTATTTCCTCCGGCCGCCCGGTTGTCTACCCGGACCCGGCCGAGGCCGCCGCGCTGACCCAGGCCATTAATGAGGCTAAGACCGTCACCCTCTTCGTTGGCGCCGGCGTCAAGAACGCCCGTGAGCAGGTCCTTGCGCTGGCCGAGAAGATCAAGGCTCCCATCGGCCACGCCCTGGGTGGCAAGATGTACATCCAGTACGACAACCCCTTCGACGTCGGCATGTCCGGCCTGCTCGGCTACGGTGCGGCACACGAGGCCACCCACGAGGCAGACCTGCTCATCCTGCTGGGGACGGACTTCCCCTACAACGACTTCCTGCCGGATGCCAACGTGGCCCAGGTCGACATCGATGGCTCCCACATCGGCCGCCGCACCCGCATTAAGTACCCGGTCACCGGTGATGTCGGCGCCACGATTGAGAACATCCTGCCTCACGTGGAGGAGAAGAAGGACCGCTCCTTCCTGGATGAGATGCTCAAGAAGCACTACGACAAACTGAACCACGTCGTTGAGGCCTATACCTCCGGCGTGGAGAAGCACACGCCGATCCATCCGGAATACATCGCGGACCTCATTGATCAGGAGGCCGATGAGGATGCCATCTTTACCGTCGATACCGGCATGTGCAATGTCTGGGGCGCGCGCTACATCACTGCAAACGGCAAGCGCGAGCAGATCGGTTCCTTCCGCCACGGCACCATGGCCAACGCCCTGCCGATGGCCATCGGTGCGCAGGCAGCGCACCAGGACCGCCAGGTCATCACCTTCTCCGGTGACGGCGGGCTCTCCATGCTCATGGGCGAGCTGCTGACGGTGAAGCTGCACAACCTGCCGGTGAAGATGTTCGTGTTCAACAATTCTTCCCTCGGCATGGTCAAGCTGGAGATGCTGGTCCAGGGCCTGCCAGAGCATGAGACCGACCACGAGCACGTGAACTATGCCAAGATTGCGGAGGGTGCGGGCATCAAGCACTTCCGCATCGAGGATCCGAAGGACGCACCGCGCCTCATCAAGGAGGCCTTGGCCTACGACGGCCCTGCGCTTATCGACGTCGTCACGGACCCCAACGCCCTCTCCCTGCCGCCGACGCTGACCTTTGAGCAGCTGCTGGGCTTCTCCAAGGCGGCAACCCGCACTGTCTTCGGCGGTGGCGTGGGCCAGATGCTCTCCATGGCGAAATCCAACCTGCGCAACATTCCGCGCCCGCAGGACTTTTAATGTGTCGGCGTTAGCGCCACACATTAAAAGAGGCCCACGCCGAAGAGATCGACATGCTCGCGGGTTTACCCCCGCCAAGGTTTTATTCCTTGGCGGGGTCTTTGACTGGGATGAGCACGATCGCTCCCACGAGCAAGACTAGCCCGATGGCGAGCACGCCTCCCCGGTCTCCTTGGCCCATCAGGGAGACGAAGACGCCGAACAGGAAAGGCGTCAACCACGCTACGGCTCGGCCGGTCGTAGCGTAGAGGCCAAACATCTCGCCTTCGCGTCCCGGAGGGGCAACGCGCGCCAAGAAACCGCGGGCGGAAGCCTGGGCTGGTCCCACGCACAGGCAGAGGATGAGCCCGCAGATCCAGAAGGC
>NZ_CABTZR010000162.1 GCF_902489365.1 uncultured Corynebacterium sp. | reverse complement strand
GCAATGAGCTTGAAATCAGTCATGCGGGAATCTTATCGCTCGACTGAGCTTGCCGGCTAGCCCCTCGTTCCGCGCTCCACCAGCCGGCCACGGAGGCAGCGGTCACCACAATGAGCAGTCCCCACCCAATGGTGGCGATGAAGACGCTCATCCAGTGTGCGGCGGTGGGCATGCTGGACGACGTCCACTCGAGCGGCGCCAAGAATAAAAATGCGGCCAACCATGCTCCCCACGTGTGGAAGACCGAGCGCGCAAGCACCACCGTAAACAGCATGGGGATAAGCCACATGGAGTAGTACTGCTGGCCCAAGGAGGAAAGGAAGAAGATGCCGACCATGATGGCACCACTTGTACTCAGCGTCCAGAAGGTGGTCTCGCTGTCCCGCCAGCGTAAAAGCCCGAGGATCGCCACTGCCGCTAGTGCCGCGAACAGGACCCAGATGGGGTAGTAGATAATGCCGGGGAGATCGAAGTAGGCGCGCACCCCCGGCCACGAGGCGTTGGCATAATCGCGCGTTGTGGCCAGGTAGGGCAGAAGGTTGGCGCGGAAGCCCTCCACGCCCGGAACGATCGGCCAAGCCGCAAGGTTGCTCACCAGCGGTATAGCCACGCCCAAACCTAGGGCGAGCCAGCGCTTGCGCACTAGGGCGAGGAAGAGCAGTGGGGCAAATTGGGGCTTAACCAGAATTGCCAGACCGATGCACAGTCCGGCGGCCCATCCGTGCTTGTCCAACAAGACCAAAAACGCCACCATGGCGAGTAGAAGCACGCCGTTGATATTGGTAAAGACCAAGGTGTTGATGACTGATTCGGTAGCGAAGGCAGCAGCGATGCTGACTGGCCACAGGGGACCTCGAAGGCTGTGGCCTACGAAGCGAGTCAGTAGGGCCAAGGCGGCGACGATGGCCGCGGCGTTGGCCAGAATGAAGGCGATGCGCGCGTGTTCCTCGGACACAAGTCCCAAGGGGGATAGGAGGAGCGTTGCGCCCGGGTTGTATAGGTAGAGCGGCTCGACGAAGGAATAGTTCTGTTCGTAGACCGGGTTGCCCTCCCACAGGTTCCGGATTGCTCGGTAGACGGTGCCGAAATCATCGGTCACCGTGCCGTTGAAGGCGAGCACGAACACGCGATGGAAAACCAAGACTATGGCGGCGGGCCAGGCGGCGGCCGTCCACAGTCGCGCGGAAGCTGGGGGTGAGGGAGCCGGAGAAGTCACGGCAGCAAAGTTTACGGGGTTTGGGTGCGTCGGTAGCGCAGAAACACCGTGCTATCGACAGCAGCAACGTTCTCCAGCTCGAGCTTGAGCGCAGGGGAGGTGGCCTTACCATCGACGACGGGCTTGTCGACGGAAGGCGATAAGTGCGGATCAAGCGTCAAATAGAGCTTGTCCACAAGCCCTTCGGCGATAAAAGCGGAATACACGGAAGGGCCGCCCTCGCAACTGATGCGGCGCGCGCCCCGTGCGCGAAGGGCTGAGATTGCCTCGCTCATGGTTCCAGTGCCAATGCTTAGAATTTCGGCGCCTGCCTCGATGAGGTGCTGTGCCTCGGGCGAAGATACGCGCGATTCCGGGGTGAGCACGATGGGGCCGGAGGCCATAAGGTCCTCGAATCCGGAAAAGTCTAGCGAGTGACTGAGAATGGCAAGGCGGGTGTTGCTCGCGGGCCCATAAGATTCTGCCTTCACCGTGGCTGAGCCCACCACGGTAACCTCGGCCCAGTCGCGTAAGGCCGCGAAAAGCTTGGCATCAGTGTCGTTGCCCATGGGGCCGGAGGTGCCATCGATAATGGCTGAGCCGTGAAGCGTGCTGACGGCGTTGAGTCGAATACCTTCGCTGTCAGGGCCGAGCAGCGTGTCGATGAGTGCGGTGTTATCCATGTGGCCAGCGTACGTGGCTTAAGCCCTAACCTTGGCAAAGGCTCAAGCCCCTTAAACCAAGCCAAGCCAAGCGCATTCAGGATAAAAGAAAAAGACCGCAGATGAACTGCGGTCTTAGGGCTTAAGGGACATTTCGTGTGGATAAACCGGTACGG
>NZ_CABTZR010000161.1 GCF_902489365.1 uncultured Corynebacterium sp. | reverse complement strand
ACTCCATCGACGCTGAC
The DNA here is from genome assembly GCF_902489365.1 of uncultured Corynebacterium sp. Classification (GTDB taxonomy): domain Bacteria; phylum Actinomycetota; class Actinomycetes; order Mycobacteriales; family Mycobacteriaceae; genus Corynebacterium. Next base: position 2,041 of record NZ_CABTZR010000161.1, on the reverse strand, counting down.
GCTTAGTGACGGCCCCCCGGCCTGCACCGCCCGGCCCTGTATGACGCTGGCGGGGTCGAGCTGCCCCGGCTGGGCAGGCTTACGCAGGCGGGCGAAGAGCCCACGGCGCGGCGCTGCGTCCGCCTCAAAGCTCGTCACCGCCTTCGCCGCCACTATGCCTGGCGCGTCAGTCATGGGTACGAGCTTTGCCCCGAAGACATCCTTCTCACGGTCGGCGCGCAGCAGCACGGCATCGTCGACGATGATCTCTCCTGTGATCTCTTCGTTCGACCATTCCGCAATCGTTGCCGAACCAGCCACGGCAAGGCCCGCATCATTACGGATAAGCGGCACCGGCTTGACCGGTGCGGTCAGGGCGAAGGAGAGCGCCTCCTCGACAACCGCGACCTGGTCGCCGAGACCCTGTCCCGTTTCGCTCGATTTCAAGCCCCAATTCATCGCCGCGGTGGAGTTCTCCCCGGTGGGGACGTAGCCCACCTCGGCCCACAAGAAATCCGCCCGCATCATGCGGGTCAGCACGGTACTAAGCGCGGCATCGTTGCCGATGACCACGATGCGCAGTGTTTCGTTCAAGAACGGGGCTTGGGGTGCTGGTCCCGGTGCGCCGAGATGGCTCACGTCCGGCTGCGCGGCAATCTCATCCAGCGATGGGGTGGGGTCCTCCGGCAGGATTTCCTTGGCCAGTGCATCGATAGCCTTCAGCTCTTGCCGGCTGGGAACCTCCGCGACGCGGAAGTGCTCGATACGTATTCCGTGCCGGGCAGTCTCAGTGAGTGCAGTGGTATGAGCGTCGGTGAGGTGGCCGCCGCAGTCTAAAAGTGCACAGATCATACAAGAAGCATAGAAGCGTCGGCAGAGCTTGGCTAAAAAGCTCCTTCAGCGACGTACAAGGAGCGGAGCTTTCCCCAGAAAAGTAGTGGACGTCACATGTCACCAGTAGGCTCCAAGGCAACGTCAAACTTCCTAACACTCAACTCTTTCCTAATACTCGACTCTTCTTTGTCTAACTGCTGGAGGTAACCACCATGTCCGCTCGTATGACAACCATTGCGCTTGTTTCCACCGCTGGTCTCTTGATGAGCTCGTGTAGCTTCATCGGCGGTTCGCTAACTGAAACCGAGGAGCCGGCATTCACCGAGGCTGCCGCGAAGTCGACGACGAGCTCTGCGACGACTACTTCTTCGAAGGCCACCTCGACGTCCAGCAGCGCAACCTCCTCAAGCACCGATGTCAACTGTGACGAGAAGAAAGAACTCGAGGACACCGAACTCAGTAAGGTCCTAGAGAATAAAGAAGCCTACGTGAAAGGCTCCACCGCGAAATTTGAAGACGTGAGCGTCGGTGAGGACAAATATGACCCCTGCAAATTCCTCAGCTACGTGGTGCTGGAAGGTGAGTTTGATGGGGAGGATGTCAAAGTCCCCGTCTTCTTCTCCAAGGGTGAACTCAAGGACGAGGACGCCCTTTACATCACATCCTCTTCTTTAGAGGTGGAAGAGGATGGTGAAGGCTATACCTATGAGTCCAAGACCGATGGCGACATCGTCGGTGTCGAGGGCAAAGTAAACAAGCGTCCGGGCGCCGAAGCCACGTCCATGGAAAACTCCTTCGATGGCGTGAACTCCGACATATTCTTCATTGACGTCAAGTCAGAGCCCACCGACTCTGCGGACCTAGCTGAGGATGAAGAAGATCTCCGCGGCGAAGAACTCTTCACTATTTCCGCCGATGGCTGGAATATGGTCTGCGGAATCATTGAGGAAAACAACGCCATCGACTGTGCGCATGGCGATGGCGGCAGCTGGACCATCAAGGGCGGCAATACCCCAATGCCAGAGGGGATGGAATTTAACTTGGTGACCTTCCTGCCGATGGAGCACAGCACTGAGTTCACCCAGTATGACGACGAAATCCCATCTAACGGCACGAAGATTGAGGGCAACGGGCTCTACCGAATTGGCATCGGTGATGTTGAAGCCCAGATTGCGGTTGTCGACGACGGCATCATCGTCAGCACCCCAGACAAGTCGCGCCTGATGTT
>NZ_CABTZR010000160.1 GCF_902489365.1 uncultured Corynebacterium sp. | reverse complement strand
TGGAACCGGGCATGGGAGAGGTGCTGCTCAATACGGTCGTCCTCTCCTTCCTCGTGGTGGTCTTTTCTACTCTGTTCGCCGCCCCGCTAGCTTTCCTGCGCGCGTGGACACCGTTCTCAAAGGCGAACTGGATAGAAGTCGCCATCATGATTCCCTTCATGACTCCCCCCTTTGCCGCAGCAATGGCGTGGATGGATTTCACTCGCCGCGGTGGAGTTTCCGAATTGCTCTTCGGCCATACCGTGGGCAAGCTTGCGCATGACGCTATCTACTCGGTTCCCGGCATGGCCTTCATCATGGCATGCGAGCTCTTCCCTTTTCTTTATCTCATCCTGCGCAACTGCCTGACATCGATCCCTGCGTCCTCTCTGGAAATGGCTCAGGTTGCTGGCGCCAGCCGTTGGCAACAGGTAAGCCGTATCATTTTGCCCGCCGTCGTGGGCCCGTATTCGCTCGGCGCGTTGATCATTTTCATTAAGGCCGCCGGCGAGTTCGGCACCCCGGTTACCTTGGGAAACGCCATCGGCTTCACAGTCTTGGTCTCCTCCATCTACCAAGACGTCACCATTGACCCGTTGAGTTTCTCTGATGCAGCAGCGTCCTCATCAGTATTGTTCGCACTTGGTGTCGGCGCGTGGGCATTCCAGCAATGGGTCTCGCGGCGAGACCTCACCGGTGGTGGACGAGTCTCCCGTCAGGTCTCACTCCACATCGGCGCTGCGGGCAAGGCGCTCGGCGGCTTAGTCACCTTCCTCATCATCGCCTGCTCGGTGCTCATCCCGTATATTTCCATCACCCTGGCAGCAATGACCATTCTGCGCTCTGCGCCCCCAACGCCTCAGAACCTTACCTTCGACTATTTCGCCATCGTCCTGCAGATGCCTTCCGCCCAGGAAGCTTTGCTGCGTTCTATTGCCCTCGGCGCAGTAGGCGCCACGACCGCGGTCATCCTTGGCATCGCGGTCACCTTGCTCACCCAGCGAACCAAGCAGGTCAGCGCCCGGGTTGTCGACTTCCTTGCTGTAGCACCGGATACCGTCCCCGGAATCGTTCTCGCCATTGGCTTCATTCTCCTATGGAACGCTCCCTGGCTGCCATGGACACCTTATGGCTCCATGATCATTCTTGTCATGGCTTTTACTGTTCTCTTCCTGCCCATGGCGGTGCAGAACATCAAGACCTCCGCCGGCGCGGTTTCCCCGTCGGTCTACGAGGCAGCCGCCGTGTCCGGCGCCTCCGCCTCCCACACGTTGCGTAGCATCACCTTGCCGCTGCTCGCCCCGGGCATCTTTGCTGGCTGGCTGCTAGCGTTCTTTGTAGGGTTCCGCGAGCTGGTTATGTCTTCCCTGATCCGCCCGAGCCAGCTCAATCTCCTTGCGCCGTGGATCATGAACCAATTTGACCAGGGCCACCGCGCTGAAGCCATGGCTATGACGCTCATCGGTGTAGGAACCTCCACTGTCGTGCTAGTCCTAATCACTTGGTGGCAAGGAAGGAGGGCCCGTGGGTAATATCCTGATTTTCGCGGACCTTCACCTTGGCCGCCCCGACGCGCCAGGCATGGAGTGGGCACTAAACGTACTGGAGGTCACGACTGCGGATGCATGTATCTGCCTCGGTGACATCATTGACCGCAAAGCCGACGCAGCTACGTACGTACCCCAAGCAGAGAAAGTCATGGCTCGCGCATGCGAGCTTTTCAGCGACGTCCATTTCATCTCCGGGAATCACGACGTCCACCACGAACTTAGTTTCTCTTCGCCTGTAGCGGTTCATCCCTCCGACGTTCACTCCTTTCACTGCGCCGGCGCTACCGTTGTCACCGCCGCGGTGGCTGCCGATCCCGACCTCCGCACACTCACCTTTCCAACCCGCCAGAGCACCGAGCCGCACCTGGGATTGCTGCATTCATCAGTGACCGGTGAATTCTCCAAAGGCATATGCTTGCCCACGACACTCGAACAGCTACAGGCCTGTGGCTTCGACGCATGGATTCTCGGCCACGTCCACACTCCACAAGTGCTTCAGGACAATCCCTTTGTCGGTTGGGTCGGTATGGGAGAGGCAGTGCT
>NZ_CABTZR010000159.1 GCF_902489365.1 uncultured Corynebacterium sp. | reverse complement strand
GAGGATTTCCTGGGCGGACCACGCGGGTAACACTGGCTCCCATGTCCGCAAGCATCATCGCGGCAAAGGGACCGGGGCCGATGCCACCGAGGAAAAGGACTGACGTGCCGGCGAGGGGAGAACTCATTGTGACCTACCTAACGGTGTACGAAACTTGTGTTCATCGTACCGTTGGGTAGGTCAGGCAACAAGGGTGGTTAAAAGTTAATCCGCCACGAGTGTTTCGATGGTCAGTTCCGGGTGCTCCTTCTCAATGAAGGCCAGCTTCCACTTATCGCCGAAGAGGGCGATGAGCTCGCCGTCGGTGCGGGTGAAGATCTCCACGCCGCGCTGGCGGCCCAGCTCGGGCGCGGACTCGGCGTCGGTGCGGCGCGCCACCGAGTAGGGGATGGGCTCGGTGATCGTCTCCACGTTGTATTCGACCTCCATGCGGGCCTGCATGACCTCGAACTGCATGGGACCCACCGCGGCCATGACCGGGGCGGCATCGCCACGCGTATCGTTGCGCAGAATCTGGACCACGCCCTCCGCGGCCAGCTGGTCCAAGCCCTTGCGGAAGGCCTTGTAATCGCCCAAAGACTTCGCGCGCAGGATGCGGAAGGACTCCGGAGCGAACTGCGGCATGGGCTTGAACTGCACCTTCTTGCCCGTGTAGATCGTGTCACCCGGTGCGAGGGAACCGGCGTTGACCAAGCCGACGATATCACCCGGGTAGGCCGTGTCCACGGTGTCACGCGTGCGGCCAAAGACGGTCAGCGCGTACTTAGTGGAGAAGCTGCGGCCGGACTGCGCATGGTTGACCTGCATGCCGCGCTCAAACTCACCGGAGACCACGCGCATGAAAGCGAGGTTATCGCGGTGCTTGCGGTCCATGCCCGCCTGTACCTTGAAGATGACGCCCGAGAACTCATCGGTGACCTCACGGACCTCATCGATGGCAGCAGCTCCGCCGGAGCCAGCAGCTTCAATGGCCTGAGGATCCGACTCGCGCGAACGCGGAGCCGGGGCAATCGCGCACAGCGTATCCAGAATCTGGTGGACGCCGAAGTTCAGCATCGCCGAGGCGAAGATGAGTGGGGAGGTCACGCATTGCTCAAAGAGCTCCTGGTCATGCAGGGCGCCGTCGGCGGCCAGCAGCTCTGCTTCCTCCACGGCTGTCTCCCAGGCATCCTCTTCCTTCGCGGCTGCATCCTCAGGCGCGTAGTGCTCCTCAGGGGCGATAGTGGAACCACCGGCGGTGCGCAGGAAGTGCACGTACTCGTCGGCCTCGCCGTCATCGTTGATGTGGGCCAAGCCGCGGAAGTCGCCGGCGATACCCACCGGCCAGTACAGCGGGGTGGGCTGTAGCTGGATTTCGTTCACGATTTCATCGACAAGCTCCAGCGGTTCCCGTCCCACGCGGTCCCACTTGTTGATCACCGTAATGATCGGCAGGCCGCGGGCCTTACACACGCGGAAGAGCTTGAGGGTCTGGGGCTCGAGGCCCTTGGCGGCGTCGATAAGCATGACGGCAGCATCGACCGCCGTGAGCACGCGGTAGGTATCCTCCGAGAAGTCCGCGTGGCCCGGGGTATCCACCAAATTGATCATGTAGGGCTCGCCCTCGTGCCCCTCGGGTGCGTACTCGAACTGCAGGGCGGAGGAGGCGACGGAAATACCGCGTTCCTTCTCCATCTCCATCCAGTCAGAGACCGTGGACTTGCGGTTGCCCTTGCCGTGCACCGCGCCGGCCTCGTTGATGACGTGCGCGTGCAGCGCCAGCGCCTCCGTCAACGTGGACTTACCAGCATCCGGGTGGGCGATAACGGCGAATGTGCGGCGGCGGGAAGCTTCGGAGGCAATACTCATGCGGGCTAGTTTAGCCGCTGCCTGCTACCACTCCACATTGAGCTGGCGGCCCAGATCATCGAAGATGCGCCGCGCCACCGAGAGCTTCTTCGCAATCGGTCGCTGCAACCCCGGCTTGCGCTTCTGGTTGTAATACTCGCCGGATTTGAAATGGATGCCCGGGGTGCCGCTGAGAAAATAGGCTAAGTTTTCTCCGCCCTTGTCCGCCTTGCCCAAAACGTATTGAGCCGCAGCGGTCGAATACAGCTTGCTCGTCCTACTCGTTGAGTTATGCCCGAAACCAGTATTCAAAATGCCCG
>NZ_CABTZR010000158.1 GCF_902489365.1 uncultured Corynebacterium sp. | reverse complement strand
CCCAGTTGTGTGCTGTGAGGCGAATCCTCGGACGGCCAGTATAGACCCCCTGTTGTGTGGACGTGTACTGGCCTGAATAACTAGAGTGAACCTTTATCTGTGTACTCTAGGGGCAATTGCCCAGCAGAGGACTAGCCATCGGAAGGGATGAAGTCGAAGTGGCAGAAGCTACCGGCCCGGGGAAGACCCTGGTCATCGTCGAGTCAGCAACCAAGGCGAAGAAGATTCAGCCTTATCTCGGCGATAAGTACATCGTTGAGGCCTCCGTCGGCCACATCCGGGACCTTCCCCGCGGCGCCGCCGACGTCCCCGCCAAGTACAAGAAGGAATCCTGGGCACGCCTCGGTGTTAACCCGGAGGATAACTTCACCCCGCTCTACGTCATCAGCCAGGACAAGAAGAAGAAGGTTGCTGACCTTAAAGCTAAGCTGAAGGAATGCGATCAGCTGTATCTAGCAACAGACCCCGACCGCGAGGGCGAGGCCATTGCGTGGCACCTGCTCGAGGTGCTCAAGCCCAAGGTGCCGGTGCGCCGCATGGTCTTCAACGAGATCACCAAGTCCGCCATCCTGGAGGCAGCAGAAAATACCCGTGAGCTCGATGAAAACCTCATCGATGCTCAGGAAACCCGCCGCATCCTGGACCGCCTCTACGGCTACGAGGTTTCCCCGGTGCTGTGGAAGAAGGTCATGCCGCGCCTGTCGGCTGGCCGCGTGCAGTCGGTGGCTACCCGCGTCATCGTCGAGCGCGAGCGCGAGCGCATGGCGTTCATCCCCGCTGAGTACTGGGATCTCACGGCAACGCTCAAGTCCACACCGGATTTCGACGCGCGCTTGAGCGCCCTCGACGGCAAGCGCGTGGCTGCGGGCCGTGACTTCAACGATAGGGGTCAGCTGAAGAGCGACGAGGTGGTCGTCGTCAAGCAGGCCCAGGCGGAGCAGCTGGCCAGCGCCCTCGAGGGATCCACCATGACGGTGGCCAGCGTTGAGCACAAGCCTTATTCGCGCAAGCCTTCCGCGCCGTTTATGACCTCGACGCTGCAGCAGGAGGCTGGCCGGCGCCTGCACTACACCTCGGAGCGAACGATGCGCATTGCGCAGCGCCTCTACGAGAACGGTCACATTACCTATATGCGTACCGACTCGACCTCCCTGTCTAAGCAGGGTCTTGATGCCGCGCGTGAGGCCGCCACCTCCATCTTCGGTGCGGAGTTTGTTTCGGATGGGCCGCGCACGTATGACCGCAAGGTGAAGAACTCCCAGGAGGCCCACGAGGCCATCCGCCCCGCCGGCGAGCGTTTCGCCACCCCGGGCCAGCTGGCCGGGCAGCTCGACGCCGAGGAGTACAAGCTCTACGAGCTGATTTGGAAGCGCACCGTGGCCTCCCAGATGGCCGATGCCAAGGGAACCTCGATGAAGGTGACCGCGGCCGTGAGCGCTGGCGGTCACGACGCCGATTTCTCCGCCACCGGCCGCACGATTACCTTCCCGGGCTTTCTCAAGGCCTACGAGGACGTAGCGGCGAAGGGCTCGAAGGAAGAGTCGCGCCTGCCGCACCTCAACGAGGGCGACACGCTGAAGACCGCTGCGGTGACTGCCGACGGCCACTCCACCAACCCGCCGGCGCGCTACACCGAGGCCAGCTTGGTCAAGAAGATGGAAGACCTGGGCATTGGGCGCCCGTCGACGTACGCCTCCATCATCAAGACCATCCAGGACCGCGGCTACGTGCTCTCCCGCGGCAACGCGCTGGTACCTTCGTGGGTTGCCTTCGCGGTGGTGGGCCTGCTGGAAAATAACTTCACCGAGCTGGTGGACTATGACTTCACCTCCTCCATGGAGGACGAACTCGATGCCATTGCGGCCGGTTCGGAGAACGGCACGGACTGGCTGACCAACTTCTACTTTGGCAACACTGAAGCAGGTGAGCAGAAGGCGGCCTCCATTGCTCGCCACGGCGGCCTGAAGTCCTTGGTGGACATCAACCTGGAGGCTATCGATGCCCGCCAGGTCAACTCGCTGCGCCTCTACACCGACGCGGAAGGCCGCGATGTCTTCGTGCGCGTGGGCCGCTACGGGCCCTACATTGAGCGCGCCGTGGGCATCGACCCCCCCCCGCATCTGCTGGAGGCCTGGGGCCCGTCGGGTGGTGTGGGGGGGGTGCGGGGTCGGGAGAGGACACCGCCGGACTCCAGTCACCAACCCGACCCCCT
>NZ_CABTZR010000157.1 GCF_902489365.1 uncultured Corynebacterium sp. | reverse complement strand
GAGGAGCCACCTTCGCCCTGCTGGAAGTCGGGGTTGAGGTTGTTCTGCCAGTCATTGTCAGCAGTCTTAGCGCTCGCAGCGGGGGCGATGGCAGTGGTGAGGGTTGTGGCCACAACGCCGGCGGCGAGGAACTTCTTCAAAGACACAGAGGACATAGGGAATTCCTTTCTCGAAAGGTAGGGAAGGGAGACTACTTTATCCTGTTTAACTTACATAACTTCTGCAACAGAAAGGTAGACCTGCGCGCACAATCGCGCGAATTCTTCATTCTTTCCATTCAGCGCGGGCACTGAGCGCAAGACCGTCTCCAGCGAGTGTGCCGCCGCAGCGCGGCTGCCGTGCACGGCAATTCCCTCGATGCTCGCCGTGCTCGCGGCGGCGGCAGCGGCTAGGGCGGCGAAGTTGGTTATCCGCACGCGATATACCCGGCAAAACTCCCGCGCGACTACAACCAGTTGCTCAACATTCACTGACGCACCCCTCGTGCCCGGCGGATCTCTGCCTCCAATTCTGAGCGCCCGGGCAGCAGCCGGCGTGCGGTGTCCTGTACCTCAGCATCCGACAAGGTCCGTGCGGCCGCCGCGACGACGGCGCGGACTACCGCCTCGTGCTTGGAAGTACCTTGCGCAGAAGCCAACAAGGTCAGCGCGTGGTCTTGCTCTGGGGTCAGGCGCAGTGTCATAGCCATGGTAGAAATGGTATCATCGTGATACCACTGCCGCGCCAGAAACCGTCTCAGACAGCCCTAAACGGTAAGATAGGGCCTCATGAGTGATAACAACGGTGATCTCTTCGATCGCATCCAACCAATTGACATCAATGAGGAGATGGAGTCGAGCTACATCGACTACGCCATGTCCGTCATCGTCGGCCGCGCCCTGCCGGAGGTGCGCGACGGCCTCAAGCCGGTTCACCGCCGCATCCTCTACGCCATGTATGACTCCGGCTACCGCCCGGACCGTGGCTACGTAAAGTCCGCCCGCCCAGTCTCGGACACGATGGGCCAGTTCCACCCGCACGGTGACTCCGCTATCTACGACACCCTCGTGCGCTTGGCCCAGCCGTGGAACATGCGCTACCCGCTGGTCGACGGCCAAGGTAACTTCGGCTCCCGCGGTAATGACGGCCCGGCAGCTATGCGTTATACCGAGTGCCGCATGACGCCGTTGGCCATGGAGATGGTCCGCGATATCCGCGAAAACACCGTCGACTTCGCCCCGAACTACGACGGTAAGACGCAGGAACCGACCATCCTGCCCTCCCGCGTTCCGAACCTGCTGATGAACGGCTCCGGCGGTATCGCCGTCGGTATGGCCACCAACATTCCGCCGCACAACCTCAACGAGCTGGCGGATGCCATCTACTGGCTGCTGGATAACCCGAATGCTTCTGAGGAAGAAGCCTTGGCAGCCTGCATGGAACGCGTTAAGGGCCCAGATTTCCCCACCGCGGGTCTTATTGTGGGTGACCAGGGCATCAAGGATGCCTACACCACCGGCCGCGGCTCCATCCGTATGCGCGGCGTGACCTCCATTGAGGAGGTGGGCAACCGCCAGACCATCGTTATCACTGAGCTGCCCTACCAGGTCAACCCGGACAACATGATCTCCAATATCGCGGAGTCTGTGGTCAACGGCAAGATCGCCGGCATTGCCAAGATTGAGGATGAGTCCTCCGACCGTGTGGGCATGCGCATCGTTGTCACCCTCAAGCGTGACGCTGTAGCCCGCGTTGTCCTTAATAACCTGTACAAGCATTCCCAGCTGCAGACCTCTTTCGGCGCCAACATGCTTTCCATCGTGGATGGCGTGCCGCGCACCCTGCGCCTAGACCAAATGCTGAGCTACTACGTGGCTCACCAGATCGAGGTCATCGTCCGCCGGACCCAGTTCCGCCTCGATGAGGCCGAGAAGCGCGCCCATATCCTGCGCGGTCTGGTCAAGGCGCTCGACATGCTCGATGAGGTCATCGCGCTCATCCGCCGTTCCCCGACGGTGGAGGAGGCACGCGAGGGCCTGATGCAGCTTCTCGGCGTCGACGAGATCCAGGCCGATGCCATCCTGGCTATGCGTCTGCGTCGCCTGGCTGCCCTGGAGCGCCAGAAGATCATCGATGAGTTGGCCGAGATCGAGGAGATCATCGAGGACCTGAAAGACATCCTGGCTCGCGATGAGCGCCAACGAAAGATCGTCCACGATGAACTTGAGGAAATCGTCGAAAAGTACGGCGATGAGCGTCGCACCCAGATTGTCGCTGCCTCCGGCGACGTCAGCG
>NZ_CABTZR010000156.1 GCF_902489365.1 uncultured Corynebacterium sp. | reverse complement strand
CGTCCTTGGCGCACTGGCTGCAATCGTCCCGAATGCTGCACGCGCACTGGGCATCAAGCTTCCGTTCTAACCTGAAGAACTAACGACGCCGCAGTGTCGGTGTTGACCAGCCACCCCCAATCACTTGATTCAAGTGATTGGGGGTGTTTTCGATGCCCGGATACACCCGTTAGCTAAGGGTCAGATTAAAAATGGTCAAATTTACATTCAAAGCTGCGGCATCCGCCGCATGAGCGACCTACACTCTTTCCTCAGCCGATACCGGTTATCGGATTGGTTCTATAGCCTTTCCGATTCACTATTTTTCACTTCTATTTCATCCCATTTGGAGACAACATGAACACCTTCTCCCGCGCCCTGCTCGCCGCTACCCTGACCGGCTCTCTCGCGTTCGCTGGCACCACCGTCGCCTCCGCTGAGGAAGCCGCCACCGCTACCTCCTGCGGCTCCCCCAAGGCCGAGTTCACTGCCACCGTCAATGACAAGGAGCACACCTTCAAGAAGGTTAGCGAGTTCATCTGGACGTCCACCAGCGATGAGAACGTCAAGCTGAACCGCGCCCAGATCTTCGATCTGGCCAAGGCGGGTGCACCCGTGTGCGACTCTGCACCGATCGACCTCGGCGATTGGGGCGCTTCCCAGGGCGGTCCGGGCAAGGTCGACTACGACATCGTCGACGGCGAGCGTCAGGATCCTGCACCTGTCGAGGATGAGGACAAGGATAAGGACAAGACCCCGTCCGAGGATAAGGACAAGGACCAAAACGAGCAGGACAAGGATAAGGACAAGAACGAGCAGGATAAGGATAAGGACAAGAACGAGCAGGATAAGGATAAGGACAACGAGGACAAGAAGAGCTCCATCAAGGATGAGCTCTCCTCCGAGGACAACAAGCCGACCCCGCTCGGCATCGCTGCTATCGTTGCCGGCGTTCTCGCCGTCATCGCAGCTGCCTTCCCGTTCGTCAAGAACGCCCTGAAGCTCTAAGTCTTTAACGCCTGTTCCACAGGCACCTAGTACCAGCGCCTCCGCGCCACAACACCTGTGGCACGGGGGCGCTTTCACTTACCCCCACAACGCAGTTGCGGGACACACTTCACAAATTGACGTGATGCGGACTACACTAAGCACCCATAGATTGTTCAACAATTCGAGAACTATAGAAGAGGTGTCCTCCTGTCATGAGCACGCTGCACATAGACCTCAACGCTGACCTCGGCGAAACCACCGCCGGCAACCCCGTGGCCGATGACGCCGCGATGCTCCAGCTCGTCTCCTCCGCCAACGTCGCCACCGGCTTCCACGCCGGCGATCCGCACTCCATCGCGGGCACCCTCAAGGCAGCCGCAGAAGCAGGAGTAACCGTCGGCGCGCACGTTGGCTATAACGACCCAGCAGCATTCGGCCGCCGCTTCATCGATTACGCACCTGCCGAGCTTGCCGACGAAGTCACCTACCAAATCGGTGCCCTCCAAGCCTTGGCCCAGGCCAACGGGACTCGGGTGTCCTACGTTAAACCGCACGGCGCGATGTACAACACCATCGTCCACCACGAGGCCCAGGCCCACGCGGTTATCGACGGCATCAAGGCCTTCGGCGACCTGCCCGTCATGCTGCTGCCCGGCGGCATCGCCGTCGACATCGCAGAGAAGAAGGGGCTCACCGTCATCCGTGAGGCCTTCGCTGACCGCAACTACAACCCCGATGGCACGCTCGTCTCACGGCGAGAGGCGAATGCGGTGATGGGTGATGAGGGGGACGTCGTCAAGCGCGTGCTCGAGGTCGCCGAAACGGGATCCATCACGGCCATCGACGGCTCCGTGCTCAACGTGGATGCCCAGTCGGTGTGCACGCACGGTGATTCGCCCGGTGCGGTCCAGCTGCTGCGCGGTGTGGTCAAGGAACTGCAGGCGCGCGGGATTGAGATTCGGAGCGCCATCTGATGCATATTCACCCCGTAGGAACGCGCGCGCTGCTCGTAGAGCTGGAGGACTTGTCCCAGGTCATGGCGTGGCACGCGGCCCTCGACGCTAATCCGCTTAAGGACCAAGTCGACGCGATTGCCGCCGCCACCACCCTGCTGCTGACCTTTGCCACTCCGAACTCCGCGGCCGCAGCCGCCGAGAAGCTGCAGGACTTCCACCCCACCGCGCAGGCGGGCGAGGATCCGCGCTTTGTGGAGATCGACGTTCTCTATGACGGCGAGGACCTCGACGAGGCCGCGGAGTTGATGGGGATGTCACGCGAAGGCCTCATTGACTGGCACACGTCTACCGAGTGGCTCCCGGCCCTTTGGGGG
>NZ_CABTZR010000155.1 GCF_902489365.1 uncultured Corynebacterium sp. | reverse complement strand
TCAGACGTGTGCTCTTCCGATCTGATTTCCGGTACCCCGATTTCCGCTGGCTTCGGCATCTCCGGCCTCATGGGCCCCTTGGCCGCCCTCAACTACGAGGGCTGGGGCTGGAGCGCTGGCAACGTAATGATCATCACCTTCGTATACCTCGTCCTGCCACTCGCCCTTGCGCTGCTCTTTTGCTGGCTCTTCGAGAAGGTCCTGCATCTCACCAAATCTGAATACTTTTCTCTCGATTTCAAGTAGTGGCATGGGGAGTACAGTGGGTGGCGCTATGAATACTCCAGACTCCCCAGCCACCAGTATTCGCCTCGCGGGCGTTCACTTTGAAACGCAGGATGACACCGTCACGGTCCACTGGCTTCTCGGAGGCCTTCCCCACCACCGTGACGTCGTGTTTAAGCTACACACCCTCGATCTTCAACTCATCATCCACTTTGAACAAGACCAGCTCGCCTCCATGGAAATCGCTTCCTTTGGTGAGGACACCAGGGATGCCCACCGGCCCGTCGATTATCACTACATCTACACCCCCGAAGAGCTCGTAGTCACCGTGCCAACGGCTCATTTTGAACTCACCGACCAGGTTTTCACCATGGGCCTGTCTGTGGACGGCGCGCCGTGTGGCGAGTGGACTGGAACTATTACCTAAGCCTCCACTTTCCCACTTGAGCTAAGCCTACACACGCTTTACAGGGCGCTGACCAGCAACAATACTGGAGTATAAGAAGTTCTCTAGACAATTGCGAAAGCACTAGAGCGCGACGCGGATACTCTCGACACCAAGGAGCTGGCAATGCCCCACCATGGCAACGAACCCCACGGATCCTCGCACAACGCTCGCCTTAATTCTTTGCGCGCAGGCGTTCTCGGCGCTAACGACGGCATCGTCTCCGTCGCCGCGCTTTTGCTCGGCGTGGTGGGCTCGGGGGCGTCGGCAAGCGCCATCCTCACTGCAGGCTTGGCTGCTACCGTGTCCGGTGCCGCCTCCATGGCGCTCGGAGAATACGTCTCGGTGTCCGCGCAGCGCGACTCCGAGCGGATGATGATCGCCAAGGAGACCCGCGAGCTGGCGGAAATCCCCGAACAAGAACATGCTGAGCTCGTCTCCATGCTTGCCAGCTACGGCATGGGAACTGATACCGCAGACACCGCAGCGCGCGAAATCGCCGCCGAGGATCGGCTGCTGGAGGCACACCTCCGACTTGAAATGGGCATCGACGGCGAGGATCTGACCAATCCTTGGCATGCGGCTTTCTGGTCCGCAGTATCCTTCCTCGCCGGCGCTGCGCTGCCCCTTCTATCTATTTTCTTCGCGCCGATGGACAAGGCGGCAATCGTTGTGGCCATCGTGACACTTTTTGCCCTTGCCATCACAGGCTACGTCTCCGCCCGCCTCGCCGACACGAACACTGGGCGCTCCGTCCTCCGCCTCGTCATCGGTGGTGCACTGGGGCTGGCCGTCACTTATGGCATCGGCGTCGCTTTCGGCGGGGTCGTCGGCTAGGCAGAAAAGAGCCGCCCGACGCGACCTCTACGCACCGACGCCCCTCCCCGATGGGCCAAAACAAAAAGCCCCACCTCCCGCCTAATGCGGGCAGTGGGACTCTACGTTTAGCTAGAAAAATGCTAGCTGGTTTTACTCAGCGGTGCGCACGGCCTCGGCCTGCAGCGCCTGGGCCACAGCCTCGATGACGCCAGCTACCTTGATACCTTCCCAGATCTGCTCCTTGGTCACGCCCTCCTCCAAGAGGGTGTTGGCGTGAGCGGACAGGCAGTGCTCGCAGCCGTTTATGGCGGAGACCACGGTGCTCCACAGCTCAAACGTGGCCTTTTCCACGCCAGGCTTAGCGATGATGTTCATGCGAAGACCGAACTTGACCTGAGCAAAGTCATCGCCCAACCAGCTCTTTGCGCGGTAGGCCACATTGTTCATGGCCATCACCGTGGCAGAGCCAAGAGCTGCGTCAACTGCCTCTTCGCTGAGGTGCTCGCGTGCTTCCTCAAGAATTTCCGACAATACCAAGTCATTGCGGGTAGCGGCCGCGGCAGCAACCAAGCTTCCCCACAACTGCTCCTCATTCAGTTCGGTCGTACGAGTAAGGGTACCGATGTTGAGCTTCTGATCCTTGGCATATGCCGGAAGCGCGGACTTCAGGTTTTCGATGGACATTGATGTAACTCCTTTAAGGTTGGACGGTTGTGCTTATTGCTGCTTTACAGAGCGGACTGAACAACCTCGAGCTTGTCGATGTTCTTGGTCGGGTCATTAGCCTCCCAGTTGCAGGCACAGACCTCTTCGGACTGCAGGGCGTCCAGCACACGCAGAACCTCATC
>NZ_CABTZR010000154.1 GCF_902489365.1 uncultured Corynebacterium sp. | reverse complement strand
CAACATGTAATGGCATAAGGTATGCGTCACCTGGCAACACTGGCCCCGGCCTGTGCCACGAGCGCCAAAGAGCCAGCGTCGTGGTTAGTGGGCTCGAAATTCGCATGCCGCCGGGCACCGATGACCCGCTGAGTGATGCCGAGATTCAGCGCTACCGCGAAGAGATCAACCGCCTCGACCGCGTTATTCTCGACGCCATCAAGCGCCGCACCGACATTTCCCGCACCATTGGTAAGACGCGAATGAGCTCGGGTGGCACCCGTTTGGTGCACACCCGCGAAATTGCGATCCTCAACGAGTTCCGCGACGAGCTCGGGGAGGAAGGACCCGCCATCGCCTCCGCCCTGTTGCGCTTGGGCCGCGGCAAGCTCGGCGGATCTGGTAGCGCCTCGGACTAGTCCCCAGCGCACGCGCGCTTGGGCAGGTGGTGGGTTAGGCTCTCGTCATGCGCTTTTCCTCCCGTCTCGCTGCGCTTCTCGCTGCTGCCACCGCTGCGTCCATGTTGTCCGCCTGCAGCACCTCTTCTTCCGCTGAGACCACCATTTCCACCACGACGCTCAATCTTCCCGCCGTCAGCGACTCCGACCGCAGGCAGGGTTCCGCAGCATCCGGAACAACGCAAGGCTTCGAGGAGCCTCTCGACGGCGATGCGCTCTGGGATAACACCACCGAAATCCCTCAAGCACAGCGACCGGAGCCCCGACGCAACCTGATAGCTCCCGAAGCTGCCGATTGCTTCATGAGCCTGGGGGTGTTGACGCCGGGTGCGCCCATCTACAACAGCACAACCGATGGCCGGTGCTCCACCGGTCATTTCGCTGGCGATGGGCAGCGCCTCTTTATCCTCACCGCCGGACACTGCGGGGACACGGGCGACACCTTCTATTATGAGGATCAATCCGGCAGCACGGTAGAAATCGGCCAGATGGTAAAGAAGGCCCGCAACACCAACACCGATAGCATCAACTCAGCCGACATTGCGCTGATCGAAGTGTCCAACCCTGCCGCCGAAGTATCTACCTCACCGGCCTTCAATGCGCCTTTGGCCGGTTGGATGAGCCTCGACGATGTCACGCACAAGAAGCCCACGATGTGTTTTGCGGGTTCTGCGGGAGGCGCTGCCTGCGACGATTTCATCGACCGCTTCGAAAACCAAGGACTTTTCACCTTCGGCAGCGAGAGCCTACCCGGTGATAGCGGCGGTCCTGTCTACGCCTCCATCGACGGCAAACTGTACGCGGTAGGTGTCTTGTCCTTTGGCAACTACGAGGATTACACCGGCCCCGAAACTGGTGCCATGGAGATCGGAAACACAATGGAGCAATTCGACCTGAAGCTCTACTCCTAGCTCAACGCAGTACGGTCTTCTGCCTCGGCAGCGAAGGGATTTCTGGACTACGGTGGACACAGTAAGTTTCATGTCTGCTACCTGCCAGAAAGGCTTTTGCAATGGACATTACCGCTCAGCCGCAGTGGGCCGCGCTCACCTCGCTTTTTGAAAGCAAGAAGGACCTCAACCTGCGTGAGCTTTTTGCCAACTCCGCTTCCCGCGCCGCAGACTATTCTTTCGACGCCGCGGGCCTGCACGTGGACCTGTCGAAGAACCTCATCGATGAGGAAGTCCTCACCGCATTGGTGGATCTTGCCCGCGCCGCGGACGTCGAGGGCCGCCGCGACGCCATGTTCGCCGGCGAGCACCTCAACAACACCGAGGATCGCGCCGTGCTGCACACCGCGCTGCGCTTGCCGGTGGAGAAGGACTTGAGCGTCGACGGCCAGGACGTCGCCGCCGACGTCCACGAAGTCCTTGGACGCATGCGTGACTTCGCCACTGCGCTGCGGTCCGGCACGTGGCTGGGACATACGGGCCACACCATCAAGAAGGTGGTCAACATCGGCATCGGCGGCTCCGACTTGGGCCCGGCCATGGCCGCGAAGGCCCTGCGCTCCTACGAAGTGGCGGGCATTAGCGCGGACTTCGTCTCCAACGTCGACCCGGCGGATCTCGCCGCGACTCTCGACGGCCTCGACGCCGGCTCCACCCTCTTCATCGTGGCTTCCAAGACCTTCACCACCCAGGAAACCCTGGCCAACGCTCACGCCGCACGCCGCTGGCTGATTGAGCAGTTTGATGGTGATGAGTCGGCCGTCGCCAAGCACTTCGTAGCCGTTTCCACCAACGCGGAGAAGGTCGCGGAGTTCGGCATCGACCCCCAGAACATGTTCGGTTTCTGGAACTGGGTCGGCGGGCGCTACTCCGTCGATTCCGCCATCGGCCTGTCCCTGATGTGCACCATCGGCCCGCTGGACTTTATGCGCTTCCTCGAGGGCTTCCACGCCATGGATGAGCACTTCCGCACCGCACCCCTAGAGCAGAACGTGCCGGTGCTCATGGGCCTGCTCGGTGT
>NZ_CABTZR010000153.1 GCF_902489365.1 uncultured Corynebacterium sp. | reverse complement strand
GCCCAGGCAGCCCACGACGCCGCGCTTGACGACGCCTTGCTCATCACCCACCCCACCGCTGACTGCGCCGAGCTGGCCATCCTCCCAGAACCGAAGCGCCGCCGGGCGATCGCCGCGTGGCTGCGCGAGGAAGGAGTGGAGGTTACTCGCGAGGCGGTGCGCGGCATCGATGCCCTATGCACGCAGTGGCACGGGCAAGGCCCCGTCGCCGTCCGCAGCGAAAAGAAAGGTACAAGGTTGGAAGTCGCACGCGTTGGTGGCAAACTGTCACTATTGCCTCGGTCAGCAAAGGAGCGCTCACGTGCACGATAACCATGATTTAGCCGTCCCCGCCCATCCTTATGGAGAGGACATCAAAAACGTTCTCATCACCGAAGACGATCTTCAGGCGCGCATCCAGGAGATGGCGGATCGCGTGTCCGAAAAATACAGCAACACCGACGAGGACCTCATCCTGGTCTGCGTGCTCAAGGGCGCGGTTTTCTTCCTGACGGATTTCGCCCGCAAGCTCACTATCCCGTCCCAGCTGGAGTTCATGGCGGTGTCCTCCTACGGTAACTCGGCCTCCTCCTCGGGCGTGGTGCGGATTTTGAAGGACTTGGACCGGGATATCGAGGGCCGCGATGTGGTCATCGTGGAAGACATCATTGATTCCGGCCTGACCTTGTCCTGGCTCATCCGCAACCTGCAGGGCCGCCAGCCGCGTTCCCTGGAAGTGGTCACGCTGCTGCGCAAGCCCGAAGTAGTCAAGGCGGAGCTGGATCTCTTCGACGTAGGCTTTGATATCCCGAATGAGTTCGTCGTGGGCTATGGCCTGGATTTCGCGGAGCGCTACCGCGATTTGCCGTATGTGGGCACCCTGGAGCCTGCGGTCTACAGCAACGACTAGTCTTTTCTTGCCCTCTTTATGAGGCCTCGAATTCGCAAGGTAATTAATGAAAAATAAGAACATCATCCGCTATGGCTCGATCGCGGGCCTGGTTCTCATTCTGCTGTACGCCTTTACGTTCTTTAGCAATGATGCCCGCAGCTTCAAGCAGGTCGATACCTCGGTGGCCATGCAGCAGTTGGCGGATAAGAACGTTGAGGAAGCGCAGATCGATGACCGCGAGCAACAGCTGCGCCTCAAGCTCAAGGAGCCGGTGACGGTAGAAGAGCAGGAGGGCATCGAAGAGGTCATTGCCAAGTACCCGGCACGCGCCTCCGAGCAGGTCTTCAACGCGGTCAAGGATTCCGGTGCGGATAAGTACCAGACCAAGGTCACGCAGGATTCCTTCATTGGCTCCATGATCAGCTTCCTGCTGCCGATGCTGATCCTCTTCGCGTTGCTGTTCTGGATGATGACCCGCATGCAGCAGGGCGCGGGCGGCATGTTCGGCATTGGTGGCTCCAAGGCCAAGGAGCTTACCAAGGACATGCCCACCAACACCTTTGCGGATGTTGCCGGCGCGGATGAAGCTGTGGATGAGCTGCAGGAGATCAAGGACTTCCTGGATGATCCGGAGCGCTACCATGCGCTCGGCGCGAAGATCCCGCGCGGCGTGCTGCTCTATGGCCCGCCGGGTACCGGTAAGACGCTTCTGGCCCGCGCGGTCGCGGGCGAGGCCGGCGTGCCTTTCTATTCCATTTCCGGTTCCGACTTCGTGGAGATGTTCGTCGGCGTGGGTGCCTCCCGCGTGCGTGACCTGTTCAAGCAGGCCAAGCAGAATAGCCCGTGCATCATCTTCGTCGATGAGATTGACGCAGTGGGCCGCCAGCGTGGTTCCGGCACCGGCGGTGGCCATGATGAGCGCGAGCAGACGCTGAACCAGCTGCTCGTGGAGATGGACGGCTTCGGCGACCGTGAAGGCGTTATCCTCATCGCCGCGACCAACCGCCCCGACATTCTGGACCCTGCGCTTCTGCGCCCGGGACGCTTCGACCGCCAGATCCCGGTGACTAACCCCGACCTGGCTGGCCGCGAGCAGATCCTGCGCGTGCACGCCAAGGACAAGCCACTGGCCAAGGAGGTCGACGTGGCGCAGCTGGCCAAGCGCACCGCCGGCATGTCCGGCGCGGACCTGGCCAACGTGCTCAACGAGGCCGCCCTGCTCACCGCCCGCATCGGCGGCAACGTCATTACCTATGACGCGCTGGAGGAGGCCACCGACCGCGTCGTCGGCGGCCCGCGCCGCCAGGGCAAGATCATTTCCGAACACGAGAAGAAGGTCACCGCCTATCACGAGGGCGGCCACACCTTGTCCGCGTGGGCGCTGAAGGACATCGAGCGCGTCTACAAGGTGACCATTCTGGCCCGCGGCCGCACCGGCGGCCACGCCATGACCGCGCAGGAAGACGATAAGGGCATGTACACCCGCGATGAGTTGTTCTCGCGCCTCGTCTTCGCCATGGGCGGGCGCGCCGCGGAGGAGCTCGTGTTCGGCGCACCCACCACCGGCGCTTCTTCGGATATTGAGCACGCCACCAAGAT
>NZ_CABTZR010000152.1 GCF_902489365.1 uncultured Corynebacterium sp. | reverse complement strand
CCACCAGGACGGTCTCGTCCACGTCTCCAACATGGCCCGCGGTTTCGTCTCCGACCCACATGAGGTCGTCCGCTCGGGCGAGGTGGTCAAGGTAAAGGTTCTCGACGTTGACGTCGAACGAAATCGCATCGGTCTATCGCTCAGGCTTGACGACGATGCCTCGGATGCCAAACCAAAGCGTGGCGGCGGTCGCCGTGAAGGTCGTGGTGATGGTCGTCGTGGTGATGGTCACGGCAAGGGGCGCAAGCGCGGTTCCCAGAACAAGAAGCAGGGCGGTTCCATGGCCGACGCGCTGCGCAGGGCGGGCTTTTAGCGCTTGAGCTTTTGGCGCATAGCCTATTAGCGCATAGCGTCGATGCGGCTGTTAATCTCTCCCGCGACAGTCGCAGCCATTCCATCCGGTACGACGATGGTGTAGTTGGAGCCTGAGGTCTCAATCTTGACGGCCTCGCCCGACCGGGCCGCAACGCTGATGCGACCGTCATTGCCGAGGCGAAGGCCAATACCGCCACCATCGGCCCAGTTATATTTCCCCGGTGCCGCGTACTTAACGGTTCGAAGCTCGATGCGGTGCTTCATCTTCAATGGTCCGCAACCGTTAAAAATAGTGATGGAATCTGTCTTTGGGGCGGTATCTAGTGTCATGCCGGTCTCATATGCAATGAGGAATAGCGGCGTGCACAGCAGGAAAATAATGCCGAGGTTTGGCAGGAACACTGCGAGCGCTACAGACACCACGCACCAGACTGCGAGGGCGACCTTGACCCCCTTAGAGATGGTCACACTGACATCGATGGGAGTTGGGTCTCCTTCTCGGTGGGGCAACTCTGGCGATGTAGGTTCGGTGACCGTGGCGTCGGTAAGCGAGGAGTAGTCCTTGAGGTGGCGCGTCACGAATAGGGCAGCTACTAGGCCGATGATGATGCCGGCTATTGCATAGACCCAGCCGATTCGGGCGGTCATAGGGTCCGTTGTGTCGAGTTGCGGGATGATAATCGCGAATTCAATGCCGATTAAGAAGCCGCAGAGGGCGAGATTGGTTATTGCAATTGGCTTGCGTACGACAAGCGGCGTACTGGTCTTGGCGCCGAGCCAACCGATCTGTGCACATGCGATGACGATGATGGCCGTAATCAAGGTGCTTTGAATCGGCGGCATGAAACCATCCGGCGTGTCGCCGCCGCTCCAGTGCGTTGCTATTTGTTCCGGTAGCCGATCGGAAATAGCAATCACCCACAGAAGCTGTGCAATGGCCAGAACGCACGGGGCGATGATTGTTCCTCGAACAATCCAGGGGTCAAAGCGTGGAATCTGTGGCATGGAGACAATCTATCAGTGGGGGGATGCTTTGTGGCGACGGTCGGCGGCGGTCGGCGGCGGTCGTTATTGGCGTGCTGTATCAGCGTGATGTTCTAGCGCGCCGTCTTAGCGTGCGCGGCCTGTCGCAAGAATATGCACCTCGCGACAATCAATATATCACTCGCAAAGACAGGCGAAAAAGTTTCACCAAAGGGGTTGTGTAATCGAACGCGAGTGCTAAAATGGTGGTATCAAGAACAAAAGTACTTGAGCTTCTCTTCTTGGCGTTGGGCTAGTGATATTCACTGGTCGCCGACGCCGAGTGGGGTTGGGGCTTTGGGGGAACAATGTCTGAAAAAGGTAGTCCGGCCAAACAACCGTCCGATGTTTACCAAGCGGCTCTGCTGCCTGAAGCGCCGCAGTTTTTCCACGAGTCATCAACGAACCAGTTGGCGGTGACGGGTATCCAACGCAACCGCTTGGAGCTGGGTATAGCTTGCGGTTGCACGCCGAAGTCGCTTGAGGTTGATGTGGATGCATACATTGCTGAAATCGCGCCCGAGTTGGGTATTTCCCGCGGTAAAGCGCTCGAGTATGTAGAGGTCGGCATTCAGTTAGCGCGCATGCCCCGGCTGGGTGCCTTTATTAAAGCTCGAGCTCATTTGCCCTTTGCGCATTTGATCACCATTGCTCGCGCGACAGCGCCGCTCCATGATCCAGAGGTGCGTGCAGCTGTTGAAGAAGAAATTGCCCGCTTTGTCATTCCCCGTAAGCATGGCGAGGCGCTCCGGGGAGTTCGCAGCCTGCATAAGTTCCTGCAACGGGTTATCGAAGAAATTGAACCTCAGCTTCGCCCCAAAAACCTTCCGGGTGATGTTGATCCGCTGCTTCCCGCAGGAGAACGCGAAATAGTAGGAGAGAGCATCGGTTTTGAAGACGGCGACAACTTCGCGGAAGTTTTTATGGAGCTGGAAAAGACCCGCGCTCTCGAATTTAAAGCCACCCTCGAATCCATCTCCACCTCAGCCGGCTGTACCCGTGTCGAAGCTTTGACGCACCTCATCCGCGGCACCGCGGAGGCAAAAATCGTACTCAACCTGTACTGTCCCGCCACAGAAGAACGCCCTCGCACTGCCTGGCTCGGTGGCGTGGGGTGGATCTCGCAGTTGGCAACGCAGGCGTGGATTGACAAGGTTACGCATATCCGCTTGCT
>NZ_CABTZR010000151.1 GCF_902489365.1 uncultured Corynebacterium sp. | reverse complement strand
GCCCAAGTCTAAACCCTAACTTGAGATTTAGATAGTCCAACGCGGCGCGCCTCGCCGCAAGCCTCCTTCAGCCCGGCCTAAACTAAGCCGCATGAGCACGCCCCGCCCGCATATCCGCCCGGCCCGCCACCGCCACGGCCGCGGTGCACAAGGGCCGCTGCTGCCGCACAACACGCCGCGCTATCGCAGCAGCGCCGAGCGCTTCGATATGGCGGTGCTCGAGGCCTACGCCCCCATCCATAACGCCTTTGCCGAACAACTCATCGGGCTCGACCTTGCCGTTGATACCGTGCCCCGGATGCGCCTGTCAGTAGACATGACGGTCATGCCGGATGAGATCATCGCCGACGGTCCCGTTCCATTGGGGCGCATCGTGCCCGCGGGCGTGGATTCCGCCGGCAAGCCCACGCGCGCCCGCCTGGTCATTTTCCGCATGCCCATTGAAGAGCGCGTGCAGTCGGCACAGGAACGCGAGGAACTGCTATCGACCGTACTTACCGCACTAGTGGCCAATTACCTGAACGTCGATCCCGGGGACATCGATCCGCGCTTTGCCTGGTAAACCACACCTGAAAACCCATCGCTCCCCCTCACCGCTGGGGCTGAGGGCCCGAACGATAAGGGGGAGCGATGACACTGCACTACTAGATCCGCTGCACCTAACCGATCTCACGCTTTAATCGGCGGCGCTCACGGTCCGACAAGCCGCCCCAAATTCCAAAGCGCTCATCGTGCTCCAAGGCATATTCGAGGCATTCATCCCGCACCGCACAGGCCTGGCAGATGCGCTTGGCCTCGCGCGTCGATCCTCCCTTTTCTGGGAAGAAGGCTTCCGGGTCCGTCTGGGCGCACAGCGCCTGGTCTTGCCACTCCTGCTCGACGGCACCAAAGAGTTCATCGAGCGACATCTCTGCAGCAGCACCGCCACGGAGAATAGCGCTGTTATTCGTTGTATTGTCCACGCCGCTTCCTTTCTCCGAGGTCGTTTCTCTCTTGATTCAGTGGCACCGACCCTACACCGAAACAATTTCTCGGTGCCGCGCCCGCCGTGCCGTTGATTACACTGATGTCATTTCACACCGGATCACTAAATATCGTCAACCTGTCGTGGAAGATTTTTGTTGGACTCCAGAGAAAACGCTGTACAGCATCCCCAACTTTCACATCAGTCACAAATCTCGTAGCTAAGGGGTGATCATCGGGGGTACTACATGTAGTGGCTACCCCCGACCCTGTGAACAATTCCAAGGTTTCTTCGGCGTGTCGCCACCCAGTCAGGCAAAACACATGGATCTCATTCGCACCACGAAAACCACGAGTCACTACCGCGTGTGTCACTTAGCCTTCGGCGCCGTTACCAGAAAACAAGAAAAGGAAAGCGCCGAGAGCCGCTCCCTGCTCCCAGCGCTTTCCTAACTCTTATTTCTCAGCTGCGCTGCAGCACTCAGGCATCGGAACTAAAACGCACGCCGGCGTCCGGAATGCTCACGCCTGGGAAAACGCGCATGCCGCCCTGCAGCTCACAGCGCGCTCCGATGGTGGCGCCTTCACCGATGACGCAGTTGTCGATATGCGCGTTGGCACCAATGTGCGCGCCCGAGGCAATGATGGAGTTGTTAATGATGGCGCCCGGCTCGATAGTGACGCCATCGAAGACCACCGTGCCGTCCAAGCGGCAGCCCGCCCCAATCACGGAACCACGGCCCACGGCCGTGCCGGACAGCAGTAGTACGCCACCGGCGATACCCGCGGACTCATCCACGACAGACTCACCCGTGCGCCCGACCAGCAGCGGCGAATGCGCGATACCGCGGACCAAGTCGGAGGAACCGCGGACGAAATCATCCGGACGGCCCATGTCACGCCAATAGGAGTTATCCACGTGGCCTACCACCAGGCGGCCGGACTCCAGCAGTTGCGGGAAGGTTTCGCGCTCCACGGAGACCACGCGGCCAGCCGGAATCGTCTCGATGACATCCTTCTTGAACACGTAGCAACCGGCGTTAATCTGATTCGTCGGCGGATCCTCGGTCTTTTCCAAAAAGGCCGTTACTCGGCCCTCAGAATCAGTAGGAACGCAGCCAAAGGCACGGGGATCAGCGACGTTGAGCAGGTGCATCGTCACGTCGGCGTCCTTGGCATGATGCGTATCGAGGATGCCGTTGAGATCCATGCCAGACAAAACGTCGCCGTTGAACACCATGACTGTGTCCTGGCGCAGCTTGTCATAGACGTTGCGGATACCGCCGCCGGTACCCAGCGCGGTCTCCTCCACCACATACTCAATTTCCAGGCCCAGATCGGAACCATCCCCGAAGTACTCCTCAAAGACCTCCGCCTTATAAGAAGTGGAGAGCACCACGTGCTCAATCCCGGCTTCCTTGATACGGGCGAGCAGGTGCTGGAGGAATGGGTAGTTGGCCGTGGGCAACATCGGCTTCGGCGTGCCAATCGTCAGCGGGCGCAGGCGGGTGCCGCGACCTCCCACCAGAATGACGGCATCGGCCGTCGATCCCCACTGGGGCGCTGATTCAGT
>NZ_CABTZR010000150.1 GCF_902489365.1 uncultured Corynebacterium sp. | reverse complement strand
GGCCACGCCGACTACATCAAGAACATGATTACCGGCGCTGCTCAGATGGACGGCGCCATCCTGGTTGTTGCTGCAACCGATGGCCCGATGCCGCAGACCCGTGAGCACGTGCTCCTCGCTCGCCAGGTTGGCGTTCCGTACATCCTCGTTGCTCTGAACAAGTGCGACATGGTTGACGATGAGGAAATCATCGAGCTCGTCGAGATGGAGATCCGTGAGCTGCTCGCTGAGCAGGACTACGACGAGGAAGCTCCGATCGTTCACATCTCCGCTCTCAAGGCTCTCGAGGGTGACGAGAAGTGGGTACAGTCTGTCATCGACCTGATGCAGGCTTGCGATGACTCCATCCCGGATCCGGAGCGCGAGCTGGACAAGCCGTTCCTGATGCCGATCGAGGACATCTTCACCATTACCGGCCGCGGTACCGTTGTTACCGGCCGTGTTGAGCGTGGCTCCCTGAACGTCAACGAGGACATCGAGATCATCGGTATCAAGGACAAGTCCATGTCCACCACCGTTACCGGTATCGAGATGTTCCGCAAGATGATGGACTACACCGAGGCTGGCGACAACTGTGGTCTGCTTCTGCGTGGTACCAAGCGTGAAGAGGTTGAGCGTGGCCAGGTGTGCATCAAGCCGGGCGCTTACACCCCGCACACCAAGTTCGAGGGTTCCGTCTACGTCCTGAAGAAGGAAGAGGGCGGCCGCCACACCCCGTTCATGGACAACTACCGTCCGCAGTTCTACTTCCGCACCACCGACGTTACCGGCGTCATCAAGCTGCCTGAGGGCACCGAGATGGTTATGCCGGGCGACAACGTTGAGATGTCCGTAGAGCTCATCCAGCCGGTCGCTATGGACGAGGGCCTGCGCTTCGCTATCCGCGAGGGCTCCCGTACCGTCGGCGCTGGCCGCGTTACCAAGATCCTGGACTAATTCTTGCTAGGGCTTAGGGCCCTTCCTGATTAGCAGGTCTGTGAGCCGCTCAATCCCTGATGGGGTTGGGCGGCTTTGGTGATCGTGGGCCTACTAGGCTTGAGAGTCATGTTCGACCCAACCCGCATTGACCGGACCCTCGCCGCTCTGCGCACCGCGTGGGAAGGCCAACCGGACCTTCCCCTGGGAACGCTGTTCGGCATGTTGGCGGCTGAAGGTTACGGCTGGGGCGTGCCTGACGACGAGCTCACCGCGCGGTTGGAGGCGATGGCGGCTGTGCTCCCTCCGCTCGTGCCTCTCGACGCTAATCTCGTCACCGAAGGACTCTGGCTGGTCGTCACCCCCTCACATCGCGTGACGCTAGCTCCTACAATTGCGGCCCCCCGCAGTGCGGAGCAGCGCCGACAAGCGACGTCTGTGGCGGTGGTGAGGCCGGTATCGAAGGACGGGCAGCGGGGTCAGCCGGTCGCGTGGACAGTGTCAGCCCTCCGGCCCGTTGGGCCAGGACGACCGCTCGTGATTTCTGATGCCGAAGGATTCGAGCATCGGTTTGGTGTCGTTGAGTCCGTTACGCGCTTGCGGGAGGACCATCGGAGCCTGACCGGCCTCAAGCGCCGCAGCGTGGGGGACCGGGTGTGGTTCATTCGTACCGATGCCGAAACCATAATCCTCGACCATGGGCTCCACATTGTTGAACGCAAGAATCGTGAGCTTATCCGAACCGACTTCTCGTGGCACACCATCGAGGAGGGCGAAGTTGGGAAAGCACTTCGCGTCCAACTATCACGGGGAACGTTGCACACTTTTGGGTGTATCAAGGAGCTCATCCTCGCTGAATCCGCGCCTTGGAACGAGTCCGTCTCGCCCTACTAGCGGACGCCTGTTCAGCCCGCCCAAATCCTGTCCGGGCTCACGCCAGGACTTCTGCGCATTCCAAGCAGATAGCCGATGACACCCTGGTCCACGTTTTAGATCGTCGATGCTCCTGTCAGCCATCTCTCGTCTTTAGGGGCTTAACTCCACCTCCGGCGGGCGGCACGTGAATCGTGGCCAGGGATCGCCGATATCCCCGTCAGCATGGCTTTGTCTGACGGGTTCTTCCAACAGGTGCGGTGTTGGTGCAGGTGGTGAGCCGTTTCCTTTCAGTCGTTGCTGTGTGTGGTGGCTGGGGTTAGCTGCTGTCGGGTGGTTCCTCTGGTGGCTGTCCTGCTTGCTCGGTGTTGAGTCTGGCTAGTGCTTCTTGGTATTCGGGCATTGCGGTGATTGGTGTTCCCCAGGGTGGGATGAAGCTAACTCCGGTATTAAGGCGGTACATGTACCCGCGGCCGGTAGGCCTTTGTGGGTCATCATCGTTAATACCGTTGTGGTAGGCGCATAGGAAGGTCAGGTTTTTGATGTTGGTGTAGCCACCTGCTTGCCACGGGATGAGGTGGTGGACTTGGCAGTAATCAGCTGGTTTATTGCAGCCGGGCCTGGAGCAGGTGTGGAATTCCGCGTGGAGGGTAAGCCGTTGTTTGAAGTTTGCCCCACGTTCTAGCCGCCAGGTGTCGATGGGTCCTTCAATAGGGTGGACGATGGTGGCGTAGCCGATCTCAGCAAACTTGTGGGTCAAGAATTCTGCCCCG
>NZ_CABTZR010000149.1 GCF_902489365.1 uncultured Corynebacterium sp. | reverse complement strand
TCCCGCCTGCCCGAGCCCATCTTTACCCCGGCCACCAAGGCGGAGCAGGGCGACCACGATGAGAACGTCTCCTTCGACGTCGTTGTGGACAAACTCGGCCGCGAGCGTGCCGAAGAGCTGCGCGAGGCCACCCTGCGCATCTATGCCACGGCCGCCGCGCTGGCGGAGGAGAAGGGCATTATTTTGGCGGATACGAAGTTCGAGTTTGGCGTCGACAAGCACGGCACCTTGGTCTTGGCAGATGAAGTCCTCACCCCGGACTCCTCGCGCTACTGGCCGGCCGATACCTACGAGGAAGGCAAGGTTCAGCCCTCCTTTGATAAGCAGTACGTGCGCGATTGGCTCACCAATTCTGGCTGGGACAAGGAATCCACGCCGCCGCGCCTGCCAGACGACGTTGTCCAGGCCACCCGCGCGCGTTATGTTGAGGCCTTCGAGCGCCTGTCCGGAACCACTTTTTAAGGAGGCTGAATGAACGCACCGATTGCTGCTAAGCGCCCCATCACGCGAGAGTTCCACGGCCGCAGCTTCGTTGATGACTACGAGTGGCTGCGTGAGAAAGACGCCCCGGAGACCCGCGAATACCTCGAGGCCGAAAACGCCTACACCGCAGAACAAACCGCGCACCTGGACACCTTGACCGAGAACATCTTCACTGAGGTCAAGTCCCGCATCAAGCAGACGGACATGTCCGTGCCCCAGCGCCGCGGTAAGTACTGGTACTACGGCCGCACCGAGGAGGGCCAGGAGTATGGCTACAGCTGCCGCATCCCGGTGTCGGAAGGTTCTGATCCGTGGACCCCACCGACCATCCCAGAGGAGGGTGCTCCAGACGGGGAGCAGGTGCTTCTCGACGTCAACGCGCTCGCCGAAGGCCACGACTTCTTCGCCCTCGGTGCGTCCACGGTGAGCGATTCCGGGGACTTGCTGGCCTACTCGGTCGACGTGGCCGGCGACGAGCGCTTTGAGCTCTTCATCAAGGATCTGCGTACCGGTGAGCTGTTGGAGGACCGCCTGGAAGGCATCTTCTACGGCGCGACGTGGGTAGGGGAGGAGTTCATCTTCTACACCACCGTGGATGACGCATGGCGGCCGGACACCGTGTGGCGCCACCGCGTGGGAACCCCGCAGTCGGACGACGTTGTGGTCATGCGCGAGGAGGATTCGCGCTTCGGCATCGGTGTGGGCACGACCCGCAGCGAGAAGTACATCATGATTGTCTCCGGCTCGAAGACGACGAATGAGGCCTGGGTGCTCGAGCAGTCCACCCCCGAGGGTGAGTTCCGCTGCCTGTGGGAGCGCGAGTCCGGCGTGGACTACGACGTCGACCACGCCGTGGTGGGCGGCACCGATTATTGGGTTGTCACGCACAATGCCACCGGCCCCAACTTTGAGCTCGGCTACTGTCCGGTTTCTGCAGAGCTACCGGCGCTGCGCGAACTCACCGTCCTCATGCCACACGATGACACAGTGCGCATTGAGGGCGTGGATTGTTACCGCGACCAGATTGTCGTGGGCTATCGCCGCGGCGGGATCGGCCGTGCAGCGGTGATGGATGTGCGCCAAGGGTGGGCGCGCTTCGACGAGCTTCACTTCAACGAGGAGCTCTACACCGTCGGCGTGGCCGGTAACCCCGAGTGGGACGCGCCGGTGCTGCGCGTGAGCTATACCTCCTTCATCCAGCCGGCCCAGCTCTTTGATTACCGCGTGGCGACCGGCGAGTACACGCTGCTCAAGGAACAGGAAGTTCCGGGCGGCTATGACAAGGACGAGTATGTTGCCTACCGGGTCTGGTCTGAGGCTCCCGATGGGACCAAGGTACCGGTGTCCATCGTGCACCGCGCGGACTTGGACCGTACGCAGCCGAACCCGACGTTGCTTTATGGCTACGGTTCCTATGAGGCGAATATGGATCCGTACTTCTCGGTCTTCCGTTTGTCCCTCATGGACCGCGGCATGATCTTTGCCATGGCGCACGTGCGCGGCGGCGGCGAGATGGGCCGCAACTGGTACGACGACGGCAAGATGCTGGCCAAGAAGAACACGTTTACTGACTTCATCGCAGTGGCCGATGACCTCATCGCGCGCCGGGTGACCACGCCTGACACCTTGGTAGCGGAGGGCGGTTCCGCCGGTGGCCTGCTCATGGGCGCGGTGGCCAACATGGCACCGGATAGGTTCAAGGCTATCGAAGCCAACGTTCCCTTCGTGGACCCGCTGACCTCGATTCTTATGCCGGAGCTACCGCTCACGGTGGTGGAGTGGGAAGAATGGGGCGACCCGTACCACGACCCTGAGGTCTACGACTACATGGCCTCCTACTCGCCGTACGAGAACATTGCGCCGCAGAAGTATCCGAATATTCTGGCGCTGACCTCGCTTAACGACACCCGCGTGCTTTACGTGGAGCCAGCGAAGTGGATGGCCAAGTTGCGTGATGTTGCCACCGACGGCGAATTCCTCCTCAAGACTGAGATGGCTGCCGGCCATGGTGGTGTGTCCGGACGCTACGCCAAGTGGCGGCAGGCGGCATTCGAGTATGCGTGGCTGATTAACCAAGCTACGGGGGCGGAGGCTTAAGC
>NZ_CABTZR010000148.1 GCF_902489365.1 uncultured Corynebacterium sp. | reverse complement strand
TCGGCGTTGAGCTCGTTCGAGGGCTCGCCCTCGTTGGCCAGCAGCGCATAGCCACCATCGGCGGTGATATGGACGTTATCCGGCAAAGCTCCCACCATCACGCGACCCAGTTCGGCGGTAGCGAGGTCCTCGGCAGCGGCATTGAAGAACAGTGCCTCGCCCTCCTCGGTCTTGTCCGCCTGCTGGACTGCGGCTACAGCCAGGCCATCGGGGCGCACGGCTACGGAGTTGATTTCCTTGCCCTCGCCAGCAGAAATGGAACCGATGAGCGTGAGCTCGGTCGGATCTGAAGCATCGAGGACATCAATCTGGCCCGCATGCGCGTTGACGGTGAGAATGCGCTCGGAGGCCGGGTGGAAGGCCACGATCTCTGCGGCGGACTCTTCGTAGACCCCAGACTCATAGGTGCCAATCGGGGTGACCTTGAGGTTAGCGCCGGCAGTAGAGTGCTCGATGACATTCTCTACAATCGCAGCCGAGGAAGTCGGCACAGCCAGGCTAAGGCACGTGGCGGTCGCAGCGCACAGGGTGAGGGAGCGGCGGGAGATAGAACGAGACATGCAAAAAGACTCCTTGTTGCGAGACGAAAAGATTCCGCACCACCGTACGTTTTGCCTTCGTGCTTTTGGGGAACAGTAAGTTGCGACCAGGCGAGATCTGGGTAAACGTTCGGTGAACCGGTCGAATGCTAGGTAATGTGCGACGCGTGGAGAGCGGGGCGCTAAAATAAGCCACCATGACAACCATCCCGCAAGACTTCGAGCCTATCCACGCCTCTGATATCCAATTGGCCCAATCGCGAATTAGCTCGGAGATTGCCCCGACTCCGCTGCAGTACTGCCCGCGCCTGTCCCAGGAAACCGGCTATGAGGTGTACCTGAAGCGCGAAGACCTGCAGGATGTGCGCTCCTACAAGATCCGCGGGGCTATTTACGGAATGTCAAACCTTAGCGAAGAGCAGCGCGCGCAGGGGATCGTTACCGCCTCAGCGGGAAACCACGCCCAGGGCGTCGCCTACGCCTGCCGCACCATGGGAATCCACGGCAAGATCTACGTGCCGGAACCGACCCCGAAGCAAAAACGCGACCGCATCCTGGTTCACGGTGGTGATTTCGTGGAGTTGGTGGTCACCGGCGCTAACTTCGACGAGGCAGCTGCGGCCGCGCACGCGGATGCCGCTGAGCGCGGCGCCTTTTTCATCGAGCCTTTCGATTCGCGCGATACCGTCACCGGTCAGGGAACTGTGGCCGCGGAAATCGTGTCCCAGCTGTCCTCGATGGGCAAGTCCTTGGATACCGTCGTGGTCCCCGTGGGCGGCGGCGGACTCATCTCCGGCATCACCTCTTATCTCGCCGACATGGCCCCGCGCACCGCGGTAGTGGGCATTGAGCCGGCCGGGGCGGCGTCGCTGAGCGCTGCGTTTGCGGCCGGTGAGCCGGTAACTCTGGAGACCGTCGATCCCTTCGTCGATGGTGCCGCCGTCAAGCGCATCGGTGAGCTTCCCTTCAAGATTTTGGAGGCTAATCAGGGCCGCCTGCACCATGACACCGTCTCGGAAGGCGCCGTGTGCACGGAGCAGCTCGCGCTGTACCAAAACGAGGGCATCATCGCCGAACCCGCCGGCGCGCTGAGCGTGACCGGCCTGCGGACTCTCAACCTGCAGCCAGGCTCAACGGTGGTGTGCGTGATTTCCGGCGGCAACAATGACGTGCTGCGCTATGCCGAAATCATGGAGCGCTCCCTGGTACACCGCGGACTCAAGCACTACTTCCTGGTGAACTTCCCGCAGGAGCCCGGCCAGTTGCGCCACTTCCTCCAGGATGTTCTTGGCCCAGAGGACGACATCACGCTGTTCGAGTACCTCAAGCGCAACAACCGTGAGACCGGCGCCGCGCTGGTGGGCATCGAGTTGGGGAGTGCCGCAGGCATTGACGGACTACTCGAGCGCATGGAGAAGTCGAAACTCAATTGCCAGCAGCTTAAGCCGGGCACCCCCGAGTACGATTTCCTCGTCGCATAATGCAGGAGAGCTATCAGCGCCCCGTTGCCGGTGAGATCGTCGAGCACGAGATTGAGATCAAACGCTCGCGGTTTATTACCCTCATCGGCCGCGCCACGAACGAAGCGGAAGCACGCGCGCTTATTGACGCCGCCCGCGACCGCTTCCCCGACGCCCGCCACCATTGCTCGGCTTACATCTACCACGTCGACGGCTCGAATCCAGTGGAGCGCTCCTCCGATGATGGCGAGCCCTCCGGCACGGCGGGCAAGCCGATGCTCGACGTGCTGAAGGGCTCCGGCCTACTCGATATTTGTGCGGTCGTGGTGCGCTACTTCGGCGGCATCAAGCTGGGCGCAGGCGGGCTCGTTCACGCCTATGGCGGCGCCGTCAGCGAGGCGATGGAGCAGGTTGAGCCCGTCACGCGTGCCTTGCGCGAGCTCTACACCGTGGAGGTCTCCCACGCGGAGGCCGGGCGGCTGGAGGCGGAGTTGCGTAACCGTGGTATCGACATGGTGGATACAGCCTACGGCCAGGCGGTGACCTTCACCGTGTCTGTGGAACCCGGCGGCGAGGAGGAGCTCGCGGCGACGCT
>NZ_CABTZR010000147.1 GCF_902489365.1 uncultured Corynebacterium sp. | reverse complement strand
ATTCGCTGGCATCAGCGTAGCCCTCGCCCTCGGCGATAGCATGCTCGTCGCTGACGTCGGCGAGCCGGCGGACCTGGACCTCGGTGGTGCGGATGACGCAGACCACGTTGTCGTGTGAATCGAGCACGGCTTCAAGGGAACCTACGCCCTCGTGCGGGTCGTGGTCGCGCGGGTGCTCAACCAGTAAGAATGACGTGGTGGTCTTGATGCCGTCCAGGATGGCGGTGACGAGGGCGTCGCGAAGCGGGCCCGGAAAGGCGAACTCGCCGCGGGGCAGTTCCGATATAGGTTCCAAAGCGTCCTGAGCCATACGTTTACAGTACGTGGCTCATGAATGCTGTTGACCAAGCACGTGCTTACTTGGCGTTTTGTCTGACTGGATGTTCGATCCGCGCGTTCGAATCATTCGCAGCGATGTCCGGCCCCTCTCCTAATGTCAACGATGCCCCTACACGGAAAGGCTGGGATTCAAGGCTGAGATTCCGCCCTTCTTCCCTATCACTCCGGGGCCGCGCCGCCAGTTCCTATTGATAGTGGCGCGGCCCCTTCTTCAAACTTCACAGCTCTTCATAAACTTCAAAGAATTCATACACTTCATAAACTTCACAAGACTTCAAAAGTCTCGTGGTCTAAAGTGAGGGCCATGAAGCCGAAGCGCACCAATCCTTTTAGGGCTACCTTCGGTGCCACTCCCCCGTTGTTGGTTGGCCGCAGCGATGCCATCCGTGATTTCGGTTTTGCACTCGATGAAGGCCCCGGTGCCCATGAGAGGATCTCACTCATCATCGGACCACGCGGCATCGGAAAGACAGTCCTTCTCAACGCCTTCGAAGACGAAGCGCTCGAGCGCGGTTGGCTCACGCTCAGCGATACTGCAACGACCGGTTTTGTTGAACGCTTGCGTAGTGACATCATCCAACGCCTGTCCCGGGACAGGAAGCAGCTCAAAGGTCTTAACGTCTCTATCCTCGGCATTGGAGGCGGGCTCAATTGGGATACTCGAGCTATTGCAGAGTCCACATATTCACTGCGCAATGCACTGAAGGATTTACTGGCTTATAAGCGCGAACTCGACCGAAAATCCCGCCAGGAGCCTGGTGGTGTTCTCGTAACTTTGGATGAAATGCACCACCAACGCAGCCAGGAGCTCATAGAGTTCGGCGCTACGATTCAACATCTGGTTCGCGAAGGCGAAGACATCTCCGTTGTCATGGCAGGCATCCCATCCTCAATTAGACCGCTGCTTTCCGGGAAGCTGAACAGTCGTGGCGACGCTAATCCAGTAACCTTTCTTCGACGCGCTAACCGCATTGAGCTAGGCAGGGTCTCCGATTCGGATGTACGTGAAGCACTGGAGGAACCCCTTCACAGCACGGCGACCTCATGGTCACAGGATGCATTGGATACCGCGGTTGAAGCGTGCCATGGATATCCATTCATGATTCAGCTAGTCGGCCAGTGCTCATTCAGGGAAAAGGAACGCACGTCGGATGGAGGCGCCGAAATCTCCGTCGACGCTGCCCGGCGCGGAGTCGCAACTGCACAGCGCAAGCTCGGCCAACTTGTTCATGAGCCTGCACTCTCGGATCTCTCCCCCGTCGACCGAAGCTTTTTGGTTTACATGGCCCAAAGCGATGGCCCTTCCAAGATGGCGGATATCAAGGCACGCTTCAATAAGACTGATTCTTATGTAGGCAACTATCGCCGCCGGCTTCTCGACGCCGAAATGATCACCACCACGGGCCACGGCGAAGTCGATTTCGCCTTGCCGTACTTACGCGACTACCTCCGCGAGCACGCAGCGAGTCTCATAGCTGAAGACTTCGACTCCCAATAGTGAGCACACGCTCGCCCCGGAGACTGCACGCCACAACTACCCCCACGCGTTTACTTCTCTACTATTCGGGCAGAGTTTCCATTCCTTTCAAAGTTATTCATCTAGCTCGCCAGGCAATGCCGCCGCTGCCAGCGCGGGTGTTGCCGCAGTGGCGGAGGGATGGGCGTCGACAAGCGCGGCGTAGGCCTCACCGTGTACTCACCTGTACCACGTGAATAAACGCGGATAATAGTATGCGCACAGCCGCAAAACCTGCACCTACGTGGGGGTTCCCTACCGGCGGGAGCTTGAAAAAGTGCGAACTTTTCTTAAGCTTGTCGTCTAGTTCACACATCGCAACCCCGGGTGCCCCTACTCACCACGCAACTGGATGGCACAGCGTACCCGCATCGAGAAAGGTTCACTCAGATGGCAACTCCCCCGCTGGGCGTCTGGTCCGAGGTCGGCAAGCTCCACCAGGTCATGGTGTGTGCACCAGGCCTCGCCCACGAGAGGCTGACTCCCCGCAATTGTGCGGAGCTGCTTTTCGACGACGTCCTCTGGGTCGACGAAGCCAAGAAGCATCACGCGGAGTTCGTCACCAAGCTGCGCAGCTACGGCGTCGAGGTGCTGGAGATGCACACGCTCCTGGAGGAAACCCTGGCCACCCCGGGCGGGCGTGATTTTATCCTCGATTACAAGCTGCTGGACAAGAACGTCGGCGCGGGCATCGGCGGCGCGCTGCGCCACTGGTTCAATGAGATGCCCACGGCACGCCT
>NZ_CABTZR010000146.1 GCF_902489365.1 uncultured Corynebacterium sp. | reverse complement strand
CCCCCGCCCAGGGGGCTGGGCAAAGATGGGGGCCTCACCCCCCAGCGTGAGCGAATAGCGAGCCGTGTCCGCGGGTGCGACTGCACGGGATGCCACGATGGCCCTGCGTAACGCCCGTGACCTCTATACCCGCCGCAATGAAGGCACCTCCGTGTGGGTTGTGCCCAGCGAGGCTATTGCTTCCTCCGACCCTGACTCCAAGGGCGGATTCTTCGAATCGCCGCAGGGTAAGAGCTACCGCCACGCCACGTACTACGACAAGTCTGAAGGAGTGCCGCACCTGTGACCGGATTTGCAGCCGCCGATTCTGCGACCAAGCAATCGCAGGGCAACGGCATCACCGCAGAAGACATCGCCGCCTCCGGTGCAGTCGCACCCGAGGACACGGCTCGCTATGCGCTCACGTTGGGCGATGACGCCCTCATCTTGGCCCAGCGCCTGGGCTGGTGGATTTCGCGGGCACCAGAGATGGAGGAGGATATCGCCCTAGGAAACATCGCCCTCGATCTCATCGGGCACGCCCGCTTCCTCCTCACCTATGCCGGCACCGCATGGGGCAAGACCGAGGATGACTTGGCCTACTTCCGCAATGAGGAGGAGTTCCGCTCCACGCGCCTGGTCGAGCAGGAAAACGGCGACTTCGGCTACACCATCGCCCGCCAGCTGCTCTTCTCCTATTACCAATACGGGCTCTACACCGCCCTGTTGGAGTCCACGGATGAGACGCTGGCGGCTATCGCAGCCAAGGCCATCAAGGAAGTCGAGTACCACGTCGACCACGCCAACCAATGGGTTCTGCGCCTGGGCCTCGGTACCGAGGAGTCCCACCGCCGTATCACGGAGGGCCTGATGTACATGTGGCCCTACCTTGACGAGCTCTTCGAGGATCTCCCGCTCCACGAGAAGCTGGCGGCAGAAGGCATCGCTGTTCTGCCCTCGAGCCTGCGCGCGCAGTTCGATGAGCGCATAGCCTATGTCCTGGACAAGGCAGGTCTGGCCATCCCGGACGTCAAGCAAGCCCGCTCCGGGCAACGCACCGGGCGCTTCTCCGAGCACCGCGGCTACATCCTCGCAGAGATGCAGTCCTTGGCGCGCCAGCACCCCGGCGCGACCTGGTAAAGACAAGGAAAGGACCAAGGTTTCATCGTGTCCATCACAGATAAGTCCCACCCGCTGCGCCCCACGCAGCCTGACGACGCCCACGTGTGGGACGTCGCCGCCGAGGTGCCCGATCCGGAAATCCCCGTTATTTCCATCGCTGACCTTGGCATTCTCCGAGACGCTCGCCTGGAAGACGATACTGCGGTGGTCACGATTACCCCAACCTATTCCGGCTGCCCCGCCATGGAGCACATCACGACGGACATCACCACAGCGCTGACCGACGCCGGCTACGCCAAGGTGCGTGTCGACCTCGTGCTCCAGCCCGCGTGGACCACCGACTGGATGACGGAGACCGGCCGGCAAAACCTCAAGGACTACGGCATCGCGCCTCCCAGCGGTAAAACCCGGGCCACACCAGAAGGTCCTATCCCTCTCACACTCGAACCGCCGCCGGCCATCGAATGCCCCCACTGTGGCTCCCGCCGCACACGTAAGCTTGCCCAATTCGGTTCCACCTCCTGCAAAGCTCTCTATAACTGCCAGGACTGCTTGGAGCCCTTCGACTACTTCAAGGTGCACTAATGACCACGACCCCGTCTGCCCCCGCAAAGAAGAAGGCCACGTTCAACACCCTGACCGTGTCCGAGGTGCGCGCCCTGACCGAGGACTCCGTGGAGGTTTCCTTCGCCATCCCTCCGGAGCTCCAGGACGACTATGACTACATCCCCGGCCAATACGTTGCGCTGCGGGCGACCATCGACGGCCAGGAAGTCCGCCGCTCCTATTCCATCTGCGATGTGCCTCGCGACGGCGTGCTGCGCGTCGCCATCAAGCGCGACCGCGGTGGCGTGTTTTCCACGTGGGCCAACGACACCCTGCAGCCCGGCGACACCATGGATGTCATGAATCCGCAGGGCGCATTCACCTCGAAGACTCACCTGACCGGTCTGAACAATCCTGAGGCTGTCCGCGAGGAAGTCGAGAAGCTGGAGAATCCGCACCTCGTGGCCATCGCCGCGGGATCCGGCATCACGCCGATCATGGCTATCGCCCAGACCGTTCTCCATAGCTCCCCCGACACCACCTTTGAGCTCATCTTCGCCAACAAAGGCGGCGGTGACGTCATGTTCGCCGAAGAGATCGGTGACCTCAAGGACAAGTTCCCCACGCGCTTTGCCGTGCACCACGTCCTCTCCCGCGAGCAGCGCGTCAATCCGCTGTTCTCCGGGCGCATCGACGCTGAGAAACTCCAGACCCTGCTGGATAACGTCGTGCGCACCGATAACGTCGATGAATGGTTCCTCTGTGTTCCCTTCGAGCTGGTGCAGCTGGTACGCGATGAGCTGGCCAGCCGTGATGTCGGTGAGAAGGATGTGCGCTACGAGCTGTTCACCACCGGCAAGCCTTCTGGGGATCAGAACCAGGCTGGCCGTCACGTCGAGGTCGATCCGGAAGGCGATAACGTCACCATCAATTTCCAGCTCGATGGCCT
>NZ_CABTZR010000145.1 GCF_902489365.1 uncultured Corynebacterium sp. | reverse complement strand
GGCCACCATGGGAGCCATGACCCAAGTGGTAGCACCATCAGCACGCTTTTCTGCGGCCTGCGCGATGGCATCGAGCTGACGGGTCAAAAGTGCCTCGTTATCGCGGGCGATGCGCAGGCCGCGGACGCCCAAGGCGGGGTTCTCCTCAGAGTCCAACGTGGCATAGGAGATCGGCTTATCAGAACCGGCATCGAGCGTTCGAACAACGACCTTGGAGTCCGGGAAAGCGTTGAAAACCTTGCCGTAGATGCGCGCCTGCTCCTCCACGGTGGGCTCTTCGCTCGCGGAGAGGAAGGACAGCTCCGTACGGTACAAACCGATACCTTCTGCCTGCGAATCAGAGGCGATGCGAGCTGCGTTGCCGTCGGCAACATTGGCGAGCAACTGCACGCGGTGCCCATCCTTGGTCTGGGCCGGCCCCCGCCAGTCGGCCACTCGTGCCGCCTTCTCGCGGTATTCCTCTACAGCCTTCAGCGAGGCGGCGCGATCCGCGCCAAGGGCCACTGTTCCCACGGAGCCATCGACGAAGATCTGGGTTCCCGCCTCGATCGTGCGCAGCTCAGCGCCGACCGCCACAATGCACGGAAGGTCGAGCTGACGAGCAATAATTGCCGTGTGGCTGGTGGGGCCACCCAGCTCGGTCACTAGCGCCTTGATGTGGGTGGTGTCCAAGGTTGCGGTATCCGCCGGTGCAAGGTCATCCGCCAACAGCACCGCCTCCCCTTCAACCATGGGCAGGCCCGGTTCCTGCTCACCGCGCAGTTGTGCGATGACGCGGTCTCGCACGTCCTTGAGGTCAGTCGTACGCTCGGCCATTACGCCGCCGGCAGCCTCAAACATGGTGACAAACCTGTCTGTGGCACCAACAACTGCATATTCGGCGTTCTTGCCGCTGCGAATACCCTTGCGCACTGCCTTGTGCCAACCTCGGTCCTTGACCATTCCAGCAGTAGCGCCCAGAACTTCTGCTGCCTGACCTTCAGCACCAGCGGCACGCTGCTCTAGCCTGCTGGCAACGATGTCGGCGGCTTCGAGGAAGCGATCGTATTCAGCATCACGTTGCTCCTCCGCCACGGTTTCTCCAGCCGTGGGCAGTTCTGGGCGTGGGCGAACCCACACCGCCTCAGCGTATGCAACGCCGGCGACGACGCCGGTGCCTTTAATGGTGGATGGGGATGCGTTTTCCATGACACATTTCCTTACGGAGACGATGTTTTTCTCTATCCAGATCAGCACAAGTCGGTCAAAAATGCAACGAAAACCACAGTGATTCCATTGACATTCGGACATATACGGGCAATAATCAACATCAAACAACATTAATTTCACGCTGACACAGGCAATCCGCACCGAAGCACTTGTCCACGCCGCCGAGGCGCGTTTGCCCCCAATATACGCACTCCGCGAAAGGGGACATTGTCCACGATGATCCTTACATTGACCCCCAACCCAAGCATCGACGCCACCGTGCGCCTGAACGAGGAACTCGAGCCTGGCGCTGTACACCGCGCAGGGTCTGTATCCAGCGTTGCCGGTGGTAAAGGCGTCAACGTTACGCACGCCGTAACGCTCGCCAACGTCGACAGTCTGGCCCTTCTACCGGCTGTGGACTCAGACCCTTTCTTAGCCCTCGCCGCTGACGCGTCTATCCCCGTACACGCCGTGCCGACACATGGCGCGGTGCGCACCAATACCACCCTGACCGAACCGGATGGCCGTACGACCAAACTCAACGGCCCCGGCCCCACGCTCGATGAATCAGTTCAGCACGACGTGGCACAGGCCGTTGCTGAACACTGCACTGACGCCGAGTGGATCGTCATGGCGGGCTCTCTTCCCCAAGGCGTTCCTACAGATTGGTACACGCAGCTCATCCGTGTCGCGCGCGAAGCCAACCCCGACATCCGTGTAGCCGTCGACACCTCCGATGCCCCTATGGTGGCTCTCGGAGAAAACCTCGAAACTGCCAGCCCCGACCTCATCAAGCCGAATGGTCTTGAGCTTGGCCAGCTAGCCAACGTGGATGGTCAGGCCCTCGAAGCAGCCGCCGAGAACGGTGATTTTAGCGGTGTGGTCAAGGCCGCGAGGGTCGTCGTCAAGCGCGGCGTCCCCGAGGTTCTCGTCACCCTGGGTGGCGCTGGCGCAGTGCTGGTCACTGCCGATGAAGCGTGGGCCGCTACTCCCCCGCCGATTACCCTGCGCTCTACCGTGGGTGCCGGTGATTCTTCGCTCTCCGGCTATATCCTCGCCCGCCGCTCGGGTGCCTCCTACTCGGAAGCCCTGCGCCAAGCGGTGGCCTACGGCTCGGCTGCCGCAGCACTCCCGGGAACCCAGATACCAACCCCTGAAGAACTAGATATCGAACACACGACGGTTCAAGCCGTCACCGACTTTTAGCAGTACTGAGGAGTACGTACCCGATGTCATCAGAACTCATCACCACCGATCTTGTGGCGCTCGACGCCGACTTCGGTGACAGCATCGAATCAGTCATTACCAACCTGGCCACGCTTGTCCACGACACCGGCCGCGCCACCTCCGTAGAGGAACTGGCTGGCCCCGCCATCGAGCGTGAAGCAAAGGCTGGCACCGGTGTCCCCGGTGGCGTTGCCATCCCACACTGCCGCTCCGCCGCAGTGTCTGAACCCACCTTGGCCTTCGC
>NZ_CABTZR010000144.1 GCF_902489365.1 uncultured Corynebacterium sp. | reverse complement strand
ACATTCGATACCGGCATCGACAATGAGTGGAACCCCAGCTTAGGCGTAAGAAAAGGATGGGCCGGACGCTCTTAAATCCACACGAAATGTCCCTTAATGCGACACGCCGCAAATCCACACGAAATGTCCCTTAAGCCTTAATCCGCGCGTTAGTAGC
Source organism: uncultured Corynebacterium sp. (assembly GCF_902489365.1). Classification (GTDB taxonomy): domain Bacteria; phylum Actinomycetota; class Actinomycetes; order Mycobacteriales; family Mycobacteriaceae; genus Corynebacterium. The sequence goes on along the minus strand of NZ_CABTZR010000144.1, from coordinate 2,513 downwards.
GCGAATCCATGCCGTCAAGGTAGCCCACCGCATAATCCCACGGGACGTAGCGCATGGGGTCCGGCTCCGCGCCCGGCTCGTGGACAGGGGCGAGCTGCCCTGCCAGTGTGGCCTGCATGTTGGAGGCCATGATGTCCCACTCGTAGAAGTGGTTCTCCTCGCAGTCCTCGCAGAAAAAGAAGATGCCGTCGATGCCGCGCGGGCTGAGAACGCGCGCGAACTCCTGGACCATGGCCAGATCGTGGATGACGGCGAGACGGTCCTCTTCGGACAGCGGCTCGACGTGGTCCTCTTCCTCGAGGAAGGAAGCTGGGTCGTTGGGATCGTCCGCGAAAGGATCGCGGGGCATGTTGGCGAAAAAGTTCACGCCTGCGAGCCTATTGACTCCGTGCGCGCATGGCAATTCCCTTTAGATACCTATTCCTCTACCCACGGCTACCACTACGGGGCGTCCACGCACTACAGTGAGGGCTACCGCATAAAACTATCTGGTCAGTTTAGGAGAGCCCCACCCTCATGAGCCACGTCCACACCGGCGGAGACAACCCCGACAAGATTGCACTCTACGGCCTTACTTTTGATGATGTCCTGCTGCTTCCGGCAGAATCCAACGTCGTTCCCTCCGAGGTGGATACCTCGGCGCAATTTACCCGCAACATTCGCCTCGGCGTGCCCCTGGCTTCCGCCGCGATGGACACGGTGACCGAGGCCCGCATGGCCATTGGCATGGCGCGCCAGGGCGGTATTGGCGTCCTGCACCGCAACCTGTCAGTTGAGGATCAGGCGCAGCAGGTAGAGATTGTCAAGCGCTCCGAATCCGGCATGGTGACCGACCCGGTCACGGCTTCCCCGGACATGACCATCGATGAAGTCGACACGCTGTGCGCGCGGTTCCGGATTTCGGGCCTGCCGGTCGTCGATAAGCAGGGCACCCTCGTGGGTATCTGCACCAACCGTGACATGCGCTTCGAGCCGGATTTCTCCCGCAAGGTCTCCGAGATTATGACGCCGATGCCGCTCGTCGTGGCCAAGGAGGGCGTCAGCAAGGAGGAGGCGCTGGAGCTGCTGTCCGCCAACAAGGTGGAGAAGCTGCCCATCGTCAACGATGAGAACAAGCTCGTCGGCCTTATCACCGTCAAGGACTTTGTCAAGACTGAGCAGTTCCCCAACGCCTCCAAGGATGCTTCTGGGCGCCTACTCGTGGCCGCCGGCATTGGCACTGGTGAGGAGTCCTATCAGCGCGCGGGCCAGCTTGTCGACGCCGACGTGGACGTCCTCGTCGTCGACTCCGCCCACGCCCACAACAACCGTGTGTTGGAGATGGTTTCCCGCGTGCAGAAGGACTTCGGCGACCGCGTTGACGTCATCGGCGGCAACTTGGCCACTCGTGCTGCGGCCCGCGACATGATTGAGGCCGGTGCCGACGCCATCAAGGTTGGCATTGGCCCGGGTTCCATTTGCACCACGCGCGTGGTGGCTGGCGTGGGTGCCCCGCAGATCACCGCCATCATGGAGGCCGCCGCGGTGGCTGGACCGGCGGGTGTGCCGGTTATTGGTGACGGCGGTATGCAGTACTCCGGTGACATCGCCAAGGCATTGGCTGCCGGCGCCGATACCGTCATGCTGGGCTCCATGCTGGCCGGCACCACGGAAGCGCCGGGTGACATCGTTGTGGTCCAGGGCAAGCAGTACAAGCGCTACCGTGGCATGGGCTCCATGGGCGCCATGCAGGGCCGTGGCCTATCCGGGGAGAAGCGCTCCTACTCCAAGGACCGCTACTTCCAGGCTGACGTGAAGAGCGAGGACAAGCTGGTGCCGGAAGGCGTGGAGGGACGCGTGCCATTCCGCGGTGACATCGATGCCATCGTGCACCAGATTGTCGGCGGCCTGCGCGCCTCCATGGGCTATACAGGCTCCGCCACCCTGGCCGAGCTCAAGACCAAGCAGTTTGTCCAGATCACCGCTGCGGGCCTCAAGGAGTCTCACCCGCACCACCTTCAGCAGATCGTCGAAGCTCCGAACTACCGCTAAGGACTAATCATGCGCGATTACGTAGAAATCGGTGTGGGCCGTGAGGCTCGCCGTACCTATGACCTGAACCAGATTTCCCTGGTGCCGACTCGCCGCACCCGTTCCTCCAAGGACGTGGACACCTCGTGGCACATCGATGCCTACACCTTCGACGTCCCGTTCGTTTCGGCGCCGACCGACGCGTTGGCCACGCCCGAGTTTGTTATCGAGATGGGCAAGCAGGGCGGCCTGGGTGTTATCAACGCGGAAGGCCTGTGGGGCCGTCACGAGGACTTGGAGGGTGCGATTGCCCGCGTGACGGAGAACTTCGGTGACCTGTCTACGCTGCAGGAGCTGCACGCAGCACCCCTAAACGAGGAGCTGTTGGCCGAGCGCATCGCGCAGGTCCGCGATTCCGGCGTGACCGTCGCCGTGCGCGTGTCCCCGCAACACGCCCGCGAGCTGGCGCCCGTGGTTATCAAGGCAGGGGCGGAGCTGCTGTT
>NZ_CABTZR010000143.1 GCF_902489365.1 uncultured Corynebacterium sp. | reverse complement strand
TGGTTCTTCCACATCGTGGCACTTGCCATGTCGCTGGCACTGACTTTTGGCTTGGGCTACCGGCCGACGTGGAAGGGCTATCGCTTCGCCGTGAAGATCACGCCAGTGTGGATGGCCATCGCGATGGCGGTTAATGCCAAGACCGACGGCAACTATGGCTTCCTCAACCACGCGCCGGGCAGCCCGTCCATCATCAACCTATTCGGCCCATGGCCCGGCTACATCGCAGTGGAAATCCTTGCCGTCGCAGCAGCATGGGCCGGAATGACGTGGCCGTGGGAGAACACTTCCCTGCGCCGCGGCACGGTGGCGGTGGGCCCGCGCGGGCTCATGCGCAAGTCCGTCGGCACCGCGTCCGGGATTCTGCGCCGGGCCAAGGTACGTTTTCGTAAATAGTGGCCCGCAAATCGCAACATTCCAGGGCTTCGTTGCGAAAACGTACCAAGACGGCGGCGGCCAGGTACGGATCGATCAAATAAGGCCCCAGATCTTCGAATTTTTGGGGTGCTATTTGATCGAAACGTACTTAGTAGCGGAGCTAGCGCTCCGCGTTGAGGAGCCGGGCGATGGCTTGCGGGATGGCTGCGGCAATCTGAGAGGCGGAACAGGGCGCGAAGCCTTCGGGGGTCTCGGCCGCGATGGCCGCCGCGTGCGCGTGGATGGCGCCCGCGTGGAGGACCTCGGTGATGGTCCGGGTGATGGTCGCGACGGCAGTTTCGGTGGAGGATTCGGCGAAGAGCTGGGCCAGGACCGCGCCGAGGATGCCGGAGAGCACGTCGCCGGAGCCGGGGGTCGCGGCAAAGGAGTGACCGGAGTTGAAGGAATAGAGCGGCTGGCCCGGAGCTGTGATGCGGGTCAGGCGGCCTTTGAGCAAGATGATGCTGTGTAGCTCCTCGGCTAGCTCGTGGAGGGCGCGGCTCCAGCCGGTAGCCGCATCGGGAGCAGAGCCGAAAGTGGCCTGGTAGAGACGGCTGAACTCGCCTTCATGTGGGGTGAGGATGGTCAGCGGGTGCTCGGCGACTGTCCGGCGCAAGGAGGTGTTGCGTGCCAAAAGCGTCAGGGCGTCGGCATCAAGAACGGTGGGCAGGCCTTGCGCCAGTACCTTTCGCAGTTCGGCGGCCGCCGTTGCATCGGTACCGCGGCCAGGGCCCACGACCCAGGCTTGGGCCTGTCCGGCGGAGGCCACATCGGGATGGCAGACCAGCTCGGGCAGCAGAGAAGTAATCGAGTTATCGCCGATGAAGCGCACCATCGAGGGCGTGGCGCGCACCGCTGCGGTGGCGCAGAGGATCCCCGCGCCCGGGTAGGTATCGCTTCCGGCAGCCAGGGCCACGACGCCGCCGGAATACTTGTCAGAGCGCGCGCTTGGTGTGGGATCAACGATGGGGCCGGTGCAGCCCACCGGCCAAGGGCGGGAAGCGCGCCCGCCCGGCAGATCGAGTTCGCCCGTTTGCCACGCATAGGCCGTCGGGACGGAGGGCTCGTGGGCGATGAATGCGGCAGGTTCATCCAGTTCGGCGAGGGTCTCAGCGAAGGAGGGCGCGCCGGGCAAGAAGAGATCGGAGACCACAACCTGCCCGCATTCGGCGGCCAGCGCGTGGCCGAAGCGCGGCGAGCCAAATGTGACGGTGACATCGGCGTGGACGGCATCCGCGGCGCACACTCCCGTATCGGCATCGACGCCGGTAGGCATGTCGACGGCTAAGACAGCAGCCCCGGTCGCGGTGACTTCGCGGTAGAGCGAGAGCGCGGCGCCGCTTAAGCCACGGGCGGAGCCGAGGCCCGCGATGGCGTCAATAAGCAGTGTGCTGCCTGAAGACGCGCTGCCGTTAGGCAGCGCGTCGGCAGAAAGGACCGTGCCACCGGCGGCACGGAACGCAGTGAGAGCCTCCTCGTGGCAGCGTTCCGGAACCAGGGCATGCACCGTAACCCCGCGCTCGGCCAGCACCGCACCGGCGTAAAGCCCGTCCCCGCCGTTGCCGCCGGAGCCAGCGAGAACGAGCACCGTCCCAGGCTGCGCTTCCAGCATTACCCACGCGGTTTCTGCCACCGCCGCGGCGGCCAGTTTCATGAGCTGATCCTCATGAGACTGCTGTTCCAGCAGGCGTTCTTCAGCGGCACGAACAGTGGCAACGGTAAAAGCAGGGCGCATAACTGACTACCCTAGCGCGCGGGTTGGCAGGTGGGGCACCAAAAGAGGTTGCGGCCCTGCATGACCTGCTCCCGTATCCCCGTGCCGCACACGTGGCAGGGTTGCCCGGCGCGGCGGTAGACGTAGACCTCGCCGCCGTGGTCATCTTTGCGGGGCTCGCGGCCCATGGCCTCCGGCGTATGGGCTTCGCGGACTGTATCGATGCGGCCGTGCTCGACGCCGTAGTCCATCAGTTCCACTAGGTCAGACCAGATGGCGTCGAACTCCGCGCGGTCGAGCTGCTTGCCCGGAATGAAGGGGGAGAGCCCTTGGCGGAAAAGGGCTTCTGCGCGGTAGATATTTCCCACCCCGGCGAATAGGCCCTGGTCCATGAGCATCGCGCCGATGCTGCGCCGCGAGGCATGCACGCGGGCCCATAGGACGTCCGGATCGGCATCCTTACGCAGCGGGTCCTGGCCCACCTTCGCCACCTTGGCCTGGTACTCCTCCTCCGTGATGAGCGTGCAGAACTGCGGGCCGCGCAGGTTCGCGGC
>NZ_CABTZR010000142.1 GCF_902489365.1 uncultured Corynebacterium sp. | reverse complement strand
TGTGGTGGTGTTTGCGTTAAGGGGGGGGTAAACGGGGACCGCCTGGTGTTGTAAGTTGGGGATGCACCAGGAACCGGCGGACCCGTCGAAGTAGGTCCGCTTGATCTTTACGGTCTGGCCGGTGTCACCCGGGTTGGCGCAGTGCTCGCCGATGGTGGTCGGGTTGGCCGGGCCCAGGTCACGTACCGGGAGGGCGTTGGCAGCCGGGGTAGCGATCAGTCCGCAGGCGATGGCCACAGCAGCGGTGGTGGAAGCAATCTTGGTCTTGAACATGGTGATTTTTCCTTGGGAAGTAAAGGGGATTAGTAAATGGTCTGGGTCGGGACTGGGAGGTTTCGGTACTCCTCCGGGGTGACGTCCTCGGTGCGGGTGGAACCGTCCTTGCTGGTGATAGTGGCCTCCGCCCAGAAACCGCTGGGCGCGGTGGTCTGCTTGTAGTTGGAGGTCAAGCTGTATTTTCCGTCCTTGCCGCAGTGGATTTCGCGGTAGTTGATGCGGGTCATGGTGGTGCCGTACTCCACGCGCACGCGCTCACCGGGGGCCAAGTCGATGTGCTCGAGTTCAGTTCCCACCGGCATGTAGGCGCGCTTGACCGCACCGACGGATTCCAGCCAGCCCTTCGGAATATCGCCGCGGTTGCCGCGCCAGTTGGTATAGGGGGCGTGCTCCGCGCCGACGACGAAGTCCGTAACAGGCGCGTATTCATAGTCACCCTTGGACCAGTTGAGGAAGTCCGTGGAGTAGCCCGGCTTGCGGAAGGTCGGCGTCACCGCAGTGATATCCAGCGGGTACCAGGAGCTATCGCGGCCATCGCAGGTCTCGCCTTCCTTGGGCCAGGATGGGTCGCGCTGCAGATCCTCGGAAGGCTGCATGATTTCATCCTTCTTCGGGTCCGCGATCTTCTCCAGGCTGGGCCCAGACACGGAGGTGTAGTTGCCCTCGATGGGCTTGGAGTTCGCGCCCGGGGAGCGGGAGGGAATCTCCATGGCCAAGTCCGAAATCGAACCATCCGCCTTGATGATGTAGGCAAAGGCGTAGCGCTCGGCCGGGCCCTTGCCGCGGATGACGTTGGCGCCGGGGAGGTTCTCCAGGCGGTCATCGTTGCAGCCGACGAACATGGAGATGAAGTCCTTTTCCACCACGCCGTATTCCACGCGGAAGGATTCACCTGGCTTCAGCGTAATAGGGCCGAAGGTTTCCTTCTCTTGCCAACCGTTGCTCAGTTTCAGTCCGATATCGGACTTGGCGGTGGTGTCCCATCCGGAAGGCATCGCGGCCTTGGAGTTGGCCTCAATCTTGTGGTTGGTGCCCGTTTCGACGGAGGCGGTGTACGGCACCTCCTGGTTCGTGGTGTTCTTAAACTGCAGGGTGCCGTCGCTCAAGTAGCGGCGGCCGGTTTCGGCAAAGTGCCACTCGGGAGTGGCGTTGTCTTCACCTGCTGCGCTGCAGCTCTTGTAAAGGTTCGTGATGGGGTAGGCCTGCGGCATGGGCGGAATACTGGCCGCCTGTGCCGAGGGGGTAACTATTGCCGCGGTTGCCACCAGTGGTGCAAGCACGCGCAGTCCCTTAGAGAGCACCTGTGTACCGTCCTTATATTTTGTTAAGTGATAAGTGAAAGATGTATAAAATCTGCACTCATTTTAGGAGGCATGCAGGGGGTAGACAATGGATGTTGAAAACGGCTTCTGGCGTTAAAAGAAAGTTAGTGCCGTTAAGTATTTGCTGGCCAGTCCATTGATCTTTCGTACACAAACTTAGGTATAACCCCGTGTGGGTGGGGTAATGCTGACCCGGTCTCTTGGCTTTGTGGGATACGCGCACCGGCGCCCGGAAGCCGGGGAACCCTCTAGTAATCCACCGCCTCGCGCACGATGGGGCAGGTCATGCAATGTCCACCACCGCGGCCGCGGCCTAGCTCTGCGGAGCCGATCTCTACAACCTCGATGCCGGCAGCCCGCAATTTCTTATTGGTGTGCTTGTTGCGGTCATAAGCCACCACCACGCCAGGTTCAATGGCCACGACGTTATTGGCGTCATCCCACTGCTCACGCGCGGCGGTATAAACGTCCCCGCCGGTTTCGATGACCTCGAAGCGTCCAATGCCGAGTGCCTGGGCGACGACGTTGAGGAAGGAGTCGGTGGGCAGTTCGACGTCGAAAGGCGCCGTGCTTGTGGAGGGGTGCAACACGATGGGCCGGATGGTGTCCACAACCTTGGGGTAGGCGGTGACCTTATTGGCATCCAGGAAGGTGAGCACAGTGTCCAGGTGCATCGAGGCACGATCGGCGGCCATAGCGGCGATGACGATCTTCTCCGCCGCACCTTCCTCGAACAGGCGCATGGCCAGCTGGCTCACGCCCTGCCACGTGGTGCGCTCGCCCATGCCAACGAGGACGATGCCCTTGCCAATCGGCATGATGTCACCGCCCTCCAGTGCTGCCAAACCCGGCTCCTCATCGGTATTGCCGTACCAGAATTGGAAGTCTGCCTGCGCAAACCGCGGGTGGTAGTTGTAGATAGCCCGGGTCAGCAGCGTTTCCTGGTGGCGCGCCGGCATGCGCATGGGGTTGAGGGAGACCCCGCCATAAATCCATGCCGAGTTATCGCGCGCGTATTGCGTGTTGGGCAGCGGGCGCAGCGCAAAAGCGGAAGGCCCGTAGACCTCGCGCATGGCGTCGATGGTTCCGTGGCCTAAGCCCTTCGGGATTTCGGCGAAGGGCAGCCCGCCGATGAGAAGTTCGGC
>NZ_CABTZR010000141.1 GCF_902489365.1 uncultured Corynebacterium sp. | reverse complement strand
GCCGCGGCCGCGCGGGCGCCCCCCCCCGCCCCCCGCACGCCGAAGATATCGCCGTAGTGTTCACCTCTCCGGAGGCCTACCTCGAGGCCAACGCCGGCTCGGCTTCTACCCCACTGGTCGACACGGTGCTGGTCACCCAGGATCCTTTTGGCCGCGGCGTTGTCGAAAGCGGCGGCGAGTTGCCGCTCGGCACCATCGACTTCGGCCCCACGGTGCGCTTTTACGGCGATCACTTCTATGGTTCCACCACTCCGCTTCCGGAGCTCTTCCCCACTGACATGGCCGCTGAGCGCGTGCTTTCACAGGGCTGGACGGACACTACCTCCTTCCAGCAGGCCGTCCTCAAACCGCTGGCTGCGGGAGGCTCCGCCGTCATCGTGGCAGGCCTGTGCTCGGCCGACCGCTTGGGGGAGATCGCGGAAAACGAGAAGGTCACCGTCCGCGCCTAGGCGGCGCCGTGAGATAGTGGAGCAATGTTCAGCTGGCTCTATATCTTCATCGGCGTGCTCATCCTCGTGGGCACTATCTGCCAGGGAACCATCGGATTCGGACTGGGCACCATCGCCACCCCGATCTTGGCGCTGATCAAGCCAGAGCTGGTTCCCACGCTCATTCTCCTGCTGGCCTTCGTCATCTCAACTACCACGATGCTCAAAGCGCGCTCGGCGGTGTCCTGGGACATCGTGGCCATCTCTTCCATCGCACGAATACCCGGCTCGCTGCTCGGCGCGTGGGCGATTGCCTCCCTCTCCCACCGCGGGCTGTCCATTTTCATCGGTTGCGCCGTCATCTTCGCCATGACCTTGTCCAGCCTCGGCTGGTCACCTAAGCGCACCACCACCAACATCGCGGTGGCGGGCGTTGCCTCCGGATTCTTGGGCACATCGACCTCTATCGGTGGTCCGCCCATGGCCTTAGTTATGAAGGGCTACGACCCAGCCCGCATCCGTGGCACCTTGTCGGGCACGTTCATCATCGGCTGCACCATCTCGCTGACAATTTTGGCCCTCAGCGGGCAAATCACCAGCCTGCAGCTCACCGCCGCTGCAGCATACCTGCCGGTGGCCATCGTGGGGCTCATCGCCGCCGGTTACCTCAACCAATTCATCAATGCCAGGGTGCTCAACCGCATCGTCATCGTCGTGGCTATCAGCGCGGCCGTGGCGCTTATTGTTGAGGGGCTCGTGGCTGCCTAGCGCCCGCGTCCTACTGCCAGGACCTCGCTCCACACTGCCCGATCTGCCAAAGTTATCGCCGCTGATTCAAGATCTGGCAATAACTTCGTCATCTAGGGCAGTTGGGCGGCTGCGGGACGTCGGGCGGTTCAGGCGGCAAATACCCCAAGTGCTCGCTGTATTCCCATGGCTTGGGCTTGGGCGGCAACACTCCCTCATGCCAGAAGCCGATGAATTTGAAGTAGCGCTTCTCAAAATCCGGATTCCTGGCATTGGCTATCTGGTCGATGACATAGTCCAGATGATGTGCCACACAATGACCTGTGTAGCGCAGAGTTAACCACCCAATCAGTGCGCCCTCATTGTTCTTCCAATGGTCCCGCAGCCATGCCTCTTGCTGGGAATGGAATTTCATCCCGTTGATTTCAACCGCAACCTTGAGCTCTGGGAGCACGATGTCCCAGGTGTAGTGGCCGATAACAACGTTGCACTCAACCTTGAGCCCACGCCTTTTCAATCCCTTAGCCACCTTGACCTCCGCACCGGAATCCGTGAACAACGCGGCTTGTTCCAGCATCCGTTGGCTGGCGACAGGGGTGACATTGAGTGCTTCGCGGTGGCTGTCCAAGCGAGCACGCCCCGCCTTCGAGGAATAGATGGATTCAAAGACGCGAATCCCCAGCTCAGGGGTAACAGACTTCATGGCGACAAGAGGATTGAGAATCCGGATCCCCGACAAAGTCACAAAGCTAGTGACGCTCACCCGAGAGTGCACATAGAAGGTTGATTTCGGCATCCTCTCCACGCTGGCGAGCCTCAGTGGAAAAGTGACAGGCTTGCCAAGGAGTACCTGGGCTGCCGTTGTACCTGTCGCCTTGAGGAATGGCCGGTTCTCCTGCAACAGCTTCAAAAGCTCTAAAGGCTCGGGCCTGCCCCAGACGTAGAGTCCCTTGGCAAGTCGTGTAATCTCCCCACGGCTCACACGAGTTGCAAGTGCACCTTTGGATAGACCGCGCACGATGCCATGGTTCATGTCATTTCCCCCCGGAAAGTAGGACTCCACGCTAACATGGCGCCCTACCACGTGCCGAGCAACTGCCTGATCTGCCAAAGTTATAGCCTCTGATTCAAGATCTGGCCAGAACTTTGGCAACAACGGCAGTTATCTCCTTGAAGCGAGCAAGAGGTATCACCGCCCAGCGCCAAAAAGCGGGCCCTAGCGCAGCGAGCCCTCAATAAAACTACGGAACCGCCGAGCAATCTGCGCTATATCCTGCCCCGCAAAGTGCCCCGGGGACCAGGCCGCGACCAGCGGCACACCGCCTAGGATGCGCTCGCCATCGACGACATCAAAGCCCACCAGCCGCGCCGGCTGCAGCTCCGTCATTAAAGCTACGGCTCGCCCGGCACGCGCCAAGGCGCATAGCGTCGCCGTATCATCGCACTCCACGTGCGAGCCTAAGGCATAGCCAGCCGTGCCCACGAAGGAATCCACCACCCCGCGGGACACACTGCGCCGCGAGGGCAGCGCCACATTCTCCTGCAGCAAGCGCTCGACATCCACGGTTGTCGAACCCGCGCACTCCAGCGCCAGCGGGTGCGTCGGCGGCACCCAGGCGCGCACCGGAATCGGGCCCAGCGGCAAGGAGGCCACCTCTCTGCGCGTCGGG
>NZ_CABTZR010000140.1 GCF_902489365.1 uncultured Corynebacterium sp. | reverse complement strand
GGCTAGTCCTCTGCTGGGCAATTGCCCCTAGAGTACACAGATAAAGGTTCACTCTAGTTATTCAGGCCAGTACACGTCCACACAACAGGGGGTCTATACTGGCCGTCCGAGGATTCGCCTCACAGCACACAACTGGGAGACAGCGTGATTGCGTCTATTACTGCATGGTTCGAGGTCATCATGGCCACCCAGTGGATTTATCCGCTGGTGGGTTCGCTGATTTTCCTCGACTGCTTCTTCCCCGTTTTACCTTCGGAGGTTCCCCTCAACATGGTGGGCGCCTGGTCTGGCTCCCAAGGATTCCCCCACCTCCCCACCATGTTTTTCGTCGCGCTGGTTGCCGCCATTGTGGGGGATAACTTGTGCTTCCTCCTGGGAACACGACTCATCGCCCTTATTAATAGAGCCCAAAAGGGAACGAAGGCCTACGACGCCTTAACGTGGGTCAAGCGCAATATTCGGCGCAGCGGCGGCGCGGCCATCATCATTGCGCGTTTTATCCCCTCAGCGCGGCTCTTCATGACGATTCTGCTGGGCTCCATGCGCTACCCATGGCCGCTGTTTTTCTTCTTCGACACCTTCGGTGTCCTGTTGTGGGTGGCGCAGGCGCTAGCCATTGGTTACCTCGGCGGCGTGGCCTTTTCCGGCTCGCCCGCGATAGCCATGCTCATTTCCATCATCGCCGCTGTCATCATTGGCTATGGCCTGCAGAAGGGACAGAATAAGCTGCTGGAATGGTGGGATACCCGGCGCGGCTATGCCGAATCCCCCTAAACCACCTCGACGTTAGTGGCGTGCTGGCCTTTAGCGCCTTCTCCTACTTCAAAGGAAACGCGCTGGTTATCTTCGAGGGTGCGGAAACCGGTTCCTTGGATTTCGGTGTAGTGCACGAAGATATCGCCGGAGCCGTCCTCCTGCTCAATGAAGCCGTAGCCTTTTTCGGCGTTGAAGAACTTGACGGTACCGTATGCCATGATGAGTTGTCCTTTGCGGAAATAAAGTGGTGCAAACTAGTGCACCAGTGTGCCACGTTTGGGCACCTACAGCAGATTAGTGGAGGCACGCGTGAGTGAGAACCCTCTGGGTGAGGAGCTCGTCGAGCACCTTGTTGAGCGTTTCCCCGAGTCCGAGCTAACACACTCCACCACCCTGCCCGCCCAGCCAGCGAGCTATGCCGAGTGGCCAGAGTGGGTTCTGCCGGAGTTGCGGGCGACGTTGGAGGAGCAAGGTGTGGCCAAGCTCTATGCCCACCAGGTCGCCGTGGCACAGGCCGCGTGGGAGGGGCGCGACGTGGTGGTCTCCACCGGCACGAGTTCCGGAAAGTCCCTGGGCTATCGTTTGCCCATCCTGTCCCGCCTGGCGCAGGACCCGACCGCGTGCGCGCTCTACATCACGCCGACGAAGGCGCTGGGTTCGGACCAGCTGCGCGCGGTGCTGGAGCTCACCCAGAACATTGCCGCGCTTGGCGACGTCCACCCCGCCCCCTACGACGGCGATACCCCCACCGAAGCGCGCGCCGGCATCCGCGATCAGGCGCGGTTCATCTTTTCCAACCCGGACATGATTCATTCTTCTCTGCTGGGCGCGCACCAGCGGTGGGCGCGGTTACTGCGGCACTTGAAGTTCATCGTCATCGATGAGGCGCATGCCTACCGCGGGGTTTTCGGGGCGAACGTGGCGCTCGTGGTGCGGCGTTTACTACGACTGTGCGAGCACTATGGTTCGCGGCCGGTGATTATTGCGGCCTCGGCGACCATGCGGGATCCCGCCCGGCATGCCGCGCGACTGACGGGGCGCGAGTTTCTTCCTGTAACCGAGGATGGAGCGCCGACGGGTGCGCGGACCGTAGCGCTGTGGGAGCCGGGTTTCATGGAGGGCATCGAAGGCCAAAACGGTGCCCCCGTACGCCGAGCGGCCACCACGGAGGCGGCGTGGATGATGGCCGCGCTGGTAGCGCAGGGTGCGCGGACGTTGACCTTTGTGCGCTCGCGGCGCGCGGCGGAAACCACAGCCCTGCGAGCGGCGGAGGAGCTCTCCGGAAGACTGGGCCGACCGGATTTTGCGCGCCGGATTGCGGCTTACCGCGCGGGGTATTTGGCCGAGGACCGCCGCGCGCTGGAGCAGGCGTTGGATGATGGTTCCTTGCTCGGCGTGGCCACCACCTCGGCTTTGGAGCTGGGCATCGACGTCGGCGGGCTGGATGCCGTGGTCACTGCTGGGTTCCCAGGTACGGTTGCTAGCTTCTGGCAGCAGGCCGGGCGCGCGGGCCGCCGCGGTCAGGGCTCGCTGGTGGTCCTGGTGGCCCGCGATGAACCGATGGACACCTACCTGGTTCACCACCCGGAAGCGCTCTTGGGCCGGCCGGTGGAGGCCAGCGTGTTCAACCCCGCTAACCCGTATATCCTGGGCGGGCACGTCTACTGCGCAGCGGTGGAAAAACCGTTGTCTGATGCCGACGTGTCCGCCTTCCACGCCGAAGCCGTGGTTCATGACCTAGCCCAGCAGGGCCTGCTGCGCCGGCGCCCGCAGGGTTGGTTCGCCGCTCCCCTGCCCGCTGGCTCCAGCGAGCTCACCCCGGAGACCGCGCACACGGCCGTCTCGCTGCGCGGCGGCTCGGGCGAGGAGGTCATGATTGTGGATTCCTCCGATGGCCGATTGCTGGGCACCATCGATTCCGCACGCGCGGTGAGCCACGTGCATCCCGGCGCGGTGTACCTGCACCGTGGCGAAAGCTTCGTCATCGAGGAACTTCACCTCGGCGGAGGCGATGGTTCGGCGTCCGCCGAACCGGGCGTGGCCCTCGCCGTACCGAAGACGCCGGACTACACCACGCAGCCGAAGTCCACGACGGATATCCGCATCCTGCACGAGGCCGATGACCTGGTGAACTACGCCCCCGGCCTGTGGGTGGCCAGTTTGGAGGTT
>NZ_CABTZR010000139.1 GCF_902489365.1 uncultured Corynebacterium sp. | reverse complement strand
TTCGGTCCCTTTACAGCTCTCCCCACGAACTCATCATCCAGCCAGACATCATCACTGTCGGAATGAGCCTGTGCGTAGTCCAGCAGCTCTCGTACCGTGTGTATGTATACCTCGTCGTCGGGAAGAGTTGGCCACGAAATAGTTTCGGGGTTGGCGAAGTCTGCTTTTCCAATCGGATTGTCTCCTGCTAATTGATCCGCCCAGAGGCATGAGGCAACTCCGTGGTAGAGGGTTTCGGTATCGAGGTCGCCGCGGAGCCGGGTCAACGCTCCCATAACCTCGTAGCCGACAAAGGCCAATCCCTGTTCCTGCTCGGTCTCAATGGCCAGAACGGCATCGATGGCCAGCTTGTGCCTTATGAGCGCGACGACTGTGAACTTCGGTTCCTTCCACGAGCCCTCGTGCCGGTAAAGATTCTCGGAAGCGGTAAAGCTATCCAAGCGCGGGCTTAGGTATTCCGCAATCAGCGCCAGATTCAGCTTTTCGATGCCAAAGTCTGGGGGCGTTGTTGGCTGGCCAGTCATGTCTTTGACTCTACACAGCAGGTCACTTCAGTCGAGTGGCGATGAAAAGCGAAAGAGTCCGCAGGGACGAGGCGAAACAAAAAGCTCCCGCCACCCTCAGCACAAGAGGGAAGCGGGAGCACTGCCGTTCTATAGACGGAAAGTGCTTTAGGAAGCGTCGAGGTCCTGCTCGATGAGACCGGCGATCTTCTCCACAGCGGCCTCGTTCTCAGAGGTCACGGTGACTTCGTCGCCCTGCTCGGCGCCGAGAGCCATGATCATGAGGGAGGAGGCAGCATCGGTCTCATCCTCGTCCTCATCGCCAACGAGGGTCAGGAAGATGTCCTCGTCGAACTCAGCGGCGGCATCGGCGATGATGGAGGCCGGACGTGCGTGCAGTCCGACGGAGGAGCCAACCTTGACGGTCTTAGAAGCCATGACAATAATCCTTTCGAATTACGGAGTTTCGTGCTTACAAGTGTACGCGGCTCAAGCGCTAGGCGGCAGCCTTGGCCTTGTCTGCCTTCGCGGCAGCCTCTTCAGCAGTCTTGTTGGGCCAGAATCGCTTCATCGCGATGACCGCGATGGTGGATACGATGACGCCGGCAAGGATGGCCACGAAGTACGCCCACGCAGGTTCGATGGCGAAGATAACGAAGATTCCGCCGTGCGGAGCGCGAGACATGACGTCCAGGGACATCGACAGCGCACCAGTGACCGCGCCACCGAGCATCATCGAAGGAATGACGCGCAGCGGATCCGCGGCAGCGAACGGGATAGCGCCCTCGGAGACGAAGGACAGACCCAGCAGCCACGCGGACTTGCCGTTCTCCTGCTCCGCAGGCGTGAACAGGTTCTTGCGTACGAAGGTAGCGATGGACAGTGCAATCGGCGGAACCATGCCGGAGGCCATAACGGCGGCCATGATCTTCATGGAAGCCTCATCACCCGTGGACAGGCCAGCAGTAGCGAAGAGGTAAGCAGCCTTGTTGACCGGGCCACCCAAATCGGAGCACATCATAAGCCCCAGAATGATGCCCAGAAGGACCGCGGAGGAACCGGACATGGAGGACAGCCAGTTCTGCAGGCCTTCCATGATGGCGGCCAGCGGTGCACCGAGCAGCAGGTACATGAGCAGGCCTGTAACCATCGTGGCGAGCAGCGGGATGATAGCGACCGGCATGAGGGATCCGATCCAGCGCGGGACATTCCACTTGCCAATCCACATCGCAACAAAGCCAGCGATAAGGCCGGTGACCAGACCACCGATGAAACCCGCACCGAGGGTGACCGCAATGGCACCACCGGCGAAGCCCGGCGCGATGCCCGGGCGGCCTGCCAGCGCGAAGGCGATGTAGCCGGAGAGCGCCGCGACGATGAATCCCATCGATGCTTGACCGATGGCGAAGAGCACGGCGCCGAGGTACAGGGCGAACCCTGCCTTCTTGAAGGTCATCATTTCGCC
The DNA here is from genome assembly GCF_902489365.1 of uncultured Corynebacterium sp. Lineage (GTDB taxonomy): Bacteria > Actinomycetota > Actinomycetes > Mycobacteriales > Mycobacteriaceae > Corynebacterium. Next base: position 1,005 of record NZ_CABTZR010000139.1, on the reverse strand, counting down.
ATCAACCATGACGTCATGGCCCGGCAGGTTGGTCAACGAGTAATCGCTGGTGATGGCCTGCCAACCGTTGGCCATGTCGTAGCCACCGAAGAGGAAGCCCAAGGCCAAGAGGAGGCCACCGGCAGCGACGAAGGGCACCATGTAGGACACACCGGTCATGATGGCCTGCTGAATGCGCTTGCCCCAGCCCAGTCCTTCGCCTTCTTCCGCGGAACTAGAGGAGGCTGCGCCTGCCGTGCCTGCGACCTTGTGTGCGTTGGGGTTCTTGGACGCAGCGATAGCTTCATCGAGCATCACGCCCGGCTCGTTGATGGCGCGCTTGACGCCCGATTCAATAACGGGCTTTCCGGCGAAGCGCTCCCGGTCACGAACACCGACATCGGTAGCGAAGATGACGGCGTCGGCAGCCGCGATGGTGTCTGCAGAAACAGCGGTGTTATTGGAGGATCCCTGGGTTTCTACGGTGAGCTCGACATCGTCGCGCTCCTCGGCGGTTTGGGTGAGGGCGTCGGCTGCCATGTAGGTGTGGGCAATGCCGGTCGGGCATGCAGTGACGGCCACGATGCGGGTCTTCTTCGACTCTGCAGCCTTGCTCGAAGCAGGAGCCGCAGGCGCTGCAGCCGCAGCTGCAGGCGCCGATTCGTTGGCCGCAGCCTTCTTCTTCGGCTTTTCGGCGTTAACCACGTCGAGGACGAGGGAGACGATTTCCTCCTTGGTCTGCGCGGTGCGCAGAGCCTCCAAGAAGTCCTTCTTCACCAGCGCGCGAGCGAGCTTCGAGAGAATCTTCAGGTGGGCCTTGCCGCCACCTTCCGGGGCGGCGATGAGGAACACCAAGTGGGCGTCCCCGTCGGGGCCGGAGAAGTCCACGCCGCGCGAGAGACGAGCGAAGGCCAAGGTGGGTTCAGACACTGCGGCGGAGCGGCAGTGTGGGATGGCAACGCCACCGGGGACACCGGTGCCAGCCTTTGCTTCACGCTCGATGGCGGGGCCAGCCAGCTCGTCCAC
>NZ_CABTZR010000138.1 GCF_902489365.1 uncultured Corynebacterium sp. | reverse complement strand
GTGCCGCGACCTCCCACCAGAATGACGGCATCGGCCGTCGATCCCCACTGGGGCGCTGATTCAGTCATATCGTTCCTTAATCTCTTTCAGATAAGTCACCGTTAGTGTATAGGCGCGCCTGACTCAGGAGCCGTCGCGGCACGCGCTTAAAATCAGCCCTCGCGCCCGCAGCCCCAGCCACAATGCCACGCGCAGGGGCGCTTGGTACCAGTGCGGGTGCCTGTCCGCTTGGAAGCGATAGGCGGAATCATGGTGCGCACGCAGCATCGCGCCGCGGTGCGCCTGCGTCGAATGGCCCTTGGCGTGGGTAATCATCGCCGTGGGGCAGAAGATATTGCGCCAGCCGGCGCGGACGAAGCGGTCTCCTAAGTCCACGTCCTCCAAATACATGAAGTAACGCTCATCAAAACCACCGATCTGCTCAAACGCCTCCCAGCGCACCAGAAGGCAGGAGCCGGACAACCAGCCGGCGGGGCGCTCGCTGTCCATGTCGGCATCATCGCGATAGGCGCGCGACCACGGATTGGAAGGCCAAATCGTTCCAAAGAGCGCATGGCCAACCCCCGTCAGCAACGTCGGCACCGCGCGAGCAGAGGGATAGTTGCTACCATCCGGCTCCACGATGCGCGGGCCCACCGCCGCTGCGTCCGGGTGGCGGCGTGCACAGGCGATCAGCTCATCCAGGGAGCCCTCGCTAAACGTCACGTCCGGGTTGGCAATGAGGAAGAACTCTTCATCGACGCCGTGCGCACGAGCGAAGCGCGCGCCCGCGTTCATTCCTGCGCCGTAGCCGATGTTTCCTCCAGTATCGAGGAATTCCACGTCCGCGTGCTCCCGCGCGGCGGCTTCCGGTACCCCATCGGTTGAGCCATTGTCGGCGAGGACGGTAAGGGTAGGTAGGGACGTCGCCAAGCGCAGCGAAGCCAAAAAGTCGCTGAGGTAGCGGCCAGGCGAAAAGGTCACGGTGACCACGGCCAGGGGTTTCTGTAAATTGTTCACGATGTGTCTGAGGGTACCTAACGCCAGCATGCGCACGCGCCCGCGACACTGCTTCACGTTTTTGCAGCGAGCTCACTTAAACTAGTCCCGTGACTTCCCCGAATTCCCCGCGCACCGCCCGCCACATTCAGGCCTCGCCCTCGCAGTCCGCGCCCACCACCCAACGAGGATCGACGCCGCTCAAGGCCGTCGTCGCCTTCCTGTCTGCAGTGGTCCTCGTGCTCTCCGGCGTGGGCTACTTCACCGTGGGCAAGCTGGGGAATGACATCTCCTCCGCCTCCAATCTGGCACTCGGCAACCAGGGCGGTTTTAAGGACAACGGCCTCGATGGCGCGGTGGATATCTTGCTCGTGGGCAAGGACTCGCGCACCGATGCCAAGGGGAATCCGCTCTCCGAACAGGAGCTGGCGGACCTGCATGCCGGTGTGGATGAGGGCGAGGAAAACACCGACACCATCATGGTGATCCGCATCCCCAACGATGGCTCGCGCGCGACTGCGGTGTCCATCCCGCGCGATACCTATGTCCACGACAGCGAATTTGGAAACACCAAGATCAACGCTGTCTTCGCGCTCCACAAGTCCGCCAAGATGGAGGAGCTCCAGCAGGAAAACGCAGAGGCTGAGGCAGCAGGTAAGAAGCCTCCCTACACGGAGAAGGAGATGGAGAAGGAGAGCACGGAGGCCGGACGTGCTGGGCTCATCTCAATGGTGCGCACGCTCACGGACGTCAGCGTTGATCACTACGCTGAGGTGGGCCTGTTGGGCTTCGTGCTGCTTACCGACGCCGTCGGGGGCGTCGACGTCTGCCTCAACAATGACGTTGATGATCCGATGTCCGGTGCGAAGTTCTCGAAGGGGCGCCAAACCTTGAAGGGCTCAGAAGGCTTGTCCTTCGTGCGCCAGCGCTATGACCTGCCGCGCGGCGACCTCGACCGCATCGTGCGCCAGCAGGCCTACATGGCCTCGCTAACCTCGAAGGTTTTGGATTCGGGAACGCTGACGTCCCCGGGCAAGCTCAACAAGATTGCCGATGCCGTGGAGCGCTCCGTTGTCATCGATGATGGCTGGGACATCATGGGATTTGTTTCCCAGCTGGCCGGGCTAGCCGGCGGCAACGTGACGTTTACGACGATCCCGGTGACCTCCATTACCGGCGTGGGTGACTACGGCGAATCGGTGGTGACCATCGATACCGCGGAGGTCCACCGCTTCATGGACGATTTGGCCAAGTCCCAAGAGAAGACTGAGGAAGAAGAGAAGTCTGAGGATGCCGCCACGGACAAGGCAGCCGAGGAGGGCGAAAAGCCGGTGGCCGAGGACCTCAACCTCCACGTCCTGAATGCCGGCACCGTCGACGGCATGGCCGGCGGAATCGGTGCGTGGTTGAAGAACGTGGGCTACACCGTTGAGCGCACGGCCAATGCGCAGTCGGGCCTGTATACCGAGTCCCAGATCGTGGCCGCGGATGCCAACGATGAGCGCGCACAGGCTTTGGCTGAGCAGCTCGGTGGCCTGCCGGTCACGGCCAACGAGGAGCTCGAGCCGGATACCTTCATCGTGGTGGCTACCGATGACTACTCCGGCCCGAAGGATGACTCCGCGCAAGAAGAGGAGGCTTCCGCCGAGACGAGCGAGGGCGGTGACACCCAGCAAGTGGGTACGCCGGGCGATGACTTCGGTACCGCCGAGGTGGCACCGGAAATCGACGCCGGCGGCGACGGCCCGCGCTGCGTGAATTAAGAGCGTCGTGGCGGGCTGGGCGCCCGCCACCTACGATGGGCGGACATGGAACTCCTTCAGCATCTTCTGTCCGCCGATGCCTCCGCTCCCCGCCTCAGCGTCTACAACGAAGCTGACGGCACCCGCATGGACTTCTCGGCGCAAACGCTGGAGAACTGGACCTCCAAGATTGCCAATATGCTGCTGGAAGAGCTCGACCTTGAGCCTGGCACCGATTCTCGCATCCTCATCGACCTTCCGGTGTCGTGGCAGGCTGCCGTCATTGCGCTCGGGGCACTAGCCGCGGGCATCCCCTTTGACATTACGGATGGTGCGGCTGCCCCAGAACCACACGCCGATGATGTCGCCGTAGTTTTCACCTGCCCGGAGGCCTACCTCGAGGCCACCGCCGGCTCGGCTTCTACCCC
>NZ_CABTZR010000137.1 GCF_902489365.1 uncultured Corynebacterium sp. | reverse complement strand
GGGATTTGCTCCACCGGCAGGCCATTGACCGTCTTATCCGTGTCAATCTGCTGGTCCGAGCGGGCATACATGATGGCGAAGAGCGTGCCAGCCAGGCCGACTAATGCGGTGATGGTGCTCATCGGGATTTCAGTATCGCCCAGCGAGGACGTTGCCTCCTGTGCCGGAGCGGCCGGCGCGGGAGCGGACGGCGCATTGTCGTTCGGCGCGGAGCCAGAGGAGTCTGGCGTAGAGGTATTGCCGCTGCCCCAGTCCGTGGATGTCGAACCCGACGTGCCTGACTTGATGGCGAGGTACTTCTTGTGCGCCGCCTGGCGGATCTTCGGCCACTGGGCGATGGTGTATTTACCCGGGCAGGCAGTGAAGTGAACGTCGCTGTGCCCGAAGAGACCATAGACGGGGGCAGAAGCACCCGCAGGGTAGCGCGAGCCGCGGAAGTTCTCCGCCGAACGCAGGGAGACGCGGGAGGTCGGATCGACGTCGGAAATCGCGCCCTTCCAGCCGGCAAGATCGGTGACGGACTCCAGCAAAGCTTCCGTCGGCTGGGCCTGCTCGTAGTTGCCGATCATGGAAATTCCCCACGTGTTTCGGTTGAAGCCGCCGATGTGGGCGCCCTGCACGGCTTCGTCGAGCCCGCCATAGCGGCCCTCGTAGATGGTGCCGTACTTATCCACCAGCGCGTTGTATCCGATATCGCACCATCCCAGGTTCTGGGCGTGGTACTTGTACGCGGCGCGCACCTGCGCGGCCGCCTGCGCGCGGGTGTAGTTATTGGAACCCGCGGTGTGGTGCAGCGCGATGGCCTTCACACCGTCGTCGTAGTCGGCGCCCTTGCAGCGGATATTCTCATTCGCGCCCCAGCCGGCGCGCGAAACCACGCGCGGCATGCCATCGGTCTCAGCGGTTGGCTCAATGCCCTCGCCCTCCTGGGCGTTGCCGTCCATGAAGACAGCCTCGAGGCCTTCGACGTCGCTGTTGGCCGGAAGCTCTTCGGTCTCGGCAACGGGGGCGATGTCGCCGACGTTGAAGGGGGCGTCGTCAAGCGCGGCGTCCTCAACGGGGGACTCGGTGAGTTTCTCATCCAAGTTCGACCCGGTCACCAGGTCCACGTTGTTGATGGAGACCTGCACGTCGTTGGTATCGCCCACGAAGATGAGCTCGGTGCCGTTCGTGGCATTGGGGTCATCGTTGTTGTAGGACATCGAGTCCATGTCGTACCACTCGGACCAGGACCCGTCCGGTTGCTTCGCGCGGACGAAGGCCGCGACATCGCGCGTGCCCTTCCACGTGACGGCGAAGGAGGAGAAGGTCTCATCGCGGTGGAATTGCTTGACGGCGCGCGGACCTTCGCCCTCGCCCTGGGCTGCGATGGCCGGGTCATCCACGACGACCGTTTCGCCAGAGCCGAAGGTTTCGGAGGCCGAGCTCACTTCGATGGGGCCGCTGCCCGCTTCCTGGGTCTGGATGAGGGTTTGGCCGCCCACGGCTGCGGCAGCGACCACAGCGATCGAGGTGACCGTGGCGATAACCGGCGTTGACCACGTCGATTTCGCGGGAACAAGACGACGTTTGAGGTGCACTGTTACTCCCTAGGATGGTGTGCGCCACGAGGTTAAGAGGAGCGCAAAAAGTTAACTAACGGGACAAATGTTACGTCAGGTGTTGGAGTGAAAGAAGGTGTGACACGCGAGTTTTCTCGCTTGGGTGTCACCCGCCGTTTTGCACGTGTTACTGCCTTAAGCTGGTGGCCATGACTGCATATGACCTCATCGTTGTTGGATCTGGATTCTTCGGCCTGACCGTGGCCGAGCGCGCAGCCTCCCAGCTGGGCAAGAAGGTGCTCATCGTGGAGCGCCGCGAGCACCTGGGTGGCAACGCCTACTCGGAGGCCGAGCCGGAGACCGGCATCGAGGTCCACAAGTACGGCGCGCACCTCTTCCATACCTCGAATAAGCGCGTGTGGGAGTACTGCAACCAGTTCACCGATTTCACTGACTACCAGCACCGCGTCTTTGCCATGCATGACGGCACGGCCTACCAGTTCCCCATGGGCCTGGGCCTGATTAACCAGTTCTTCGGCCGCTACTACTCCCCGGATGAGGCGCGTGAGCTCATCAAGGAGCAAGCCGGCGAGTTCGCCGTAGATGAGGCGCAGAACCTGGAGGAGAAGGCCATCGCGCTCATTGGCCGCCCGCTCTACGAGGCCTTCATCCGCGATTACACGGCCAAGCAGTGGCAGACCGATCCGAAGGAGTTGCCGGCCGGCAACATTACGCGCCTGCCGGTGCGCTACACCTTCAACAACCGCTACTTCAACGACACCTACGAGGGCCTGCCCGTCGACGGCTACGCGGCCTGGCTGGAGAAGATGGCGGAGCACGAGCTTATCGACGTTCAGCTCAACACCGACTGGTTCGACGTGCGCGAGGAGGTGCGGGGGGCGTCGCCAAGCGCGCCGGTGGTCTACACCGGCCCACTGGATCGCTACTTCGACTTCGCCGAGGGTGAGTTGGGCTGGCGCACGCTGGACTTCGACCTGGAGGTGCTGGAGACCGGTGACTTCCAGGGCACCCCGGTGATGAACTACAACGATGCGGACGTGGACTACACCCGCATCCACGAGTTCCGCCACTTCCACCCGGAGCGCGCCGATAAGTACCCCAAGGATAAGACGGTGATCATGAAGGAGTACTCGCGCTTCGCGGAGAAGGGCGATGAGCCGTACTACCCGATCAACACCCCGGAGGACCGCTCCAAGCTGGAGGCTTACCGCAAGCTCGCCGCCGCTGAGGCCCGCGAGAACCAGGTCCTCTTCGGTGGCCGCCTGGGCACCTACCAGTACTTGGACATGCACATGGCCATCGCCTCTGCGCTGAGCATGTTCGATAACAAGCTGGCTCCGTTCTGGAACGAGGGCAAGGCGCTAGAACAGGAGCGCGGTCACTAGGCTGGGGCGCTGCCCCGGCTGCTCCCAGTAGTGCAGCGCGGCGCGCTATGCTGAAACACCTCGATGGAAGGAGGTGACGGCATGGCCCAGCGCAAGAAGAAACGCGCAGACCGCAGCATGTGGAAGATGTCCCCGGAGCGGCTCGAGGAACACCTCAAGCTGCGACGTCGCGCAACGCGCATTCCCGATAAGAAGAAGGAACAATCCAGGAAGGCCTGCCGGAACACCCGGC
>NZ_CABTZR010000136.1 GCF_902489365.1 uncultured Corynebacterium sp. | reverse complement strand
GCAGACCCGCCTCGACGCTGCGAAGGACGCAACGAAGAAGTTCGTTTCTGAGCTTGGTGGGACTATCCCGCTCGGACTTGTTACTTACGGCGGCACGGTCGACGAGGCTCCAGAGAACCAAGAAGTAGGGTGCCAGGACATCCACGTGGTCAGTGGCCCCAAAGAGGATGTAGGGGATTCTTTCACTGGCCCGATCGATGCGCTCCAGGCCAAGGGCTATACCCCGATTGGTGATTCCCTGAAGAAGGCCGCCGAGGAATTGGGTGGCCAGCACGGCACCATTGTGCTTGTCTCTGATGGAATCGACACGTGCGCGCCGCCGCCGGTATGTGAGGTGGCCAAAGAGCTTCACGAGCAGGGCGTCGATCTGGTCATCAACACCATTGGTTTTAACGTCGATGAGGAGGCCCGAAAGGAGCTCTCCTGCATCGCAGATGCCGCTGGCGGCGAGTATCTCGACGCCGATGATGCAGACTCATTGGCAGCGATGATCAAGAAGGCAGCAGGGCGTGCCGCGGACATCTATCAATCCGATGTCGAACAGATGGAAGGTAGCGAAGATATCAGTCAACCAACGCAGCTTCCACGATGGGAGTCTGGTGAGGACTTCATCTTCCGTGCGGAGTTGGATGCCCCGCCGAACGGTGGCGAAGACACCCACAAGGATTTTCACGCTGAGTCGTGGTCCATTCCCGTCAAACCAGGGGAGCGGTATGTAGCGACGATGTACAAGACTTTGGACGGCGCGGTGGTTAAGCCGCGAGATCTCGGAATGAAGATTTTCTTTGGTGACGGTTCCGAGCCGCCGACCGGTAATCATGGCGGTGAACAAGGCTCCATTGAGTGCACTGCTGATCAGGACGAGTTCCATACCTCCATTCGCACAGACGCTTTGCCCAGCGCGAGTGCCTTTACGCGAGAAATGGGCTCCGAAAAGTGTCCAGATGACGAGATTGTCTTGACCGCGATGCGGTCGATGACCCATAAGGCTGAGGAACCCCTCGATGTGGAAATCCTCCTCCACCGCATTGACCCTGTGTCCAATATGGATGAGCTGGTGAGTGGGCTGGACAGCGAGCTAGAGGGTGAGCTTCATGCCAATTTTGAAGGCGCTGAAAAGGTTCGCGCGGCTAGCTGGTTCGGCGATGCCATTGAGCTGGAAAGCGGAGACACCATCGAGACCGACATCGTGCGCGGTGAGGCGCAAGTCTTCAAGGTTCCCATGAAGGAAGGACAGCAGCTTGCCGCCGCCTTGAAAGTAGGCGAGATGTCTGATGAGAATGCCTTGAAATATTCGGCCCTGAATTTGGAGATTCTTAACCCCGCGCGCGAGCGAGCTGGTGACAACGATTATATGTCGGCGTTGAACGAGGGCCATGAAGTTGCGGCACACTCAGTTACACCGACGGCCTTCGCTAACCGTTTCGGTCAAAGTCAGGCAAACGGGCAAGAAGCCCAAGCTAACTGGTTGGAGGGTGACTATTACATCTTGGTCACCTTGGACGCGGGCACGGGGGCCGAAAAGGAAGATGAGGTGTCTGATAGTAAGCGAGACACGGTGAAATATGCCCTCACCTCCAAGGTCTTAGGGGAGCCGATCCAAGGCCCAATCTATGAACCTGTCAAGGACCAGACTGAGGCCCCGAATAGCGATGGTGATAAAGAGATGAAGGATAAGTCGGACCAGGCAGCAAGCGCCGATGAGGATGAAGGCTTTGGCTTTGGCATTCTTGGCTATCTCTTAGCCGCTGCGCTGGGCATCATTGCACTTACCGTCGTCATCTTGGTAGTTATCCTTCTGCGCGGGCGTAGCAAGTAGTAAGCCCAGGAATATGACTTAGCTGCTGTTGGAACTTCAGCAGGGAACTTTTCCACTGCATGCAACGACTACTTGGTAACCCCGCACAATCGGTGCGGGGTAAGGATTGGCTCGAGGATCCCTCCCGGCGATAGGATGAGGGAACCTTCAACCAAAAGTTTCATCAGACCATCAAGGAGTAGTCCGGGAAATGCAGCTGCGTCGGGTCACTACGGGAATTGCCGCTGGGGCTGCGGGCCTTGCGATTGGGTTGTCCGCGCCGCTAGCGGTGGCGCATGACTCAGTCATTGGCGGAAACGTGGTGGGTGACGCACCGCTGGAAGAATTCCCCCGTGAAATCACGCTGGAGTTCTCTGGTATTCCCCGGGATGACTTCAATACTTTTGCCGTGAGCGATACAGCCTCTGGCGAGGTGCTTTTTGACGCCACCCCCACCATTGATGGCCGCAATCTCACCGTTGAGGTTCCTCAGGACATCGAACCTGGTGATGGTGAATACCAGGTAGGTTTCCGCATTACCTCCTCCGATGGCCACTCCACGCTCGGTTCCGTGCCGTTTAGCGTGGGCTCTGGGGCCGGCGGGCATGAGGCCGCAGATGCTTCTGCCGATGGTGCCAAGGAAGGCGACGATGCACAGGAGTCTCAGGATCCGCTGAGTTCCTTGCCCTCCGCGGCCAAATGGATCATTGGCGTAGGAGCAGTTCTCGTCGTCGGCGCAGCGCTCTTTGCCTTCGGAGCAAAGACCCGCCGCGCAGGTGGAGAAGGCTCAGAAGGCTAAATACCACGCGCCTCCGATGAGGCGAGAGTCAATCCGCACTTTCCTTAACTACTGTTACTGCAGAAAGGCATGTCCCATGCTGAATACCCGTTCTTTCCTCCGCGTCTCCGTGGCGGCTCTCGCAGCTGGCAGCTTGACCTTGGCGGCTTGCTCCCCGAGCGAAGAGGATTCCGCCGCAGCTCCGTCGAGCACTGCAACCAGCGCTGAGAAGGACAAGGACGCGGAGACCAGTACTTCGGCTTCTTCCTCCGCTGAGTCTGGCGTAACTTTCGAGGATGCTGTTGTGCGTGCTATGGAGAAGGACTCCGATATGACCGCGATCTTTGGCACCCTCCACAATCACACTGACAAGGACGTCAACGTGGTTGGCTTCACCTCTTCGGTGAAGGCGAAGCACTACGAGATCCATGAGGTTGTCGATGGCGTCATGCAGGAGAAGGAAGGCGGCTTCGATATCCCTGCCGGCGAATCCGTTGAGCTCGCGCCGGGCGGTTTCCACTTCATGGTGATGGGCGTGACCGAGCCCGTTATGGCCGGTGAGACCGCCACCCTGACGCTGGAGCTTGCCGACGGTTCCACGATCGAGCTCGGTGATATCCCGGTGCGCACCATTGGTGCCGGCGATGAAGACTACGGTGACATGGGCCACATGAACCACGG
>NZ_CABTZR010000135.1 GCF_902489365.1 uncultured Corynebacterium sp. | reverse complement strand
CTTTTCCGCGAAAGGCCACCGGCTGAGGCGCGCTAGAGATTGCGGTTCTGCGCGCTACTTTCGTCCTGCTTCGTAGGCAGCGCCTACCTTGTACAGGCGGTCATCCTTGAACGCCGGTGCCATGATCTGCAGGCCGGTCGGCAGGTTGGTGTCGGACGCCAAGCCGGAGGGTACAGACATGCCGCACACGCCGGCAAGGTTCAGCGGCAGGGTGCAGAGGTCGAAATTGTACATCTCCATCGGATCCTCAACCTTCTCCCCCAGCTTGAAGGCCGTGGTCGGGGTGGTCGGGGAAACAAGGACATCGACCTGCTCGAAAGCGCGCTCAAAGTCCTGTGCAATGAGGGTGCGCACACGCTGTGCCTGGAGGTAGTAGGCGTCGTAATAACCGACGGATAGCGCGTAGGTACCCAGCATGATGCGGCGCTTAACCTCAGGACCGAAACCAGCAGCGCGGGACAGAGACATAACCTCTTCCGCGGAGTGGGTTCCGTCATCGCCCACGCGCAGGCCGTAGCGCATGCCGTCGAAGCGGGCCAAGTTGGAGGACACCTCACACGGCATGATGAGGTAGTACGCAGCCAGTGCGTCGTCGAAGTGCGGGCAGTCGACCTCGACGATCTCCGCGCCCTGAGACTTCAGCTGCTCAACCGCGGCGTGGTAGGCCTCCATCACGCCCGGCTGCCAGCCGTCGCGCTCGAATTGTTTGATCAGGCCAACCTTGACGCCGGAAAGGTCGCCATTGGCGCCTTCCTTGGCGGCCGCGACTACCGGAGCAACCGGCTTATCCACGGAGGTGGCATCAAAGGAATCGTGTCCGGCAATGATTTCGTGCAGCAAGGCGGTATCGAGGACCGTGCGGGCAGTCGGGCCAGCCTGGTCCAAGGAGCTTGCAGCGGCGATGAGGCCATAGCGAGACACCGTGCCATACGTCGGCTTTACACCCACGGTGTTGGTCAAAGCGGCCGGCTGACGGATCGAGCCGCCGGTGTCGGTACCGATACCCAGGGGGGCCTGGCCCGAGGCCAGAGCTGCGGCAGTTCCACCACCGGAACCACCCGGGGTGCGCTCGGTGTCATACGGATTGTGAGCCGGACCGTAGGCAGAGTTCTCGTTAGAAGAGCCCATCGCAAACTCATCGAGGTTCGTCTTACCCAAGATCGGAATGCCGGCCTCACGCAGCTTGGTCACCAGCGTAGCGTCATAGGGCGAGACCCAACCCTCCAGCATCTTGGAGGCGGCGGTCGTGGGGGCGTCGGTAGTCACAAGTAGGTCTTTCAGCGCCAGCGGCACACCGGCCAAAGCGGAAGCGGGCGCTTCGCCAGCGTCGAGGGACTTATCGACGGCGTCGGCAGCCGCCAGTGCTTCCTCAGCACCAACGTGCAGGAAGGCATTAAGTTCACCATCGGTCTCCGCGATGCGATCCAAGAATGCCTGAGTAACTTCTCGGGAGGTGAGCTCACGGGAGTGGATCTTCTCAGCCAGTTCGGCAGCGGTCAGTGCGGTAATGCCCTCGGTGGGCGCAATGAATTGTGCCATTCTTATTCGTCTCCTCCACCCAGAATCTGCGGAACCATGAAGCGGTCATCGTCAGCTGCCGGCGCCTGGTCCAGGGCCTGCTCGGCAGTCAGAGTGCGCACGACAACGTCCTCACGCATCGGGGCGTTAACGGAGTGCGGGTGTGACATCGGCTCCACACCTTCAGCCTCGACCTTGCCAACCGCGGACACCGAGTCCACGATTTCGTCGATTTGCGCGGCGAACTGTTTCAGTTCTTCCTCGCTCAGGGCCAATCGCGACAGCTTTGCCAAGTGCGCGACCTCGTCACGCGAAATATCAGACACGCGAACTCCATCCTTTTATTCATTGAGACGGTTGATAGCTAAGCACCCATGGTACTGCACGGCTGGTGCCACGCCACCACCACTCCTCCCCTACACGCCACTCAAGCTATTGAATAGTATTCGATACGTTGGGTACCATCGATCTAGTTGTACAAGCTTTTCGCATCAGCGATTTCCCTACCTAGTCATCTTCCCCCAGAAAGAACGATATGTCGTACCTCGTCCGTGTCCTTCTCCCTGACACCCCCGGCAGCCTTGGCCTCCTTGCCAACGCGATGGGCAGCATCGAGGCCGATATTCGTTCAGTCGATATCGTGGAAAATTTCCCGGACGGCACGGTTATGGATGACATCGTCCTGGATCTCCCCCAGTCCACCATGGCGGATGAGATCATCACGGCAGCACAGACCGTGGAAGGCGTAGAGGTCGACTCCATTCGCCCCTTTAGTGGTCGCGTCGACCGCCGCGGGCAAATCCACGTGCTGGCCAAGGTTGCCGCACAACGCAACGTGACCGCCGCAATGAGTGAAGTCTGCGCTGCCATCCCCAAGGCGCTGACGTCCAATTGGGCCGTTGTCATTGCTAACGACGAGAAAATCAGCCGCATCGCTGCTTCAGACGCCGCGCCTGCCGACGACGGCTCGATCCCCACCGACCTCAACATCACAACGGCTCGCGTGCTCAATCCTGAGAAGGATACGTGGATTCCGGAATCCTGGACGCTCATCGAATCCGCGCTAGCCGCCGCTCCCCTGGTAGGCACGAACTACGTCGTGGTGATGGGCCGCGTTGGCGGTCCCGATTACCTCGCCTCCGAGGTTGAGCACTTGGGTGACTTGGGCGCCATCTTGGGCGCGTTCCTTACCTAGCGAGCAAGCAGCGAGTTAAGCCCTGCTGCGACATCGGGGACCACGTGGTCCACCTCGTCGGTGATCTGCGTTCCCGGGAACGTGAAGGACTCGGTGGCGATGGAATGCATAGACAGGTCATTGAAGCTATCGCCGAAGGTGTAAAGCTCGGCGCTTTCGTGGCCGAGGTGACTAAGCAGCGTAGTCAAGCCCTCGCCCTTGTTGTGTCCGGGTGGCATGATGTCGTAGAAATCGCAATTGAAGGATGACTCAACGGCGCAATTCTCGCGCACCCACTCATCCACCTCGCGGCGCAGCTCGGCGTCGCCAGGAATCCACAGCGACAACAGCACAGTGCTGCGCTTGGCGACGTCTCCCGGATCCACCGCTTCCACATCCGCCACCATGGAAGATTCGCGTCCTGCGAGGCCGTCCCACACCACTTGATCTGCCCCAGTTAGGCCCGTGACGTAGATATTCAACGGCAGACCGGTGAAACGCTCGACGATGGACTGCACAACCTCACTCGGCAGGTGCTCCTCGTGGATGATGGAGTAGTCACCATCGGTGATGACGGTGCCGTT
>NZ_CABTZR010000134.1 GCF_902489365.1 uncultured Corynebacterium sp. | reverse complement strand
GCCCTCGCGGTCGCGCCAGACACCGGTGTTGTCGACGACGATGGCATCGTCGATGCCGTACTTGGTGTAGTCAATGTCCGCCGGGTTGTTGGCGTAAATCATCTGAATCTTGGTGCCGTTGGCCCAGATGACCTCGTTCTCCTCGTCAACAGCGATGGTGCCATTGAAGGCACCGTGGACAGAGTCACGACGCAGGAGCGAGGCGCGCTTGAAGATGTCAATGTCACCCTTCTTGCGCACGACGATAGCGCGCAGGCGCACGCCGCCGTAAGCAGCCTCGCGGGCAATCAGGATGCGGGCCAGCAGGCGGCCGATGCGGCCGAAGCCATAAAGAACGACGTCGGTGGATTCCTTGTCCACGCCAGCGCCGACGAGATCCACGAGGGTCTCCTCGAGGTAGTTGCGCAGGTTATCGGAGCCGGACTCCTGGAAGCCAGTGGCCAAGCGGCCCAAGTCGATGGAAGCGGTGCCCAGGTTCATCGAGCACAGTTCCTTGAGGATGGGCAGGGTCTCTGCGGTGGAAAGTTCGCGCTCGGCAATGCGGCGAGCGTAGCGGTGTGCCTTGATGATGTCGATGTCGGTCACGCCGATGAGCAGGCGGCCGTAGATAGAGGTGACAACGTTGTTGTTGCGGTGCAGCTGGTGGATGAGCGGGATCATCTCTTGAGCCAACTCCAGGCGCTCGTTCCAATCCTCGTGCCCAATGTGCGCGTTCGAAGTCACGTGCTTTGTATCCTTTACTCGTCAAAAAGGGTGTAAAACTCTGTCCATCCGTAAATATTAACCGTTATTCATGCCCGTTTGGGTGTAGTTGAGCGAGGATCTCCGCCACACTACCCCCGCCGAGTTTCATTACATCGACGCCGACGAGGCAATAGTCCACGTCCGCGTCAAGCTGGGCACGGCGAGGTTTCAGTAGCGCGTTGAGATAGGGGTAGACCAAAGGCAGGTCCGGGTGTGCCCGTGTGTAGGCGGTCTCCAGCCCGCGGGCATAGCGCCCGGAGAACGCGCGGGTCGACACCGTCCGGCCGCCACGGCGCAGAAGGCCACGGTTGTGTTCACTCGTCCCGGCCTCCTCGGAGAGCAGGAAGGCGGAACCACAGCTGACTGCTTTTACCCCCGGCCAGGCCAGGGCCGTGGCAACATCCTCTGCGGTGCGCAGACCGCCCGCGGCGATGAGCGGGAGGTCCGTGACTTGATGGACTGCCGCAACAAGTTCTTTAAGCGGGCGCTGGTCGGGTTCCGCACCCGGGTCCCACACACCGCGGTGCCCGCCGGCTTCAGGCCCCTGCACACACAACACATCGACGCCTCGCGCGGCCGCGGCCTGCGCCTCCTCCGGGGTGGTGACCGTCGTCCACGCCTCTGCCCCAGCGGCATGGATGCGCGAGATCTCTTCCTCGCTAAAGACGCCGAACATCGACCAGAGCACTGCTGCCCCACCCTCCAGCGCGGCGGCGAGCTTGTCCTGCCAACCGAAGTTTAGGGAGACGTCGCCAAGCACGGCGCCCTCTTCCGCAGCGAGGGACTGCGCAGCCGCGAGTTCCGCTTCGGTCAGCGCGCGCTGCGGGTGAAAGATATTGACCCCGAAGCGCGTGCCCACACACGCAGCGATGGCCTCCCGCGCGGCGTCGACGGAGCAAGTCCCCAGCCCCAGCGCGCTGAAGGAACCGGCGGCGTCGGCGGCGGCCACCAACCCAGGTGTGGTGGGCCCGCCGGCCATCGGGGCAGGTAGGACGGGGCAAGTGATAGCCTCAAGAAGTTGACTCATGGTCCCCCAGCCTAAAGAAAAACCATCAAGGGAGTAGTTGTGTCTGCCATCCGTGACTTTTTCACCCGCCTCTTTGGCCGCGCCGACGACGCACCAAATAAGAAGGCACAGAAGGCCGCCGCCCCCGGATTAAACCCGGCGGATTTAAGCGCCGAGTGGCTCATCGTGGGCTTGGGTAACCCCGGCGCGAAATACGCCGCGACCCGCCACAATGTGGGATACATGGCGGTGGATGATCTCCTCGCCGAATCCGGAGACATGCTTGAACCTGTCACGGGGCACCAACTTAGTGCGGCGCAGCTCGAGCTCGAGGACACGAAGGTCGTGGCTTTGCGTTCGCACACGTACATGAATCTCTCCGGCGATCCCATTGCCCCCTTGGCCGCGCACCTGGGGGTTGCGGCAGAAAACATCATCGTCATCCACGATGAGCTCGACCTACCCGCCGGCAAGGTGCGCATTAAAAAGGGTGGTAACGAGAACGGCCACAACGGTCTAAAGTCGCTGAGCGAGCGCTTGGGCACGCGCGATTACCTGCGCGTGCGCGTGGGTATCGGGCGCCCGCCCAAGGGTGGTTCCATTCCAGATTGGGTGCTCGCGCCTGTCGACGCCAGCGCGAAGCTCGATTCCACCATCGCCACCGCCGCCGAAGCCGCGCGCCTCATCGTGACCGAGGGACTCAACAAGGCCCAGCAGGAAATCCATTCTCGGTCGAAATAAACCCCGGCGCTGCCGCGCTCAACGCCCTACACTGTCCGAGTATGAGCCGCGCGAGCAAGAACCTTCCTTCTAATCATGACCCTCGAACAATTGTCATCACCGGTGCGTCGAGCGGGGTGGGTGCGGCTGCTGCCCGCATCCTTCACCAGCGCCGCCCACAGGATTCCCTCGTGCTCGTGGGCCGCAATCCAGAGAAGACGCAGGCTGTGGCCGAGGAGATCGGCGCCAACTTTCATGTGGCCGATTATGAGTCTTTGGGCCAGGTGCGCCGGCTCGCCGAGGAGCTGCGCCAGTACCCGCAGATCGATGCCTTGGGCAATAACGCCGGCGGGATGTTCGACGGCCCCTTCGCCACCGCCGATGGCTTCGAACGCACGTGGCAGATCAACGTTGTGGCCCCTTTTCTTCTGACCTCCTTGTTGCGGGATACCCTGCGGGCCAGCAAGGCCACCGTGGTGCAGACCGCTTCTTTGGCCAACATGCTGTACTCCTCTTTCGACCCCGGTGACCCGAATACCTTTGAAAAGTTCAGCGCCGAGCGCGCCTATGGCAACGCCAAGTTGGGCGATATTCTGTTGACCCGTTATCTCGACTCCCACGGGCTTACCTCCGTGGCCTTTCACCCGGGCATTTTGAATACTGGTTTCGGGCATAACTCAACGAGTAGGACGAGCAAGCTCTATTCGACCGCTGCGGCTCAGTACGTCTTGGGCAAAGCGGACAAGGGTGGGGAGAACTTGGCCTACTTCCTCAGCGGCACACCGGGGATCCATTTCAAATCCGGCGAGTATTACAACCAGAAGCGCAAGCCGGGGTTGCAGCGACCGATTGCGAAGAAGCTCTC
>NZ_CABTZR010000133.1 GCF_902489365.1 uncultured Corynebacterium sp. | reverse complement strand
TGAGAGGTCCTCATTGTTTTCGTAGAGGGCCACAGCATCACGTTTGAACTGTTCGGAGTACCTAGGCATGGTGGTAGATTACCTTTCTTCCCAACCCAACAGGGCTGGATATCAGGTGTCTACCAAACAGGGGTCAGGCCCCCAGACGCACAGCGATAGCCTGGCCCGCTGGAAGGATAGAGCCATAACCGATGCCCACCAAAGCGCCCGCAGCAATAATCTGCCAATCATCACTAGCCGAGGCCAGGACAGCCAGACCAGCAATAAAGAAGACGAGCGAGGAGTAGATGATGATGTTGTCACCGCGACGATCCTGCAGCTTGCCCAGCACGAAACGCAGAATGAGGCTCACCACCGCATAAGCCAAGAAGAAATAGCTAGCTCCCTTCTCCAGACCGGCGTGAGCGGAATAACCATTCAGGAAGGTAATGATGCCCATAAGCAACACCGACCAAAAGGATGAAGACTCCAAATGGCGCCACCGCTGGGTGCACAATATTCCCCAAGGAAAAGGAGACGCTTCGACGCTCCTGCGCCGGCGCCTTGACGACGAGCCCCAGCCCCAAGGCCACCACCGTCAGCGTCAACGCCACTAGAAACACGGAGTTATAGCCGGCGTTGTGGACAATCGCCAGGCCTGCCGCCGGACCAAAAGCTGTAGCCAACGTCGTGCCCAGGGCAAAGTAGCCGGTCCCCTCAGCGCGGCGGTGATCCGGAATCACTGATTGCGCCACGGCCATCACAGCCGTCGACGCCACCGCATAACCGAAGCCGTGCACGATACGAACAGCAAACAACAGAGGCAGAGACTGGGCCGGGAAATACAGCGCCATCGCCACAGCCACCACGATGAGGGAGATGACCAGCGAACGTTTCCGCCCAACTGCATCCACGATGTAGCCCGAAAAGAGGCGAGCAATCGTCGCCCCCACCACGAAGGCACTGGAGGCAAACCCGCCCGCTGTATCCGAAGCCTGGAATTGCTCGACGGCATAGAGCGCCATGATGGTCACGAGCAGATAGAAGACCGTAAACTGGGCGAAATTTACCAACCACGCAAACACAAATGTCGGCGTGATGAGTGGCTTGGATTCAGCGGACGTTTGAGACACCTTCTTCGACAGCGTATGGAATTAAGACTTCCAAACGCTACCAAAGATCAGAAATACTTTCGAATCCCCTTCCACGCCTTGGGCTGCGCTTGACGACGCCCCTACCCGAACAGTTTCCGCAGGTAGGGTGAACCAAACTTCCACTCCGGATCCATCTTTTCACGCAGCTCGCAGAACTCCTCAAATCTTGTATAAAGTTGAGCAAAGTCGTTCCGGGACAGGGAGTTCATCTTGCCCCAGTGCGGGCGCCCACCCGCTGCGCGGAAGATCGGCTCCACCTTAGGCATATAGTCCCGCGGATTAAGCGCACGTGGAATGTGGAAGGCAATGTACATCGACTCGCGGCCCGATGCCGTTGACAGCGCAACGTCATCCGCGGCCGTCGTGCGCAGCTCCATCGGAAATCCGATACGCCAGTCCTGTTCGTCGATGAAGCGGCGGATTTCGCGGACGGTTGCGGGGCCGTCGGCAAGCGGCACCGCATACTCCATCTCGTGGAAACGAACCCGGCGTGGACTGACGAACACGTCGTGGGCGGCCGATCGGTAGCGGTTATGAGAGATAACCGAGGTGGCGAACTTGTTGAGCGTCGGGATCGTCCCCGGCACAAGACGCCCCAGCGTCAGGGCAGCGGCAAAGGCGCCGTTGCCGATGAGTTCGTCGTCGATAAGCTGCTTAAGCCGCGAGCGGCGCTCCCCGTTCGGTTCGAGGCGCGTGTTGGCCTTGACCATCGCGCGGTCAGTGTGCGGGAACCAGTAGGACTCGAAGTGGTCGACGCCCCGAGAGAGCTCCTCCCAGTTATCCATCAACTCATCGAAGGCAATACCGGACTCCTCAGCCAGCAGGTCGAAGGCATCCACACATTGCATCTCGACTTCGACAACCACGCCGAGCGCGCCGACGCTGACGACCACGAGGCGAAGGAGTTCTGGGTCTTCGTCGATGGAATAGGTGCGGGTGTTGCCGTCGGCGTCGATAAGCGTCAGCCCAGTGACCGTGCCCGCAAAGCCCGTGTAATTGATGCCGGTGCCGTGAGTCGATGTCGAAATCGCGCCCGCCAGCGATTGCGGGTCCACATCACCCTGGTTAGCCAGGGCAAGCCCGAAGGGACGCAGGAGCTTGGGCACGTCCCGCAAGCGAGTGCCTGCCAGGAAACGGACGCGCTTGCGCTGCTTATCGACGCTCACCAGCCCACTCACGTGATCGAGATTGAGCATCGTCTCCTCCCCCGCCGCGATGGGCGTGAAGGAGTGGCCTGCTCCCACCGCACGCACGCTGCGGGAACGAGTGATGATGTCTGGTATCTCATCGATACGCGTGGGCTGGAGGAATTCCACGGGGTTCGTCGTGACCGAGCCGGCCCAGTTAGTGAATGTGGTCATCGCAGTGTCCATCCTTGTCCTCTATAGGTGTCCCAGACGTCAACGCCGTCAGGTCCGACGGCTAGAAGGTGGTCGACGTTCTCCGTCATTTCGCCGGCCTTGGCGTGACGGAACCACACAAGGTCCTCGACGTTCAGGTCAGCCCCGCGCAGCGGGGTCTGCACTTCCCCGGCGCCTTCGGTGCTGGAGTAGCTCAGGCCCGCCGGCCACACGGGAACCGGAACGCGATCCTTCGCGGGCGGCCCGGAGGCAATCCAGCCTCCGGAGTTGACCGTGACCCAACCCGGCGCGGGAACGCGGGAGACCTGGCAGACGAAGAACGCTGCCGCCTTGTGGTTGATGCCGGTGAAGTCATCGAAGATCGCGGGTGTGTAGAAGCCCGAGCCTGCGGCAAGCTCGGTTAGAGTTCCTTCCGCCGCAGATTCTTGGAGGCTGCCTGTGCCACCGCCGTTGACGAATTCGATGTCCGCCACCTCCCGTGCGGCCTCCACGCAGGCACGGCGACGCGGGGCCAGGTCCGTCATGGACTTAGTGCGCAGCCAGCGCTTGACTGCCCCCACCGGCCCCGGCAGACCATCCGCGACGGATGCCACTTGTCCCTCATAGGCCATAAGTCCGACAAGCCGGTGCCCGCGTCGAAGAATCTCGCGCGCCAGTACCGAGACCTGTTCCGGCGTGCGCACGGGCGAGCGCCGCGGGCCCACAACTGCGCCCGGCAAATGAAGGGTGCAATCAATGTCGATGGCCACGCGCAGGGATCCCTCAAGCAGGGCTAAGAGCTCGACGCTGTCTACCATGACGGTGACAGCCTCGCGCGCTGTGTCATCCATCGCGAGCTCACGCAGAGCCTTGCGGTTGACACTCGGGTAAGCCACCACGATGTC
>NZ_CABTZR010000132.1 GCF_902489365.1 uncultured Corynebacterium sp. | reverse complement strand
GTGATGGGGGAGTTGGTAATCACTGTCCAGTGCTCCGGGACCTCAAAAGCCAGCGAGTACGTAGCCTTCAAATCCGGCTGGTCAAAGCACGCAAAGACACGCTTGGCGTCGGCAGTTTCGAACTGGGTGTAGAGGTAGGCTTCACCATCCACCGGGTCCACGAAGCGGTGCAGACCTTCGCCGGTGCGGGAGTAACGGATTTTCGCCACGACCTTCAGCTCATACTCCGCCACCTGCAAACCCGACAGCGGGATGCCGTAGGTCGGGTCATAAGCACTGGTGGGTAGGGGAGCACCGTTGAGGCGGACCTCGAGAAGCTCGTCACCGCGCAAGTCAATGAACGTCGAACCGGCCTTCTTAACGCGGAACTTCACCACCGTGGTGGAGGTGAAAAACTCCTCCCCGGTGAGGTCGAGTGCGACGTCGTAGTGGCTTACTTCCACCATGTCGGAGCGCTGCTGGGCTTCTTCGCGGGTGAGGTTAATCGAGGTCATGTGCTGTCTCTCCTCTTTCTCGGTACCTTAAGTCTCTGCACCAGCGTAGTCACACGCCTAGGGTGGGGTGCCAAAGCCCACACAAACAAAGGAGATTTACCGTGGCTCAACAAGTGACGTTCTGGTTCGACTGCTCATGCCCCTTCGCGTGGTTGACCTCGCGCTGGATTAAGGAAGTAGAGAAGGTCCGCGATATCGAGGTGACCTTCGAGCCGATGTCCCTGTCCGTGCTCAACAAGGGCCGCGACCTGGACCCGGAGTACATGAAGATGATGGAGGCCAACTGGGGCCCTGCCCGCGTGGCGGCCAAGATTGCTGTGGAGGCCCCGGAGAAGGTCGATGCCTTCTACACCGCGATGGGCACCCGCATCCACACCGAGGGCCAGGGCGGCAAGAAGGGGTACGGCGCCTACGATGACATCATTAGGCAGGCGCTTGACGACGCCTCCCTCCCCTCCACCTTCGCCTCCGTGGCCAACACCGAAGAGATGGATGAGAAGCTGACCGAGTTCCACAACCGGGGTATCTCCGAGGTCGGCGATGAAGTCGGCACCCCGGTGGTGAAGTTCGGCGATACCGCCTTCTTCGGCCCGGTCATTACCCGCGTTCCTACCGGCGAGGAAGCAGGCGAGCTTTTCGACGCCTCCGTGCGCCTCGCCCAGTTCCCCTACTTCTTCGAGCTCAAGCGCTCCCGCACCGAAGCCCCGCAGGTTTAACGCGTGCGGTTGCGCATTGCCGCCGCGATGACGCAGACCAGGACGATGGGGGTGAGCAGGAGAGCAGGAAGTCCCGCGATGTTAATGATGGGCAGGTAGCTCTGCGCCTGGTATTCCTCCCACTCGGCGGCTACCCACGTAGCCCATGAAGCGCCTGCGAGGAGAGCAAGTACACCGGCGGTGATCCCAGCTGCACGGTGTGGCTTCTGGGCTATCCACCACGCGCCCACCCCGAGGTGAGCCGCGGTCATCACGATCGCCATGACCAGGGGCCGGAGGAAGCCGCGTTCCGTGAAGAAACCTGCGGCGAATAAACCGGCGCCGATGAGAAAAGCCATGAGGTATAGGGCGGCGACGCGTCTGGTCATGGGCATGACAACCTCCTCTTGTGCGTGAGCGGCCCCAAGCGTAGCAAGCGCACGCTATTAATGGCAGGGCTCAGCGGGGAGTCGTGCTGCCCGCTAAGATGTGGGCCATGCGCGTTTATTTAGGAGCAGACCACGCAGGGTTCGAGACGAAGAACGTCATTGCCGAACACCTGAAGAAACAGGGCCACGACGTCATTGACTGCGGTGCCCATGAGTACGACGCCGAGGATGACTACCCGGCATTTTGCATTGAGGCCGCGCTGCGGACCGTTAATGACCCAGGCTCGCTCGGCATCGTGCTGGGCGGCTCCGGCAACGGCGAGCAGATCGCTGCGAACAAGGTGAAGGGCGCGCGCTGCGCCTTGGCGTGGTCCCCGGAGACTGCACGCCTCGCCCGCGAGCACAACAACGCCCAGCTCATCGGCATCGGCGGCCGCATGCACTCTGAGGAGGAGGCGCTCGCCATCGTGGATGCCTTCCTGGATCAGGAATGGTCCCGTGCTGAGCGCCACCAGCGCCGCATCGACATTCTTGCCGAGTACGAGCGCACCAACATTCCGCCGGAGCTTCCGGAGGCTTAGTTCATATCCTTGGGGTGAGTGCCGCCGCGGCCCTCTTCCCCGAGGTCAAGGTCAGTAATCGCAGCCATCTCGGAATCATCCAGCTCGAAACCGAAGACATCGAAGTTCTGCGCGATGCGCTCCGGGTTTTCGGACTTCGGGAACACGATGACGCCATTTTGCAGGTGCCAGCGGATGATCACCTGAGCGGGGGAAACGCCATATTTCTCGGCGGGCTCGGTGATTTCCGGCTGCTCAAAGAGATCCGTCTTACCCTGGCCTAGTGGACCCCACGCCTCAATCTGTACCTTGTGGGCGCGGAAGGCATCGAGCTCGCGCCAGCGCTGCAGGTAGGGGTGCAGCTCCACCTGGTTGACCACGGGGGTTTCATCAGTCTTAGTTTCCAGCTGGTCCAGGTGCTCCAGCTCGAAGTTGGAGACGCCGATGGACTTGGCCTTGCCGGCCTTCTTCAGCTCGATGAGCTGTTTCCACGCCTCGACATAAGTATCGTTTTCCGGGCAGGGCCAGTGGATGAGGTAGAGGTCCACGTAGTCAAGGCCCAGCTTCTCTAGGGACTCGTCGAGAGCTGCAGTGGCGTCGGTCTGGCGGTCATTCCACAGCTTCGTGGTGATGAACAGTTCCTCGCGTGGGATGCCAGACTTAGCAATCGCGCGGCCCACGCCTTCCTCGTTGCCGTAGATAGCGGCGGTATCGATGTGGCGGTAGCCCACCTTGAGGGCTTCGAGGACCAGCTCTTCGGTCTTGTCGGGGTCAACCTTGAAGACGCCGAAGCCGAGCTGAGGGATGGAGTTTCCATCGTGCAATTTGATATTAGGTACTGTCATGCGGCCCACTCTACGTAGGGCATAGTCATCCGTGCAGAAAAGGAAAAGTGAAGGCCTAGACAATCCCAGCGGAGCCCCGAGCGCGGCGTTGTGCCAATGAATCAGAAAACGATTAAAGCCACACCAACTGCCTAAATTAGGTGGCTAGCTACCATGTCAGCTACCACGGCTGCCAGTACAGGCCAGTACAAAGTTAGCCCCACTCCCTGTTTGTGCAGGTAGTGGGGCTGTTCAGCTTGGAGGGAATGACGGGAATCGAACCCGCGTCTTCAGCTTGGAAGGCTGAGGTATTAGCCACTATACGACATTCCCACAACCGACGATCTTCAACTTTCAAAGCTCCGACTGTGAAAGCCTTGTGCTTGAAAGCCAATGAATCGGCGTGCGCACTACTTTAGCGCACACGGGCGCTGAAAAGAAAATGGGAACTAGAAAGGGGCCAAGGGCGTTAGTTT
>NZ_CABTZR010000131.1 GCF_902489365.1 uncultured Corynebacterium sp. | reverse complement strand
TGGGCCAGCCGAACTCGCCCTGTTCGTAGCCGTGCTTGCCCCACTCATCAAAGATCTCGCCCTTGAGGATGTAGTGCGCGCCGGAATCCATGGACCAGTAGATGTTGCCGTGCTCGAACTCCTGGAAGAAGCCGCCGTTGACGGCCTTCTCCTCACCCACCGGGAAGCCCAGCTCAGAGTCAGCAGCCTTCAGCTCCTTGTACTTCGCGCCGATAGCACCGTGCACGATGTGGAAGGAACCGTCCGGGTTGCGGGTCAGCACGCCGTCCTCGAACTCCTGGACCTCGCCGTCGCCGGCCTTGCGCGGCTCGGCTACCGGGTATTTGAGGTCGCCGCCCTCAAAGCCGTTCTTGCCCCAGGCGTCGAAGAAGTCCTTCGAGATAGGCCAGGCACCGGTCTCCGGGGTCCAGTAGATGGAGCCATGCTCGAAGTGGACGTAGCGTCCGCGACCGTCGGGAGTCTTCTCCTCACCGGTCTTCGGGAAGCCCAACCAGGAGGTCGGGCCACCGAGCTCGGAGTAGCGTGCACCGATGCGGCCGATGACGGCGTGCGCACCGGTCTCCGGGGACCAGTAGGCAGTACCGGCCTGGAAGTCCTGGGCCTTGCCGCGCTCGGCGACGTCATACTCGTTGTTCACGCAGGAACCAATGATGCCGGACTTGGTGGCCTCCGCAATTGCGCCCACCGGGGTGCAGTCAGCGCCGCGGTCGGACTTGTCGAGACCGAGGGAGTCAGCAATGAACGGCCACGCCTCGGTCATTTCGAACTGCCAGTACTCCCAGCTGTGAACGCCTGTCGGGCGGAACTTGACCACCGGCTCCACCTTGGCGCGCTTGGCGTAATCGACGAAGGTCTGAGTAGACATGCGGGAAATTGCCTCGAGGCCTACGCCGGCCATGTTGGCCTGGCCCTTGGCCACGGAGCCGATCTGGCCGTAGTCATCCTTGCCGTTGCCAGCGGAGACGTAGACCTTCATATCCTTGAGGTTCTCGATACCC
This sequence comes from uncultured Corynebacterium sp., assembly GCF_902489365.1. Classification (GTDB taxonomy): domain Bacteria; phylum Actinomycetota; class Actinomycetes; order Mycobacteriales; family Mycobacteriaceae; genus Corynebacterium. Next base: position 2,719 of record NZ_CABTZR010000131.1, on the reverse strand, counting down.
AGCTTCGGGTCGTGGTCAATCCAGTCCTGGGAGTAGAGGTCGCCCCACATGTTGGTGGAGGTGTAGCCGCCGGCATCTGCCTGCGCGGCGGTAATGGCCTCCGGCATACCGGTGGTCGTGGTGTCGAGGTATCCCGAGAAGGAACCAACGAACTTGAAGGCCCAGGGGTTGCGCTCCGCCAGGTTCATCGCGGCAGTACCGCCCATGGAGATACCGGTGACGGCACGCTGGCCGTTGGAACGATATGCCTTCTCTAGGACTGGGATGAGCTCCTGCATGAGGAAGCTTTCCCACTTGTAGTGCTTCCCGTTGTCGGGCTTCTGCCAATCGGAGTAGAAGGAGGACTCGCCGCCAACCGGCATGATGAGGTTGACGTTGCGGTCGGCGAACTGGGACAGAATGTTGGTTTCAATGGTCCAGCCAGACTCGTCGTCGCGGGCACGTAGGCCGTCGAGGGCCCACACTTCTGGGAACTTCTTGTCCGGGTTGGAGTACCAGTCGCGGGCCAGCTGGATCTGCACGACCTGCTCCTTGTCCGGCATAGCGGCGGACTTGATGTAGACCTTGAGGTGGCGGTTGGTCAGGTACTCAACACGGGAGACGGACACGCCTTCCGGCAGGCCCTCGATGTCCGGGTACTCGGTCTCAATCGGTGTGCGCTGCGGCGGGTTGGACGGCGCGAAGGAGTCGGAGAAGTTGGAGCTTCCCAGAATGTCGGTAATGCCCTCGCCGGAGCTAGAGCTGGAGGACTGCGCATTGGCCATAGGCAGCAGCGCGAAGCCGACGGCCACGGCGGTAGGCAGTGCGGCGATGGTCAGGCCCTTGCGAGCGGCGGACGGGGAACGCAGGCCTGCTGCCTTGGAGGGCTGAGCAGACTTCTGAGAAGGCGCAGTGTTCGGCATTGGTGAATCCTTGCGATGTGTCGAGTGAAGGCACGTTGCATCGAGCGGGCTCCGCAGGTTCCCCTCCTGCGGAACACGCCACTGCAGACGCGGTGAGCGGTCTAACGTGAGCTCAAGTTTAAGTTGAACTTGAGACTTTTGGAAGAGGGACACGCCCACACTTTCCTTATCGAACACGACAAAGCCGGCCCGCCTAAGCGCCTCCAGCGAATGATTCCGCTAGAAGGCGACGGACGAGCCGGCGAAAAGAAAGGTTTCTACGCGTTTACCACGCGTTCATCACGTTGAGCACCTGCGGCTTGGAGTACTCCAACTCGTAGCCGAACTGCTCCCAGTTGTGCAGGCCCTGAGCCGGGTAGTTCGTCTGGAGACGCACGCCCATCGCGCGCGCCTTGAGCTCCCACATGCGGGTCGTAGCATTAGCAAAACCTTCAAGCGCCATACCGGAAGCAATGTGCTCCGGCTTATAGCGCTGCTGATCCAGCGGACCCGGAATACCGGAGGCGGCGGAGACAAACACGTCGGTACCGTGAGCGGCCAGCTCCGGAATCAGGTTGAACGGGTCATTGCTGAAGCGCTTCGGGTTAATGACGGAACCGTACATGGCGTTGATGTTGAAGCCGCCGGCATCGAGAAGCGCGAGGCGCATAAAGGTCTGCGCTCCCGGCAGAGTCGTGGTGAGATAACCGGAGTAGGACAGAGCCTGGCGGAACTGCTCCGTGTGCTTGCCGGCCAACGTAATGGCTGCGGTAGCACCCATGGACAGGCCAGCAACGGAGTTATTGTTGCGGGCCACACCGAAGTTGCCCTCGAGGTAAGCCGGAAGCTCCTTAGTGAGGAAGGTCTCCCACATGTAGTTCACCGGTTCCACCAAGTCATAGGTGGCCGGGGCGCGCCAGTCTGCGTAGAAGGACGCGGCGCCACCCACCGGCATCACGAGGGTGATGTTGTGGTCGACGTAGGTACGTGCGGCGTTAACGTCATTGATCCACGCGTTGGTGCGGTCGGTAGCGCGAAGACCATCGAGGAGGTACAGGCCCGCGTTGCCGCCGTTCTTGGCCGGCTGAATCTGCACCGGGATGGTGCGGCCCATAGCCTCAGACCAGACATCACAGCGCTGAACCCAGAAACCTACGCGGTCCCACTCGCAGGCCCCGGTAGCATCGCCACGCAGCCAGTCACGGTTAGCCGCAGAGGCCTCCTGGGTGCCGGCGGTGACGACGAGGCCCAGAGCAATAGCAATGGCGGCCACAACCGCCATGACACGCGTCCGCAGTGCGGAACTTAGTGCACTCATGTTTCTCCTTAACATTCTTACTGCCACTAGTACATCGCCAACACGCCAGCGATGGTTACGGATCAATAACGAGAATCTTTTGTAGCGTAACCTACCCGCCCGCGTTTTGTCTTCCTACGGGGGTGCCTACCCGGCGGGGAGGTAGTCCGCTGGGTCCTCCGACAGCTGTAGCGTACGGCCCGTCGTCAGGGAAAAGACCAGGTTCTTACGGAAGCGCTCCCAGGACATGGGCTCGCTATAGGAGGCCACCAGCTCCTTGAGTTCTGGGGCCTCCAGCGCAGCGCGGGCCCGGCGGGTGGTGTCCTTGTCATACCACGGCGGCAGGTAATCAATATCTGCGCCCGACTGCGCTGCCTGCCATTCCAAGGCGAGGGATTTATCGTGGCCAATGCGCCCGCCTTCCTCGCGCGGCATCCGCGCCGCCAGCGGGGTAGCCAAACCGATGGTGTCCTGGACTCGGACATCAAGCGGCGCATTCATCGACGTCATACCAAGGTTCACCAAGAACAGCGATGGCGCC
>NZ_CABTZR010000130.1 GCF_902489365.1 uncultured Corynebacterium sp. | reverse complement strand
GCGCACCATACGCTCCTGTTCAGCACTGACTGGTCCCCCGATTTTAGGGCCGTCTACCACGGCCCTGAGCCGTTGCGGCCGTTGGGCGCCTCGGAGTCGATCTATGTGTCGAAGACCTCCGCCACCGATTCCTCGGTGGCTCCGGAAGGTTACGAGAACCTCTTTATCCTCGTCCCCGTCCCAGCGGATGAATCCTATGGGCATGGTGATGCCTACGGCGCTGTGGAATCTCCCCGCGTGGGCGCCATTGCCCGCGCGGCTGTGGCGCAGCTGGGGTCCTGGATGGGGATTGAGGATCTGGAGGAGAGGGTCGTCGTCAAGCGCACGCTCGGCCCCGCCGACTTTGCCGAGCAGTACAATTCCTGGTCCGGCGGCGCCGTGGGCCCTGCCCATACGCTGCGCCAGTCCGCGTTTTTCCGCGGCCGGAACCAATCCCGTAAGCTGCCCAATCTGTACTACGCCGGTGGCACTACGGTCCCGGGCGTGGGCGTGCCAATGTGCCTCATTTCGGCACACAATGTTCTCACTCGAATGAAGGAACAAGCCTTTTATTAGCCACCCGCCCTAGAGGTCAGCTCTCGCGTAGTCTTAAATGGCTGGAGACCATTGATAAAGCAAGAAGGGCAGGGATGGAGCCATGGCGGAGACTACTGAGCAGGCTAGCGATATCGTCGAGACATGGCTTAAGCAAGAGGATGCCATCGATCCTCAGAAGGCCCCACAACTGCAGGAACTCCTAGCCAAGGTTCCGCGCAAGGAGCTCATTTCCATAGTGGAGCGCCAGAATGCGCTGCGCGCGGCGCTGGCTCTTCGCTTACTTCCGCGCGAAAAATCCATCGCTGTCTTCGATGCACTGGATGCCAAACACCAGGCGGACATCATTGATGAGCTGGGCAACGCCGATGTCTACGAGTTCTTCGATGAACTTGAACCGGAAGACCGCGTGGCACTCTTGGATGAGCTCCCGGCAGAGATTGCCGACCGTCTCCTACGTTCGCTGACCCAAACCCAACGCGATGTCACCGGGGTGATTCTGGGCTATCCCAAGCGGTCAGTAGGCCGACGCATGTCCCCTGAGGTTCCCGATATTCACCCCGATATGAGCATCGACGAGGCGTTGGACACGCTGCGAGCGCAGTCGGATGAACTGGAGACCATTTACACGGTGCCGGTAACACGCCCCGACCGCCGGTTGGTGGGAGTAGTGAGCCTGCGGGAAATTTTCACGGCGGAATCCGGGGTACAGATTGCTTCCATCATGCAGGAACCTCTCTTTGCTAATGCCAGCGCGGATGCTGAGGAAACAGTCCGATGGTTCCTACCGTTGGATATGCTGGCGCTTCCCATTGTGGATGATTCGCACCGTCTGGTGGGTCTGCTGACCTTCGATGACGCCACAGACATCGTGGAGGAAGCCGACAGCGAGGACTCGGCACGTGCTGGTGGTACGGAAGCGCTGCAGCAACCCTACTTGTCGACCCCTCTTCTCAAACTCGTGCGTTCCCGCATTGTCTGGCTGCTTGTTTTGGCAGTGTCCGCACTGCTCACGGTCCAAGTACTCGATTCCTTTGAGGACACACTCTCTAAGGCAGTTGTCCTGTCCTTGTTCATCCCGCTGCTGACCGGAACCGGTGGAAACACTGGCAATCAAGCAGCGACCACGGTCACCCGTGCCTTAGCCCTCGGTGATGTTCGCACGCGGGACATTCTTTCGGTGCTGTGGAGTGAGCTACGCGTCGGAATGCTCTTGGGTGCGGTGCTTGGGCTGGCGGGGCTCGGTCTCGCCACGATGGTGTACGGCGCTGATATCGGCATTGTTATCGGATCAACGCTGTTTTTAATTTGCTCCATCTCTGCGACAGTTGGTGGGCTCATGCCCATCGTGGCCAAGACCATTGGAGCCGATCCGGCGGTATTTTCCAATCCGTTTATTTCGACCTTTTGTGACGCCACGGGCCTGATTATCTATTTCCTCATCGCTAAGACCGTATTGGGAATCTAAGCCTGCCTTATGCTTCGTCGTGATGTCGACTGCGCCATGCAGGCTTAGCCGAACGTCACCCTGCTAATAGCGCCATCGAAGTAGACGAGATCCTGCTCAGGATAGTTCCACACTGCTTGGAACGTGCGCGGCAAACGAATACCGTGGGCACCAGGTAGATAGTCGGCACACCTCGCTGTCCAATCCACTTGGGTCATCGTGCCGTCTTCCCCAGCGACTGCCCTATCCTGCGTCCTAAACTCCACCATTTCATAGGCTTCGTTGAAGGTGAACACGCCACTTACCGTGATGCCCTCATAAGTAAAGGTCGCTTCGACTTCTCGCTCAGAAAGCTCGGTGAATTCGATGTCGTTTCGCAACAAGCTCTGTGGAATAAACAGCGCCTCCGCGAGATACGTCACGAGTGCTGCTTTATTCATCTCAGGACCGCATTCATCAAACAGCGTAACTGCCTTGCCGATGACGCCTTTCATCCCGCCCCTACCGTCAGCGAAATAGTCATATCCCTGAAAAGGTACCCCCGCCACTGCACTCTCCACCATGGCTAGCCTGCGCGGCTCGGCAGCGAAGTTATACTGATCGTAATCGATCTTCAGCGTCCGCCCATCCTTGCCTTGGCGGAAGTCAACGTCCGCAAACTCGAGGTGGACCCACGAATACTTCGGCGTCCCAATAAAGCCATTGCGACCTACATAGTATTGAATAGCCTCCGGAAAGCTGGCGAAGTCTTCTTCAACAAACACCTCAGCCGTTGGCGTAATCGCTATCGATTTAGAGCGTTCCACATCCCTTGAAAATTCTGATTTAACCGGCGAAAACGGCACTGCGAACCACACCACTACTGCCCCGACACAGGCAGCAATCACGCGCATCACCGAAAAGGCCAGAGCGCGGAAACGACGCACCCGCATTGCACGCTCCTCATCGCACACAGGGCTTTCATTCTTTAAGCCTAAAATCCCGGGACAGAAACCACCGCAGGTTGTAAGAAAGTGAGACAGCCATCACCCGGTTCATGGTTCCTGCAGTGACACGTCGAAAGACATCAGTGGAGCGCTTAAGGGAAGATTCTCTCTTGGAGGCAGGGATGGACTCTATTCGAGCCCTGGTCCTCTGGGGGCTTGTGTTGTGTTTGTATTTATGCAGACCTGGAAGTGACAGCACGAAGTGGCTGATCAGGAGACCCGGGCCTGTGTTTGGTTGCGACGAGCGGGTCTGTACTTTCGGGTCTGTACTTTTAGGTTTCCAGGCTGTTGACTACAGATGGTGGGGCTTGGTTTCATGAGGGTTTGAAAACGCCTTCAGGGCCCTAGACGTTATGTGGTGTCTAGGGCCCTGCAGCGGTGTTATTGAGTTGTTTGTTGTTGTTTAATGTCGGCGGTTTCTTACTCTCCCACAACCTCCCGGTTGCAGTACCATCAGCGTTAGCAGGCTTAGCTTCCGGGTTCGGAATGGGACCGGGCGTTTCCCTGCTGCTATAGGCCACCGACAAACACACGGAGCATCTTGATGCCTGGTTACGTGTGTTGTGTCAGATACTGTGTAGTGGACGCGAAGCGACAGTGTGTTACTTGTCTGTTGTATTTGTTGTTTACACACCCATAAAGGAAAGGTGTGTGTGTTTGTTTTGGTCTATTAGTACCAGTAGCCTTCACACCTTACAGTGCGTCCAGGTCTGGCCTATCAACCCCATCGTCTGTGGGGGACCTCAAATGAAACCTCATCTTAAAACAGGCTTCCCGCTTAGATGCTT
>NZ_CABTZR010000129.1 GCF_902489365.1 uncultured Corynebacterium sp. | reverse complement strand
TAACGCGCGGATTAAGTATCGCGCCTTACACAACGAAAGGACCTCTCCTCCCGGCTATGGGAAGGAGAGGTCTGTGCGTTTTATTGCTGGAACTGCGGCGGCGGGAGTTGGCCGCCATCCCCAGCACCATCCCCGTTGGAGTTATCGTTCTGCGGAGGCGTTGGCTGCTCGCCACCACCCGGCTGGCTCGGCTCCGGGTAGGTAGGCGCTGGAGGGTTCAGCGGGTTACCGGCCGACACCGTCTGGGTGACCACAACGGTGGACACCGCAGTCTGGGTCTGCGTGACGGTTGCCGGCTCCTGCGGCGGCTGCTCCTCTTCCACCGGAACGGGCTTTTCCACGGTCTGCGTCTCCGTCACCGTGGCGCGGGTTTGCGGCTTCGTCGCACGCGTGGTGTCCGCCTCGCGTTCCCGCTTGGCTTGGTCCACCATCTTCCGGGCTTCTTCGAGCAACTGGCGGGTGCCGTCCATGTCTCCCTGTGCGGAACGCTTTTCCATTTCGTCGAGCGTTCCAGCGAGCTCCACTACGGACACATCCTCATTGTTCGTGCCGAAGAGCGACTGATTCACGCCATAAAGCGGCGATCCCGGGCCGGCGTTGACGACCACCGCTCCGCTACCTGCAATCAGCAGCGTAGCTGCGGCCGCGCCGATGAGGCCGTGGATGAATGGCTTGCCCCGACGACGGCGACGTGCCGCATCCAGGGAAATAACCTCCGGCTCTTCGTCCGCGCCTTCGATGAGCGGGGCCGGGGGCATCTGCTTTTCGACGTCCCCGCGCAACTCCAGCAGGAGCCCTGCCAGCTCATCACCGCCATCGGAGGGATCCGTTCCTTCGGAGAGAGTGGTGAGGAATGCATCATCATCAACCAAGGGCTGCAGCTGCTCAGCGACGCCCTGCTGAGGCTGGTCCTTCTTTGCCACGATGTCCTCCCTTCCTTGATAGAGAAATTCTTAACTTGTCGGTGCCAAGTGCCGATGGCTCACTGCTAGCTTGTGCTAGCCCCACTGCTGGTTCATTGCGTCTCGTGCGAGTCGAGGGATTTGCGCAATTGCGCCAGTGCACGATGCTGTGCCACGCGGACTGCGCCAGGGGTGGACTCCACAATTTCTGCGGTCTCCTCTGCCGACAGCCCCACGAACACACGCAAAATGATAATGTCCCGGGCCTTGTCACTTAACGTATCGAGCATGGCCCGCACTCTGTTACTACCGTCCACGACCAGAGCGGATTCTTCGGGGGTAGCGTCCTCAGCGGCGTCTTCCGGGACGTCGTCCGTGGGGTGGGTGTGATCGCGGCTGAGGGCGCGGTGGGCGTCGGTCACCTTGTGGGCAGCGATGCCATACACGTAGGCCATAAACGGGCGGCCCTTGTCCTTGTACGTGCCAATCGACGTCGCCACCGCCAAGCAGATTTCCTGCGCCACATCCTCTGCCGTCGGCTGGCGGTGGCCGCCGATGCGTGCGCGGCAATAGCGCAGGACCTGCGGGTGAATAATGCGCATGATGCGCTGTAGGGCGCGGCGGCTACCGTCGACAGCGAGCGGAACGAGGTCCGCTAGTTCCTTATCGCTGTCGCGCTTCGACGCCGCTGAGGAGCCGCTCGCGTCTGTAGCTTGAGTAGCCACTGCCATCCTTGCTTGTTCTGCTTGGTGTATTAGTTCATATTCTGCACGAATATCATGTCACAACCTTTGGTTGAAACCCGAAACGACGGGCCTATTCCCCACTCTTTGGCAGCTATGAGAAAAGTTCATACACCGTTCATCTTAAACGTAGGCGCAGGTCATTGAGGGTAAAAGTGGGAGGTTCCGACCTGCTACACCTACATGTCAGCATTGCGTAACGCGCCGTTTACCCAAGGGGGACACACTTCTATCTCGTCTCACCTCGCCCCGGTGCTCAGGGCATCACGCCCCGTGCGGAGGCTTGCCCACAGCACGATGCGCACTAGGGGCGCTCTATCTTTGATTAAGGAGAATCGAACGTGTCTCAGTCCTTCCTGCTCCCCGGGCCGAATGCGGACTTTTGGGATTGGCAGCTCCACGGGGCATGCCGTGGAGAAAACTCTGACGTGTTCTACCACCCGGACGGCGAGCGCGGGCGCGCCCGTGCTCAGCGCGAAAGCCGCGCCAAGGCGATCTGCCACACCTGCCCAGTCATCGAAATGTGCCGCGAACATGCCCTGGCCTCCGGTGAGCCCTACGGCGTGTGGGGTGGCATGAGTGAATCTGAGCGCGTCGTGGCTCTGCGCTCGCGCGACGCTCACGCCACAGTCAGCGCCTAGCCCAGCCGTAGTCCCGCACTTCCGGCTTCCTCAGCTCCGGGGTGAACCGGTCATGGGCCGCCACACAGCGGGCCTCGACCGACGTTTCTTTAAGTACCATCACACCCCTCCCCGACCTGCGCTGATGGCGGCAAGCCACCCCTACCACGCCTGCGCTAAGTAGCGGACAGTCAGAGTATCCCTGTCCAGGAACTCGCACGGCGAGCAGGCGGCCACAATCTCGCCGCCGGAGAGCGTCGACAGCGGCTGTCCCAGCGTTAGGTAGCGCAAGCCCACGGCGACGAGCTGTTCGCAGACGCGCTTCGCGGCAGAAGCCTTGACCTCCTGGCAAAACTCAACGGTCACCACTCCGGGCACGCGCCTTCGGAGTTGAAGGAGAACATGCCGGGAGTCGCCCCCTCGTTGGCTCCCGCGGATCTCCAGCACACCGGTGGGTTCGCGCAGATCCTCCTTCAACACGAGCTTGCCGCTGACGGACGGCGCGTCGCCAGTAGAAACAACTTCGCCACCTGCTACTTCGGCGCCGAGGCTGAGCTCCACCACGCAGTCCGCAATCGCCATCGTCTCCGGGCTGTGCTCCACGACGAGCACCGTGTTGCCCTTATCACGCAGCTGCAGGAGTAGCTCGTTCATCCGCATGACATCGTGTGGGTGCAGGCCGGCGGTGGGCTCGTCGAAGACATAGATGACATCCGTGAGCGCCGAGCCGATGTGGCGCACCATGCGCGCGTGCTGCGCCAGGCGCGTGACCAGGCCCATGTAGCTCATGTTGACGCCGCCGACCTTGACCTTGGTCTCAGTCTCAAAGAGGTGACGCTTTTGTTCCTCGGTGAAGTCTTGGACCGGCACACGCCGCCGGTGCGCGCGGAGGCTGCCATGGGTTCTTGGCCCACGACGATGGCCGCTGATAGCCCCTCCAAGCGGTCGACGTCGGGGCGGGGATCGAGACACGGCGAAGGCCCGCCGCCCCGCGATGGATGCGGGTGGCGGGCCTTCCTTATGGCCACGCGGGAAACGGACGTTTCCCGCGCACGTTTTAGTGCGCGTGCGCGTGGCCTGCCTGTGCCGGTTCCTCCTCGGCGGGCTTTTCCACCACGGAGGCCTCGGTGGTGAGCACCATTCGGGCCACGGAGGCGGCGTTGACCACGGCGGAGTGGGTGACCTTCACCGGGTCGATGATGCCCTGCTCGAGCAGGTTGCCGTACTCCAGGGTGGCGGCGTTGAAGCCTTCACCGTTGGCCTTCTCGGCGACGTGGGCGACCACAACGGATCCGTCCAGGCCTGCGTTCTCAGCGATCCAGTAGGCCGGGCGGGTCAGCGCGCGGGCCACGGCCAGCACGCCAATCTTGGCCTCGCCCTCGAAGCCCTCGGCAAAGGCCTTGAGCTCCTGGGAGATCTGGACCAGCGCGGAGCCGCCGCCGGCGATAACGCCTTCCTCAACGGCCGCGCGGGCGGCGTTGATGGCGTCCTCGACGCGCAGCTTGCGCTCGTTGACCTCGGTCTCGGTAGCGGCACCAACGCGAATGACGGCAACGCCACCGGACAGCTTGGCCAGGCGCTCCTCCAGCTTCTCCTTATCCCAGGTGGAATCGGTGCGCTCGATCTCGCGCCGGATCTGCTCGCGGCGCTCCTCGACGGCCTCAGCAGTACCTGCACCATCCACGATCACGGTGTCCTCCTTGGACACGGTGACGCGGCGGGCG
>NZ_CABTZR010000128.1 GCF_902489365.1 uncultured Corynebacterium sp. | reverse complement strand
TGAGCCTGCACTCAACAACTACTTCCGCGTGGGAAACCTCACCGCGCTGCGCGAGTTGGCACTGCTGTGGCTAGCGGATCAGGTTGATGAGGCACTCATCACTTATCGCTCGGATCAGAAAATCACCGATACGTGGGAAGCACGTGAGCGGGTGGTTGTGGCCATCCAAAACGTTGCCCATGCTGAGACTCTTATCCGCCGCGGACGGCGCATCGCGACAAAATCTTCGGCGGAATTGCATGTGGTCCACGTTGTTTTCGGTGATTCCTTCACCTCTCGTTCCTCCTCGGTGGGAGGATCAGCGCAACAGCTCGCCCGGCTGCAGTCCTTAGCCCAGGATGTGGGCGCGCGGCTGCACCAGGTTACCGGGGACAGTGTCCCAGAAGCTCTGCTCAATTTTGCCCGGAGCGTCAACGCCACCCAGCTCGTAGTGGGGGTCTCGCCGCGGCGTCGTTTCGGCGTGCACTGGCACGGTACGGTAGCGGAAACGGTGCTGCGTGAATCCGGCTCGATTGACTGTCACATAGTCAACCTGCCCCCGGAAAAACCACTTCCGCTCACACGAATGCTGCATCCATTCCGCCCCTTCCCGCAGCGCGCCATCGCGTGGCTTAGCTCAGCGTTGGCTTTCGTGGGGCTCACTGCACTGTTGGTGCAGGCGGACGGCCAGGATTTGGGAACAGGTACTTGTTCCGCGTTCTACTTTGCGCTCATCCTGCTTGTCAGTTTGCTGGGAGGCCTGTGGCCGGCCGTAGTGGTGGCAGTGGCTTCCGGCCTAGCGGTCAACTGGTTCTTCACCGAGCCGATCCATACCTTCGATATTGCTGATCCCGCTAACGCCGTCATTGCCGTAGTCATGGTGGCTATTGCGCTGGCCGTCGGCATGCTCGTGCGCCGCGCCAAGATTGAGCGTGCGAACGCGGCTATTGCTGCGCGTGATGCCGAGCTACTCACGGTGTTTTCCCGCGCCGCCTTGAATCGCCGCGCGGATTCTTCTCCGAAGGATGCCGTGATGCGCAAGGTGGGGGAGGCTTTTAATTGTCGTAGAGCAGAGCTGCTGGATGAAAACGGTGACGTTCTTGCCACCTGGCGCGCAGCTACCCCCGAACGCACCTCGAAACACCTTCATATTCCCGAAAAAATTCGCCATGAACAGGAAGTGGACACCGTTGTTGCGAGCGCAGATGGCACGGTCCAGCTGCGTCTCGAGGGCCCGACACTGTCTGCTCGTGACCGAGGTCTGGTCACCGTGGTAGCGGGCTATCTCGCAGGCATTGTTCGCCGCGAAAAGCTCTCTGCTGAGGCCGCGCGCGCAGATGCGATAGCCGCTGCTGACGAGTTGCGCCGAGCGCTGCTGTCTAGTGTGAGCCACGACCTGCGTACCCCGCTGGCGACGGCCAAGTTGGCGGTATCCTCGTTGCGCAACGCCGACATTGAATTCACCCCCGAGGACCAAGATATGCTTTTGGCAGAAACTGCGGCGAGCATCGAGGAACTTACCGGGTTGGTCACCAATCTGTTGGATTACTCCCGGCTCACAGCCGGCGCCATAACCGCCCGCCGAGACATCGTCGACGTAGCCGAAGTGGCTAATCGCGCCATTGCTTCCTGCGCCTTTGGGCATTCCCGAGAGCAAATTGGGCGCATTCACCTAGACCCTAGCGTGCGTGGAGTTACGTGCTGCGCGGATACGGCGCTCATGGAGCGCGTCTTGGCCAATCTCTTCGATAACTCCTTGCGCTATGCACCAACCGGCGACGTTATCTTGAGCGCCCAGACCACCACCGAACAGGTAGAACTGATCGTCGTCGATGAAGGCCCGGGCATCCCACCGGAGAAGCAGAAGGAACTGTTCCAAGCGTTTCAGCGTTTGGGTGATACCAGCAACGACAACGGAGTAGGCCTTGGCCTTTCCGTTGTTCAAGGCTTTGTAGAAGCCATGGGCGGTAGCATCGAGGTGGCTGCCACCCCGGGCGCAACCTTTATTTTGCGGTTTCCCGTCGCGGGAGGAGAACAAAAATGACGACGAAGAAAACCAGCATCGCCATTGTGGACGATGACCCCCGCCTGCTTAACACGCTGAGTATTAACTTCAAGGCTCGTGGCTACGAGGTTCACCAGGCGCGTACAGGCGCTGAGGGACTACAGGTGGTGTCGCAGCAACAGCCAGACGTTGTGATTTTGGACATGGGGCTGCCGGATATGGATGGCACCGTCGTGCTGGAAGGAATCCGCGGGTGGTCTGCGGTACCGGTCATTATCCTGACGGCGCGCTCCGATCCGCTGTTTAGCGCCGCAGCTCTCGACCGCGGTGCGGACGACTACGTGACCAAGCCCTTCTCTATGGAGGAGCTTCTAGCCCGCGTGCGAGTGGCGTTGCGGCATGGTAGCCCACAGAGTCCGGTGAGGCGCACTGAGATCGCTGTGGTTCGCGCCGGGGATATCGTGATTGACGTTCCGCACCATTCCATCACCAAAGGCGGCAAGCCGCTGCATCTGACACCCACCGAGTGGGGCGTGCTCACCACGCTACTTCGCGCCCACGGTGGCTTGGTGCGCAAGGAGGACCTGCTCTCTGAGATCTGGGGTCCCGGCTTTGAGGGGCAGGGGCACTACCTCCGCATTTACACCTCCCAGTTGAGGCGCAAGTTGGAGGATGACCCCGCCCACCCACGTTTTCTACTCACAGAGCCCGGCTTGGGTTATCGCTTTGTGGTGCCAGAGCCAGGCAGAGAAGAGTACGGTTACTCGGAATAGTCGTAGAAGCCTTTGCCGGACTTGCGGCCCAGCTCCCCGCGGGCGACCATGTCGCGCATGAGCTGCGGCGGGCTAAAACGCTCACCTAGCTGGGATTCGAGGTAATCGGCGATGCCGAGGCGCACGTCCAGCCCGACGATGTCGGTCAGCTCCAGCGGGCCGATGGGGAATTTGTAGCCCAGTACCATGGCGTTGTCGATATCGCGCGGTGAGGCCACGCCTTCCTCCACCATGCGGATGGCCTCCAGCGCGATGGCCACGCCGAGGCGGGAGGAAGCGAAGCCGGGGGCATCCTTGACCACCACCGCGGTCTTGCCCAAGCCCTCGACCCAGCCTTTGGCCGTGTCCACGAGCGTGTCCGGGGTGGACTCGGCAACAACCACTTCCACCAGCTTGGAGGCCGGAACCGGGTTGAAGAAGTGCAGGCCAATGACGTCGTTGGGGATGCTTTCCGCCAGCTGCGATACCGACAGCGAGGAGGTATTCGTGGCGACGACGGCCTGAGGGGCCGCATCGGCGATATCCCGGAAGGCGGCTACCTTGAGATCCATTGATTCCGGAACTGCCTCAACCACGAGGTCGAAACCAGCAAAGGCGGAGGCGGCGGTGGAAAAGCTGAGCCGCTCATCCCAGGATTCGAAGGTGCCTTCCGCCCCGCGGTCGAGGGAGCCGCGGATGGCCTTGTGCACGCGCTCGCGAGCGGCGGCAACGGCATTCTCGTTGATATCCACCACGGTCACGGACGCGCCGGAGGCTAGGAAGGCGTGCGCGATGCCTGCGCCCATCCGGCCGCCGCCGAGCACGCCAACTTTGGCAGGAACCTGCAGTACTGGGGACATGAGTTGAATCTCCTTGTAAGTGGAAGGTTTATTTCTTGCGGTCCAGGAAGGCCTGCATCCGCTCAAACTTGGCGGGGGACTCAAAGAGCACGGCCTGGGCGATGTTGTCTACCGCCGGGGGCGCTGCATCAGGCATAGAGATGAGCTGCTTGGTCAAACGCACGGCCAGCGGGTCTTGCTGGGCAATGCGCCCGGCTAGTGCCAGGGCGCCGTCGACCAGCGCATCCGGCTCGTGCAGCTCGCTGACCAGGTGATTGGCCAGCGCCTCCTCGCCGTTGAGGATGCGCCCGGCCAGCAGAATCTCTTTCGCCAGCGGGGTGCCCACGCACTCCTTGAGGCGCCAGGTTGCACCCGCGGCGGCAGCGATACCCAGGCCGGCTTCAGGCTGGCCAAACTTGGC
>NZ_CABTZR010000127.1 GCF_902489365.1 uncultured Corynebacterium sp. | reverse complement strand
TGACGGAGCTCACCGGTCTTGACATCACACGGCCAAAAGACGCCGCGCGAGCTTTGCTAGCACTCCATCGCACTACTCGATAGCACTTGTGCACAGACACAACCACAACACTCAGCCAGTGGGGCAATGCATAGAAAACCCTCCATCCCATTCACCCCAAGGTGACGCACACCTAATGTTCCATAGAAAGGTAATGCATTTCACATAAGGAGCACCTCGATATGACTACCCATGCAGCGTCGGCCGCTTCGGCCCAATCCGGCGCCGAGGAAATCAAGGTCGACTCAAAGGACGTCTTCCGCATCGCCAGTTCCGCATTCGTCGGCACAGCCCTCGAATGGTATGACTTCTTCCTCTTCGGCACCGCCGCCGCGCTCGTCTTCAACGAACTCTTCTTCTCTGGAATGACGGGCACCGGCGCCACTCTCGCCTCCTTCGCTACTTTCGGCGTAGGCTTCCTTGCCCGCCCACTCGGCGCGGTCATTTTCGGCCAAATTGGCGATAAGATGGGCCGCCGACCAGCGCTTATCATCTCCATCGTCGTCATCGGAGTAGCCACCGGAGTCATCGGCCTCCTGCCCACCTTTGACAGCATTGGCATCTGGGCACCTATCGCACTAGTGATCCTGCGCCTGCTTCAGGGAATCGCCGTCGGCGGCGAATGGGGCGGCGCAACAACCATGGCTATCGAACACGCACCAGCTGAAAAGCGCGGCCGCTACGCCGCCTTCGTGCAAATCGGCTCCCCCGCCGGTACGCTGCTCTCCTCCGGCGCCTTCGCGCTTGTACTCATGCTCGACGATGACGCGGTGAGCTCATGGGGCTGGCGCATTCCCTTCCTTATCGCTTTCCCCTTCCTTGCGGTAGCGCTGTGGATTCGTTCGAAGGCTGAGGAATCCCCCGTCTACAAGGCCTTGGAAGAGGAGGCTGAGGCAGACGAGGCCGCACACCAAGGCTCCCTGAAGGAGCTTTTCACACAGCACTTCCCACAACTGTGCCTCGCCTCTGCGGCAGCCTTCTTAGGTATCGGCGGCTTCTTCGTCATGAGCACCTACGTCCTCTCCTACGCCACGACCACGCTGGACTTTGAACGTCAGACCGTCGTGAACGCTACCCTCCTCGGGGCAGTGTGCCAGATCTTTATCAACGTCATCTTCGGCCGCCTCGGCGAAAAGATTGGCCCTGGTCGCGTTATCGGATACGGCGCGCTTGCCACCGCCATCATGGCGTGGCCGCTGTGGGCGATGATCGACACCGGCAATGCAGTACTACTCACGCTCTCTGTCTGTATTGGACTGTCCCTAGTTACAATCACCTATTCCGTATCAGGCGTCCTACTTTCAGAGGTCTTCCCCGCCAACGTCCGCTATTCCGGCGTAGCCATCTCTGCCAACATCGCGTCAGCTGTCTCAGGCTTGCTACCTTTCCTGGCCACCGCTTTGAACGCTTCCAATGAGACCCCCAGCTCCACGCCGGGAATCATCATTTTGGCCGTTACCTCGCTCATCACAGCTTTTGGCGGTTTCGCCGGCGAGAGGCACCGCCGCGAGGACGACGTCACCATCGTCGACTAATACACAACCGCTCATAAGAAAAATAAGTTGGAACACGACTCCTAGGCCCACTAGGCTCAGGTGCCGTGTCTCATGATCTCTCCTCCTCCACCCTGAACGCGCGCGCCCGGCGCATTATCGCCTGGGTCGCCGCGCTGAACCTCCTCGGATTTTTTAGCGAGTTCATCATCGCCTGCATCATTGGCTCAGCCTCACTCTTCGCCGATGCTGCTGACTTCCTCGAGGACTTCCTCATCAACGCGCTCGTCCTGTTAGCGCTGCGCTGGTCGGTGGAGGGGCGTCGCAAAGCAAGCTATGGCTTGGCCGGTCTCATCCTGATTCCTGCCGTGGCGTCCTATGGCATGGCCATATGGAAGATCATCAACGGCGCCGTGCCTGAACCACTCACGTTGTCGGGCACGGCCGTGGCAGCGATGCTCATCAACCTGCTCTGCGCGGTATTGCTCGTGCAACTACGCCACGGTAGCGCGCTCACGCGCGGCGCATGGTTGGCCGCACGCAATGATGTCGCTGCCAACATTCTCATCCTTGGCGCCGGCCTTCTTATGCTGGCGTGGGCAAGCCCCTGGCCGGACATCGTGGTGGGCCTCATTATCGGCACCATTAACCTGCGCGCAGCGGCTGAGGTTTTCGAGCAAGCACGCGCCGAAGATCCGGAAATTGAAGAAGACTAACGCACCATCCTTAAGAGTTTCTTAAGCGTCTCGCGCGCCTGTGCGCGGCTCCACTCGCGCCCCTGGGGGTTAAAACCGGCCCGACAATCAACCTTGGAGATAATCTTTTTCTCCCCCTAATGGGGTTATTCTTTAGTATGTGTCCAAACGATCAAAGAGACGTTTTCCCAGAATACGGTCTAGGTAGACAAAGCCAAGGTCGGCGCAAATTCCTTAGCCAATTGTTTACCCGCGTGTCACCCTATCGAAACTTACTTCAACTCACAAAAATATAAACAACCTTAAGGATGCGCGATCCTGAAAATCTCCTTATCGTTGCTTCACGTCACGCACTGAGCGCTACAGCGTATTCGCAGCGCCACGACAGTGCGTCACCACATTGCCCCAAACTTTTTCATCCAGGAGAACAACCATGACCAAGCGTCGTCGTACCGCCGGCCTCATCGCCGGCCTCGCGATTGCAGGCACTGCCCTCATCGCACCGGCTGCATCCGCAGCAACCCAGACCGAGTCCTACCCGGAGACCCCGGCTGTGAACGCCAAGCTGCCCATCGTTCACACGTCCCACGGCTCCGACCACATGAAGGCCAACGTCCTTAACCCGCGTCCGGTCTGCAACCCGTGGGAGGACCACCGCACTGTGGTCTACAAGGTGACGGATAACTTCATGCCGGCAGGCACCATCTCCACCACCAACCAGACCAAGAAGGACATCCCGCTGCAGCAGGACCTGTCCAAGTCCCAGTCCATCACCCTGTCCGTCAACGGTGACCGCACTGAGACCACCTCCATGAATGCAGGCGGCAAGGGCTCCGGCAAGAACTCCGAGGGTTCCTTCGGCATCTCCCACCAGATCGCCACCAAGCTCGGTGCTTCTGCGTCCTACTCCCTGTCCTGGGAGGCTGGCCAGTCCATCGGCCCGTACGATGTTCCGCCGAACCACACCGGTGAGGCTACCTACGGCTTCCGCGTTCTGAACATGACCGGTACCCAGCAGTACTGCAAGCCGAACGGCACCTGGTCCACCCCGACCTTCTGGTCCGCAATGCAGCCGATGAAGAACGAAGTGCGCGTCAAGCTCTACGACGACATCGCTGATTCCTACGCTCCGAACAAGGACGCTCAGAACACCACCGACGTCAACGACCCGAAGGTTGTTGAAGAGGAGAAGTCTCCGGAGGCGGACGCTGAGGTCATCAAGGACAACGAGGTTGCTCCGAAGGAGAAGGTTGTCTCCGAGGCCGAAGGCAAGAAGGAAGAAGAAGCCGACAAGAAGGTCCAGGAGGACGTCGACAACGGCAAGACCGATGAGGCCAAGCAGAAGCTGGACCTGAAGCCTGTTCTGACCACCTCCGGCGCTAAGCACGCTGGCTTTGCCGGCACCGTTGCTCTCCGCTTGGAGAACGTCGGCACCGAGCGCTACTACGGCGACTACCCGGCAGTTCAGTACCGCGTCGACGTTAAGACCGCTGAGGGCCCGAAGGGCGTTGACCGCCTCATCACCCCGCGTTCCTCCAACGGTGCGCACATCCGCGACCTGGGCTTCGATGAGAAGACCTCCACCCGCTCCTTCGAGGTCACCCTGGCCAACCCGATTAACGCTGGCGAGTCCGCTCGCGTTGCCAACCTGGACTTCGGCGATGGCAACACCAAGGAAGGCCGCCTGAAGAACTACATCGAGGTCACCCAGATTTCCCGCCTCGACGGTGACAAGTCCACCGACAACGACCAGAACGTTGATTCCCGCAAGATCACCGTCAAGGACACCGGCAAGAAGGCCGAGGGCCTGTTCTAAGGAACACCCCTCGCCCCCTTC
>NZ_CABTZR010000126.1 GCF_902489365.1 uncultured Corynebacterium sp. | reverse complement strand
TTAGGTAGGTCACAATGAGTTCTCCCCTCGCCGGCACGTCAGTCCTTTTCCTCGGTGGCATCGGCCCCGGTCCCTTTGCCGCGATGATGCTTGCGGACATGGGAGCCAGTGTTACCCGCGTGGTCCGCCCAGGAAATCCTCCCGCTGTGGTCCCGCACAGTATCCTCTACCGCGGGCAAGAGGTTCTGGAGGCTGATCTTAAGGACTCAGGGGACATCGACAAGCTGCGTGAGCGCCTAGCCACGACGGATATCCTCATCGAAGGTTTCCGTCCCGGGGTGGCCGAACGCCTCGGCCTCGGCCCAGAGGAAGTGCACGCGATCAACCCAGCGCTGGTTTATGGGCGAATCACTGGCTGGGGTCAATCTGGCCCGCTTGCCCACACCGCCGGCCACGACATCAACTACATCGCAGTCTCCGGTGCGCTACACCCCATCGCGGGCAACGATGGTGCTCCTGTTCCACCGGTCAATTTCCTTGGGGATTTCGGCGGCGGCTCGATGTACTTGGTGACAGGCCTTCTGGCGGGCGTGCTGCAGGCGAAGAACACCGGCCGCGGCTGCGTGGTAGATGCCGCTATTGTCGACGGTGCCGCCAACCTCACCGCCATGCTGCATGCCTTCCGCGCTGAAGGCCAGTGGCAGGAACGCGGGACAAACCTTCTAGACGGAGGTGCTCCGTTTTATAGCGTCTACCGCACGGCCGACGACCAGTGGATGGCCGCCGGCGCCATCGAACCGCAGTTTTATGCGCTCATGGTGAAAGGCCTCGGGCTTGACGATGAGTTGAGCGGATTTGAGCAAAATGATCGCGGCTCGTGGCCGACCATGAAAGAGATCATTGCCCGGCGCTTTGCGGAGAAGACCCAAGCGGAATGGATCGATATCTTCCGCGGCAGCGATGCCTGCGTCACAGAGGTCGTCTCCCCCGAGGACGTCCTGGTGCACCCGCACCTTGCAGCACGTAACACCTATGTCTCTGCCGAGGGCCACACGGAGCCGGCGGCGGCCCCGCGCTTTCTCTAGCTCAGGCCGGGGATGAGTGCGTTGACGCCGAGCATCAACGCCAGCGTTGCCAGCGGAATGATGATGGTCACCACAGCAATGTCCTTGTAGGACAGACGGTGCGTCATGCCGCAGACGATTAGCATGGTAAGCACCGCGCCGTTGTGTGGCATGGAGTCGAAAGATACTGAGGCCATCGCGGTCACGCGGTGCATCAGCTCGAGGCTGATTCCCTGTTCCGTGGCCAACTGCGCCAGCTGGTCTCCCAAGGTCTGCATCGTGATGGACAGACCACCTGAGGAGGAACCTGTGATGCCGGAGATGACGGCGGTGGAGACCGTGGAAACCACCAAGGCGTTATCGGAGATTCCCATCATGTTGCTCTTGACCACGGTAAAGACTGCCAGCGCAGCAATCACCGCGCCATAGCCAACCTCCGAGGCCGTGGTAAGGCACGGAAGGATTGCGTTCTTGGCGCCATCGGAGAATTCCTTAATGGACTCGGCGGCCCGCTTAGGGAACATCGCCACGATGACGAACACCGCGCAGGCCAAGGCGACAGTCGGTGACCAGATACCCAACAGCGCATCGAGGTTGGTCTCACCGTATTTCTCTTCAGCTAAGTAGGAGGTGTCCAGTACTTTCGACATCCCGTAGACCATGGCGAAGTTGACCGCGATGACAACGGCGATGGGCGCCAGCCCCAGCAATCCCTGCACCTGGACAGAAGGCTCTGCTTCAGCTCTGGCGTGAGTGGCCACTCGGCCACCGGAGTTGGTGTCGAAGGATTCTCCGCCGATTTCTACACTTGCTTCTTCCCCGCTGTCGCCGATTCCCTCGGGTGTCTCTATGACCTTGCCGTCAGCATCGAGCGGCTCAAACGCCTCACCTTTGGCGCGGAGGGTTCGCACGCGGTATTCGAGCCACGCCGTTCCCGCTGCCAGCATGATGGCGGAAGAGATGAGACCGAAGAGCGGTGCCGCGTAGACGTTGGTACCGAAGTAACTGGTGGGGATTGCGTTATGGATCTGTGGTGAGCCAGGAAGACCGGCCAGCGCGAAGGTGATGGTTCCCAGCGCAATCGCTCCGGGCATGAGGCGCTTTGGAATCCCAGACTCTTTGAACAGTGCTGTCGCGATGGGCACGATGGTAAAGGCCACGACCCACGCGGATACACCGCCATAGGTCAGCAAAGCGGTGGCGATGACCGTCGAGAACATCGCGCGCTTTGGCCCGAATAACGCGGTAATACCGCGAGCCAAGTACCGGGCGAGCCCGGTAGAAGTCATGAGGAAACCGAAGATCGCGCCGAAGAGGAAAAGCGGGAAATACTTGGTGACAAAGTTTCCGGCCGCCGGCATAAAGATTTGGGTATAGGTAGCCAGGATTGGCTCCCCTGAGAAAATCACCGCGATCAGCGCCGCGAAGGGAGCAACAACCACCACGGAGTGCCCGCGATAGGCCATTACGACAAGAAAAATCAGGGAGAGAATCACCCCGATGAATGAGATAACCATCGTTTCTACCTCACAGTCTTGGTCATCTAAGGCAAGAGGGTGAATCACCCTTCCTGCGCGTGCGGCGCCGGTACCATGTCCTCTATGGAGGAAAAAGCAGCTTCGACGCGGGAGAGAATTCTCGAATGTTCACGCGAGCTTTTCAGCGAGCAGTCCTTCTCACAGGTGTCGATGAAGGACATCGCGGAAAAGGCCGATGTATCTGTCGCGCTGATTGTGAAGCACTTCCACAACAAGGAAGGGCTCTTTGAGGCCACGGTGGATTTCACCGCCTCCTCGGCAGCACTCTTTGCCGGTTCCTTCAGCCAACTGGGGCGTACCGCAGTGGTGGAAACTCTTACAGCACCGCATAACGCCCCTTATTCCATGGCCCGGACGATTTCGGTCGCTAGCGGCGATTATCAGACTCTCGGAGCCATTGGCAAGCGGATTAAATCAGATTTGTTGGATGTCCTGGCCTCCCGGATCCGCGCGGAATCCGGGAACCACTCCCCTTCGCCGGAGCTGAGAGCCCAATCAGCGCTTGCGCTGCTCATGGGCTTGTCGTTCATGCGGCGCTTTGGCGATACCGAGTTCGCAGCTTTTTCTAGCGAGGAACTCATCGAGTACTATGCTCCGCTGCTCCAGGGCATCTTGGACGGAGACCAAGCGCCCTAGGCGCTCTAAGCGAGCTAGAGCACCTAGGAGGCCTTAGGAGCGCTTAGTCTGTTCCTTTGGAGCGAACCTCGGAGATAATAGCGGAGAAGTCGAGGCCGCCGTGGCCTTCGTCCACGAAGGAGGCGTACTGCTCTTCCGCAATCCGGCCCAGAACTGTATCCGTCTTGGTGTCGTCAGCCGCGGCCATAGCCAGCTTGAGATCCTTGAGCATAAGGGCGGCGGCGAAGCCTGGCTTGAAGTCATTGTTCGCCGGTGAGCTCGGCACGATATCCGGAACCGGGGCGTTGACGGACAGCGACCAAGAGTTGCCGGTGGCGTTGGAGACGACATCGTAGAAGGCTTGGTGGTCCAGCCCTAGGCGCTCGCCGAGGACGAGTGCCTCCGCCAGGACGATCTGTTGGACCGCGAGGATCATGTTGTTGCACGCCTTGACCGCCTGGCCGTTGCCGATATCGCCGCAATGGGTTACGGACTTGCCCATGATGTCGAGCAACGGCTTGACCTTTGCAAAGTCTTCGGCCGTACCGCCGACCATGAAGGCAAGCGTTCCCGCCGCCGCCCCAGCAATACCACCGGAGACCGGTGCATCGAGGAAGGCAGACCCGGCCTTGCTCACCGTGTCCGCGAGCTCACGGGCTTCCGCGACCGCGATGGTGGAGACATCAACGTAGGTTTTAGCATCTTCATTGGCTGCGAGGATCGACTCGATGACCTGCTTGACCAGCCCGCCATTGGGGAGGCTGGTAAAGACTACCTCGGCGCCCTGCGCGGCTTCCTCCGCGGTCTCGATGACCGTGATGCCCTGCTCGGCGGCATGATCCCGGGCTTCCTCCACGACGTCGAATCCGCGGACCTCGTGCCCGGCCTTCGCCAGGTTGGCGGCCATAGGACCGCCCATGTTGCCCAATCCGATAAATGCGATAGTCGTCATTGCGTTCTCTCCTTACATGACCGGCATGGTGAACTGAGGACCCGCGGAGTCATCACTAGGCCAGCGCGAGGTGACGGTCTTGGTCTTGGTGTAGAAGCGGAAGGAATCCGGACCGTGCTGGTTGAGGTCGCCGAAACCGGAGGCCTTCCAGCCGCCGAAGGTGTGGTAGGCAATCGGCACCGGAAT
>NZ_CABTZR010000125.1 GCF_902489365.1 uncultured Corynebacterium sp. | reverse complement strand
CTCAGTGAAGGACTTGAGCCAGCCGGGCTCATCCATCCAACCGGAGAAGGTGGCGCAGGGCGTGCGCGGAATGGAGACCTCGAGCACGCACTCCCCCACCTGAATCTGCTGGTTGATCAGCATATTCGGCCAGGAAATCCCTTCTGTGGTGAGGTTCTCCCCGAAGTAGCCGTCACGCAACACGCGGTTGAGCGTGCCCTCCCAGTAGTCGAGCTCCTCGCGTGCCACGGCATACACGGCCTTCTCGGCACCGCCGTGGTGGGCGTGGTCGCCGATGGAATCCCCCACTACGCCGGAGCCGTCACCGTAGTTGGGCCCGGGAATCTCCAGGTCCAGGAAGGGGCGTGGCTGCTTATCGATGCCCGTGTACTCGTGCCGCCCGTGCGGCTCCGGGCGGCGGACAGCGACGTTCGTGGAGATAACCTTCATGCTCACCCATTGTGGCACACCTCACGCGCTTACACGTCGCGATCGCGGAAGAGAGCTTCGGCCGTCACGAGGTCGTAGAAGAAGAGGCGGGGGGCGAGGGGGAGGACGTCGGCAAGCATGGGCATATCCTCCTTGAGCAGCGGGCTTTCCATGATGATGTCGTTCGCCGCGGCGCGGGATGCCAGGGCGAAGGCATAGGAGATATAGGGCATCCAGGCCGCTGCATTGAGCTCATCGGCTGTGTTTCCGCTGGCAAAGGCGCCCAACGCGATGAGGGTGTGGCTGACGGACATGTCAACGCCCGCGTTTTGCACCAGGGAGGCCAGTGCCGTGGCGTCCTTGCGCAGGTGTTCGATGGTGCCCAGCGCATCGAGTGCGCCGTTGTTGGCAAAGCACTCGCGCAGCGCGGCGACGCGGCCGGCCTCCCCCATCAGATCATCGACGGGCGGTGTGGGGCTGTGAATGGTTGCAGCGTTGAGCAGCATCGGGCGGGTCAGGCCATCGGCGCCGGTCTCGCGCACGGCGGTGAGCTCTGGGTTCTCGCTGGCTGAAGGATCGAGGAGAAGATCCAGGTAGCTATCGGAGCTGGACTCGGCGGTGGACTCCAGCGGCGAGTGGAACAAGCGCGTGCGCGCGAGCGAGCGGGCCTGCTGGTTCACGCTAACGCCAGTGCGTGCCAGGGCATGGAGCGCGTCCTCCGGTTGGGAGCGCAGGCGGTCAATCGTGCTGTCGAACATCGCTTGCAGCTTTGGGTTCGGGCTGCGCTGGGAGAGCACGTGAAGCGCGCGGAAGGTGCCCCACAGCTGTTCCGGAGTCCAGTCCTTTGAGGCCAGAGCTGCGGGCGAGCCTTCCGGCGTGATCACGATGGAGGCGCTGGAGGGGCGTGCAGGGGCGGCGAGGTTGGAGGAGGCGCGGAGCTCGCGGACGTCGACAAGCAGTGAGCCCTGCTCAGCAAGGTCGGCGGGCAGTTCGAAGCCATCCTCGATTGCGGTGAGCTGGGTCGGTGCAACTGTTGGTTCGGCCAATGGCCAGGCCCAACCCACTACATCTGCCGGCGGTTCTGCGTTCTGTTCGATCACAATGTTGGCATCGGCATCGAGGAGGCCGCGGCTGACGAAGGGGGACTTGCGGATAGTCGCCAGCGCCGCGTAAATCAGGCTGGTGGAGGCGGAAGCCTCATACTCCACGATGCGCCGCTCCAAGCTGCGGGCCTGGTGGGCCGCGCGCTCCTGAGCCGGGAGGGAATCCAGGTAGTCCTCATAGGACAGTGTGGACCACATGAGGAAAAGCTCTGCCGTTGGCTGCTTGCGCACGGCGTTGGCCAGCGCGGCATTAGGCACGGCGAGGCTGGTGACCGCCTGCGTCGTCTTCGACGTGCGGGCCAGCTCCTTGATCTTCTGGCGGCCGTCAATGGTGACGAACTTCGCCAGCGGCAGCGGGCGCGGCGAATGGACGGTAAACATGTCATCCTGATCGAGCTGGCCCGCGAAAATGACCGGCTTATCGGAGTGCTCAGTGGGTTCCAAGCCGATGCGCTTGACGCGGCTGAACAGGGCCTCGGGCCAGACATCGAATTCCAACTCATAGCCGGCCTCACTAGCCACGACCTCGCGGCGAGAGACCTCGGTGTCCTCGAAGGTATGCAGGCCCTTTTCCAGTGCGATGGGCTTCTTTGGCGGGGAGGCCAGCGTGTAGCTGAAGGCCGAGTGCGCGCCCAGGGCATCGATGATGCGGAAATCCATGCCGCGCGGACCGTCGTTGGTGGCGCGCATGTGGAGGCCTTCGGCGAGGGAGATGAAGCGGACGTCGACAAGCTCCTCGTCGTGCCACAGCGACACCTTGTACCGGCCCACCCACGGGTCTTCGTAGAGATCACCCGGGAAAGGCTCGACGATGCCCGCGTCGAAGGTCTGCTCCGAAATCTCCTCCTGCTCGCCGCCGAGGGGAGCGTAGGTGAGATCGATGCGCCACTCCCCTTCCGCGATAAGGTGCACGCGCGGGGACTTGGTGAATACCGGCTCGTTGTCGAGGCCCCGGGCGTGGGGCAGGATGGTTACGTTAAAGTCCCACTCGAAATCGCTGTGCTTGGCGACGTCCACCGGTTCCCTCTGCGGCACCTCCACCCGCTCCGGCAGCGGGCCCACTTCCCAGCCGGCCCAGATGCCGAGCGGCTTAGCGTCCTCGAGGGTGCCCTGCGGCGCGATAAGCGTGGTGCGGTCATAGACGATGAAGGGCGCGTCCTCAGTGATGCCGGTGAAGGTGATGGTCTCGATGAGCTCTTCCTCGCCGTCGCTCAGAGTCACGATGATGCGGGTAAAGGGGCCGGGGATGCCTACTTCAAGCGGCTCGTCGGTGGCGAATTCACGCAGAGTGTGCGGACGATCAATGAAATGCGATTGGACGACCCAGCGGGGATCGGTGAGTGCTGCCTCCGGGAAGGTGGCGGGCAGCTGAAGCGTGAGGATATTGCTGCCGCGACGCAGGGACAGTCGGGGGCCCTGCTCGATGTACTCGCTGGCTACCAGTGGCGTAGTTGGAAGTGAATAAATCTCCGCGCTCATTTTCCTCATCATAGGACACCGCGGGGTGCGGTTGCCATGTGGCTGGTGGGAGCGTGTGAAGTCTAGAGATTTTTCGTTTTCGGAACCGGCATTCAGGCTTGGGGCTACATTCACGGTAGATAAGGGCCAGAAATTTGATATTTTTTCGCCCTTATTCACCGTGAACGACAGTGACAGGTGTGCGAGACCCAGGGCTGTGGGCTGGAGCCCGAATATCGGGTAGCTGCAACGCCGCGGATACTCCAAAGCAGCAGAGCTGGGCCTCTCACGGCCTTCTTTATAGACCGATGCACAGGACAATAACGATACAAGGAGAGGTCCTCCGCCAGTGTGAAATGAACTGGTGGAGGACCTAGTTAAGTACGGGATGCCCCGGTGGCATCCACGCGGCGTGATTAGCGGAACATCTTCTGCAGAGCGGAGAAGTCAACCTTCACCACACCGATGGACTGCAGGAAGGCAGCAACTGCGCCCAGCAGTGCGGCAACTACACCTGCGCCCAAGAAGCCAGCGCCGACAGCGGAGCTGGTCTCCTTCTTGCCGGTGTTGCCCTTGTTGTCGTCTTTGTCCTTACCCTCGTCCTCAGGGGTCTTGCCGTTGTTGTCCTGGTCTTCCGGCTTGGTCTCGCCCTCGTCCTCCGGCTTGGAGTCGTTAGCGAACCACCAGTCCTGGATGATCAGGTTGGCAACGTCGGTGTTGTCGATGTACTTGCCGCGCACCGGATCGGTGCCGGTGGCCTTGGCCATGATGTCCTCGGAGCCAGCGCCCTTGAAGAAGAACGGGACAACCTGGTTGGTGTGCTCGCCCGAGTACCACTGGTGCTCTGGGGCCTTGCCCTTCTCACCGGTCTGCGGGTTCCAGGAGGCGGTCTCTTCCTTGCCGGAGAGGTAGCCGGTCTCGTGGTCAGCGGTGACGATGAGCAGGGTCTCGTCCCAGCTGGAGTTCTCCTCCACCCAGGCGATGGCGGCGTCAACAGCCTTGTTGAAGTCCTGGGTTTCCTCGATGTCGCGGCCGGTTTGGTTGGCGTGGCCGGACCAGTCGATGGCGCCGCCCTCAATCATGACGGAGAAGCCCTTCTCGTTCTGGCCCAGGGCGTTGAGGGCGCCCTTGGTCATGGTCGGAAGATCAACGACGTCATTCTTCGGATCGGTGCCCGGCTCAGCGGCCTCCGGGTTGCCGTCGCGGCCCTGCTGCAGGGTGGAGGCAACCGGTGCGAGGCCGAAGTACTTCTTGTTGGCCTCAACGTTGCCTTCAGCCCACTTCTCAAAGTCAGCGGTGTTCTCGGCGAATTCCCAGCCAGCGGAGCCATCGCGCAGGGATTTGAAGGAGTCCTCGGAGATGTACTTGTAGTTCGGTGCCCCTACCTTCTGCGCGTTGTCATCGAACTCTGGGTGGCCAGCGCCCATGATGACGTCGAGATCGGAGCCGACCATCTCAGCGGCGATCTCGGTGTAGTTGTTGCGATTCTTGTTGTGCGCCGCGAAGGCAGCCGGGGTGGCGTGGCTGAACGGAACGGAGCTGACGACGCCGGCGGACTTGCCGTGAGAGATAGCCTGCTCGGAGATGTTCTTCAGGGAGTGGCCGTACGGGGACTTACCCAGCACACCGTT
>NZ_CABTZR010000124.1 GCF_902489365.1 uncultured Corynebacterium sp. | reverse complement strand
GACTATCCGGTGTTGATTTCATCGATCGGGCTGTTGGAACCGATTCAAAATCAAGATCACCGCATTATCCCAGGCTGCCCCGGAAATCCGTACCGGTTTATCCACACGAAATGTCCCTTAAGCCTGGTCTGCTGCTTTTTGGTTTAATGGGCACCATGACTACTTCAGTTGCGCACCAAACCGATCGTTCCCGTTTCGTGATTACCGTCGATGGCGAGGAAGCAGGCTTCGCTGAATACAGTGATTCCGCCACCACACGCGAATTTACGCACACGGAAATCTTTGAGTCTTTTCAAGGCCAAGGCCTGTCCAAACCGCTGATTAAGGCGGCGTTGGATGATGACTCGACGGTAGGCCGCCAAGTTATCCCAACGTGTAGCGCCGTGGCGCGGTTTATTGAGAAGAACCCGGAATACCAGCGCCTGACTAGCCGTGAGGGCAACCTCTAAATACGGAGTCGGCTGCCCTTAGATGTAGTAGTCCGGGTCCACCAGCTTGATTCGTTCGTCCTTCTTGCGAGGACGGTTCTTAGCGGGAATACCCGTAGCAGTGTGATACGCGGGCACATCTTTCGTCACTACGGCGTTAGCGCCTACCGCGGAGCCTTCACCGATGGTGATGGGTCCTAGTACTTTTGCGCCGGCGCCGATGGTCACATTATCCCCAATCGTTGGGTGGCGCTTTGTCTGCGTGAGAACCTGGCCTCCGAGCGTGACACCGTGGTAGAGCATAACGCCATCCCCGATCTCGGCGGTCTCACCAATGACGATGCCCATGCCGTGGTCAATGAAGAAGCGCCGACCAATCGTGGCGCCGGGGTGGATCTCAATTCCGGTGAAGAAGCGGTTCACCTGGGCCAAGATGCGTGCCGGCCCGCGCCAGCCACGCTTCCACATGCGGTGGGCAATGCGGTGCACCCAAATGGCGTGGAGGCCGGAGTAGACCACAGCATTTTCGACGTCGCCGCGCGCGGCCGGATCATGCTCGCGTGCGTTGGCGAGGTCTTCACGAATCATCTTCAAGATGTGCATGCGAACCATCCTATCCAGAAAGAAAAAGCGCCCCCTAGCACAGAGGGCGCTTTTATTCGGGGGGCTCACCACGGCGCCGTGCTTGGCGACGTCCCGTGGAAAGCCACGTAAGCGTTTTCTTTAGGCCTCGCGAATGTCCTCGAAGAGGATGGTGGAGACATAGCGCTCACCGAAGTCTGGGGCGACAACGACGATGGTCTTGCCCTTGAACTCGTCACGAGCAGCCAGCTTGAGTGCCGCAGAGACGTTGGCACCGGAGGAAATACCGACGAGCAGGCCCTCCTCGGTGGCCAGCTTGCGGGCAGTGGAGACAGATTCCTCGGTGGTGGCGGTGAGAACCTCGTTGAGGATCTCGCGGTCCAGAACCTCCGGGACGAAGTTAGCTCCGATGCCCTGGATCTTGTGCGGGCCTGCCTTGCCCTCGGACAGGACGGGGGAGTCGGAAGGCTCTACGGCTACCAAGTAGGTATCCGGGTTCTGGGAGCGCAGGTAGCGGCCAACACCGGTGACGGTGCCGCCGGTGCCGACGCCGGCGACGAAGGCGTCAACCTTGCCCTCAGCGTCGTCCCAGATCTCGGGGCCCGTGGTTGCCTCGTGGATCTTCGGGTTTGCTTCATTAGCGAACTGGGAAGCCAGGATGGCGTTGGGGGTTTCGGCAATAATTTCGTTGGCCTTCTCTACGGCACCCTTCATGCCGGCAGCGCCCGGGGTCAACACGATTTCAGCGCCATAAGCGCGCAGCAGCACCTTGCGCTCGTTAGACATGGTCTCCGGCATGGTGAGGATGACCTTGTAGCCCTGGGCTGCGCCGACGAGCGCCAAGCCAATACCGGTGTTGCCGGAGGTGGCTTCAACAATGGTGCCGCCCGGCTTCAGCTCGCCGGATTCCACGGCGGTGTCGACAATCGCCTTGGCGATGCGGTCCTTGACGGAATTTGCGGGGTTGAAGGACTCAACCTTTACGAGCACCTCAGCGCCGAGGCCCTCGGTCAGGCGGTTGAGGCGGACCAGCGGGGTTCCGCCGATGGTTTCTAGAATGTTGTCGTATACAGCCACGATGTGGACTCCTTGTAAATAACTTCCGATGTACAGCAGACACCTTACACCCCGCTACTAGACAAAGTGGTATATAAATTCTGAACAGAGCATTCGGGCATGATATGTGGGATTTGGGGTGACGGAGTAGGCCGCGGTGCGATTTAGAATTACCCCCGTCGGACGGTTATACTTCGCAAATAGTGTTCACCTACCCCCGTTTCAGGCGGGGAATGTGGGTGCACCTGCTGGTTACCCCCGAGTAAGAGAGAGTCTCATGGAGCCGCACCGACTCAAGGATGATGACGAAGCCGTACGCGCAGCGCTGTCGTCGCTGAAGACCGCAACGGGAATTCCCGTCACGATGTACGGAACCTTGCTGCCGGATAATCGTCTGCAGATTACCCACTGGGTAGGTCTGCGTACCCCGGCCTTGCAGAACTTGGTGATTGACGCGAATGTGGGCGTCGGCGGGCGCGTTGTCAGCACTCGTCGCGCGGTAGGCGTATCCGACTACACCCGCGCCACGACGATCAGCCACGAGAACGACCGCTACATCCAGGATGAGGGACTGCACTCCATCGTGGCGGTGCCGGTGACTGTGCAGCGTGAGATCCGCGGTGTTCTTTATGTTGGTGTTCATTCGCCGGTCCGCTTGGGTGACAAGGTCATCGAGGAGGTCACCATGACCGCCCGCTGCCTCGAGCAGGATTTAGCGGTTAATTCCGCACTGCGCCGCGCCGATGGGGGTAAAGGCGGAGCCGCTCGCGGTCATGTGATGAACGGCGCCGAATGGGAGCAGGTACGCTCGACGCACTCCAAGCTGCGGATGCTGGCTAATCGCGTCAACGATGAGGACCTCCGTAAGGAATTGGAAGCCCTCTGTGACCAGATGGTCTCCCCGGTGCGCGTGAAGCAGACCACCAAGTTGTCTGCGCGCGAGCTCGATGTTTTGTCTTGCGTGGCGTTGGGGCATACCAACGTTGAGGCGGCAGAAGAAATGGGCATCGGAGCCGAAACGGTGAAGTCTTATCTGCGTTCTGTCATGCGCAAATTGGGTGCCCACACCCGCTATGAAGCAGTCAATGCGGCCCGTCGTATCGGCGCGCTGCCCTAATTGTAGGTAAGTTGGGTGGGCGTGAAAGACCAATTTATTGTCTCCGGTGGGGCGCGCCTGCAGGGCACCGTCAAGGTCGATGGTGCCAAAAACAGTGTGTTGAAGCTGATGGCTGCGGCACTGTTGGCGGAGGGCACAACCACGCTGACCAACTGTCCCGAAATCCTTGATGTTCCACTGATGCGCAAGGTTCTCGAAGGCCTTGGCTGCACAGTGGAGATCGATGGCCACACCGTGCACATCACCACGCCGGCCCAATTGCACTCCAACGCAGACTTCGACGCCGTGAGGCAGTTCCGCGCATCTGTGTGCGTGCTAGGACCGTTGACGGCGCGGTGTGGTCATGCCAAGGTGGCTTTGCCGGGTGGCGATGCCATCGGATCCCGCCCCTTGGACATGCACCAGTCCGGACTCGAAAAAATGGGTGCGAGCACGCGTATCGAGCACGGTGCCGTGGTGGCGGAGGTTGACCACCTCCACGGTGCAAGCATCAAGCTCGATTTCCCCTCTGTGGGCGCCACAGAGAATATTCTTACCGCTGCCGTGCTTGCTGACGGCGAAACTCAGCTCCACAACGCCGCCCGCGAACCGGAAATCGTCGACCTTTGCCTAATGCTTAAGGAAATGGGTGCTGACATCACTGGTGAAGGCACGTCCACCATCACGATTCGCGGTGTGGACAAGCTCCAGCCGACGGAACACGAGGTCATCGGTGACCGCATCGTGGCCGGGACGTGGGCCTATGCCGCAGTCATGACGCGCGGGGATATTACGGTGGGCGGCATCGCTCCCAAGCACC
Source organism: uncultured Corynebacterium sp. (assembly GCF_902489365.1). Classification (GTDB taxonomy): domain Bacteria; phylum Actinomycetota; class Actinomycetes; order Mycobacteriales; family Mycobacteriaceae; genus Corynebacterium. Next base: position 664 of record NZ_CABTZR010000124.1, on the reverse strand, counting down.
TGCACCTGCCTTTGGAAAAGCTCAAGTCGGCCGGTGCCGATATTGAGGACTATGTCAACGGCTTCCGCGTGCGTATGGATGGGCGCCCCACCGCCGTGGATTACCAAACGCTGCCTTACCCGGGCTTTCCAACGGACCTTCAGCCCATCGCTATTGGATTGTCCGCGGTTGCGGAAGGCACCTCCATCATTACGGAGAACGTGTTCGAGTCCCGTTTCCGGTTCGTCGATGAGATGTTGCGCCTCGGCGCTGACGCTCAGGTGGATGGCCACCATGTGGTCATCCGTGGCCAGGAGCGGTTGTCTTCAACGCATGTCTGGAGCTCCGACATCCGCGCGGGCGCCGGGTTGGTGCTCTCTGCACTCTGTGCCGATGAGACGACTACCGTCCACGATGTCTTCCACATCGATCGCGGCTATCCCAATTTTGTAGAGAACCTGCAAGCGCTGGGGGCGACCATCGAGCGCACTCAGGAGGAAGAGCACTACTAGGCAGCAGTGCTTGGCGACGTCCCCATGTAATGCACCGTTTCGGTGTATTACCTGGGGATTTGTTGTTTGTTGGGGGTGTGCGTATATTTATCGAGGTCGCCGCGAGGTAGCCGTTTGGTTAACTGGTGGTAGATGTTCGGGCAATGTTTGTTCGGCGGGTTTGACTTTGGTTG
>NZ_CABTZR010000123.1 GCF_902489365.1 uncultured Corynebacterium sp. | reverse complement strand
GCGTCATGGGGTTGGAGAGACACCTACGCTGGAGTCATCATCCCGTTGGCGGGCGTGGCGTTCGGTGCCTTCCTCATGCGCAATCACTTCCAATCATTGCCGCCGGAGATTCTCGAGGCCGCGCGCATGGACGGGGCAGGATTCTTCACCACCTTGTTCCGAGTGGTCCTGCCGATGTCGTGGCCAACGCTGTCCGCGTTCGTCCTGATCACTGTGGTCAATGAGTGGAACCAATACCTGTGGCCCTTCCTGATTACGGATACACCGGCTGCAGCCACCCTTCCGGTGGGCCTGACCCGCTTGCAGGACGCGGAAGGCGTGACCAATTGGGCGCCGGTGATGGCAGGCACAGTGCTGACAACCCTGCCCATGATCATCATCTTCCTCATACTCCAGAAGCCGATGATTAAGGGCCTGACTGCTGGAGCAGTCAAGGGCTAGCCTGCCTGCCATCCCGACGCCCAACTCGAACAAGTCCACCCAACTCTTCACTTCTCAAGGAGAACCTCCCCATGTCTCATAAGATTTCTACTCGCATCGTTGCCGCTTGCGCGGCGCTTCTCACCACCATGTCCTTGACCGCCTGTGCAGGTGGTTCGACCACCGCAGGGAACGACGCAAAGGACGGCGGCGACGCCAACACCATCACCTTCTGGTCCAACCACCCGGGTTCCTCCCGTGACATAGAGCAAGAGCTCATTGATGAATTCGAAAAGGAGAACCCGGATCTGAAGGTTGAGCTGGTCACCGCCGGCTCCAACTATGAGGAAGTTGCGCAGCGCTTCAACGCTGCTCTCGCAGGTGGCGACCTGCCTGACGTCCTCGTTGCGTCCGACGTCACCTGGTTCAACTTCGCACTGAATGAGGCCACGACGCCGCTCGATGAGCTGTGGGAGATGAACGACATTGACTATGAGAGCTACGTCGACACCCTGCGCGAAGACTACAACTACAAGGACAAGCACTACGGCGTTCCGTACTCCCGCTCCACGAACCTGATGTACTGGAACACCGATGACCTCAAGGCGGCTGGCCTTCCCACCGACCGTGGCCCGAAGGACTGGGAAGAATTCGACGAGTGGGCCACCAAGATCAAGGACAAGCTCGACAAGCCGGCCGTCACTGTCCCGGATGGATCCAACTACCTCGACTGGTACTTCCAGGGCATGATTTGGGCCTTCGGTGGCTCTTACTCTGATGAGTGGGAACCGAACTTTACGTCGAAGGAGTCCATTGAGGCTGGTAAATTCCTGCAGGACCAGGTCAAGGCCGGTCACATCGAAATCTCCACTGACCCGACCGTAGCCTTCGGCTCTGGCAAGGCCTCTGGACTGCTGGAGTCCACCGGTTCCCTGGGCGGCCTGAAGGAGACGGCGACGATTCCATTCATCACCACCTACCTGCCAGGCCCTGGTCCTTCGGCAGCCACCGGTGGTGCTGGTCTGGCCGTGCCGGCTGGAATTTCTGACGAGCGCAAGGCTAACGCGGTCAAGTTCATTGACTTCCTGACGAACACCGAGAACACCATCAAGTTCTCCCAGAAGACGGGGTACATGCCGGTGCGCAAGGACGCCCTGGATGATCCGGAGGAGAAGAAGTTCTTGGAGGAGAACCCGAACGCCCAGACGGCAATCGAGCAGCTCAACGAGAACACGAAGCCGCAGGATTACGCTCGCGTCTTCGTACCGGGCGGTGGACAGCGCATCGGTGGCGTTCTTGACCGCATCACTGTGGGCAATGAGGACGTGGAGTCCGCATTCGGTGACCTGCAAAAGGAGACGCAGAGCGTTATCGACCGCGACATCACCCCGAAGCTCAAGTAACACTTCGGATCGTTTGAAAGGACACCATGGCTACTGTTGAATTCCGTCAAGCTTCCAGGATTTATGATCCGAAGAAGCCACCGGCGGTCAGCCGCATTAACCTCGATATCAAGGACGGCGAGTTCCTGGTACTCGTCGGACCGTCTGGTTGCGGCAAGTCTACGACGTTGCGCATGCTCGCTGGCCTTGAGCCAATCGACGAAGGCCAGATCTTCATCGACGGGGCCGACGTTACCGAGACCCGCTCGCGGGACCGCGATGTAGCCATGGTGTTCCAGTCCTATGCGCTGTACCCCAACATGACAGCGCGTCAGAACATGGCGTTTGCATTGCAAAATGCCAAGGTGGATAAGGCAACCATAGAAGAGCGCGTGAGCTTCGCTGCGAAAATGCTGGAGCTGGAAGATCTTATCGATCGCAAGCCCTCCGCAATGTCAGGTGGCCAGCGCCAGCGTGTGGCTATGGGTCGCGCTATCGTGCGCCAGCCCAAGGTCTTTCTCATGGATGAGCCCCTGTCCAATCTGGATGCGAAGCTCCGCGTATCCACGCGTGCGCAGATCCTTCAACTGCAGCGCGAGCTCAACACCACCACGGTCTATGTCACCCACGACCAAACTGAGGCAATGACCATGGGTGATCGCGTGTGTGTCCTCAAACAGGGCATTATTCAGCAAGTCGACGCGCCTAAAACACTGTATGAGAACCCCGGTAATTCCTTCGTCGCGACGTTCATTGGTTCGCCGGCTATGACTCTCATCGACAATGTACCTTTCGTTGACGGCCGTGTCGTCAGCGGCAAGGACCATGCGTTGGACTATTACATGCCACAGGAGCAGGCCGCGAAGGTAGGATCGGAGCACGTCCTCGTTGGTGTACGCCCAGAGAATTGGGACATCGTTGGCGTCAACCAGCCAGGTGAACAGTATGGGATACCGGTTCGGGTCGATATCGTGGAGCACTTAGGCTCCGAGCTGTACGTCTATGGTGCGCGCGAAGAGTCGGCCAATGACGGAACCGTGGTCCGCGGTGACCGGATCACAGTGAAGGTGCCGCGCGGCATTGACGTGCACCAGGGCGACACGATCTACCTGCGCCCAATGAAGGGCGGGTGCGTGTTTTTCGCCCCGGACACCGAAATCAATTACGACTATCTCTAACCCGGCTCCACCACATCTGTTGCGCCGGTGGCAGAGCTCCCGACGAGGAGTATGGCACCGGCGCGTTGCTATGGAGTGACGACCGGACGGGAGGCCCGCTCCAACAGCACTGCGATTGATTCATAGGTCCGCCCGGAGATCATCTCCAGGCCCATCTCGCAGGTGCGGTTATCGGAGACGAAGGCGTCGAAGCGCTCCGCGTCGAGTGAAGCACGCTCCTCGCGCGTGGCGGACTCGACGAGCTCCGGGTGCAGCATAACGCGGTCACCGGCGGAGCCACAGCACATCGCGCCCTCCGGGACCTTCGCTGTGCCGCAGAGGTTTGCCAGATCAACGAGCGCTTGGCTCATGCCCATGTGATCCGTCGAGCAGGTTGGGTGTACGGCGATGCTGCCCATGTTTTTCACGATGGGCAGGTGTGGCGCGATTTCATCGCGCAGCCATTCCACGACATCGAGGATGCGCAGATCCTCCCAGAGCTTGCGGTCAGCAGGGGAGAGTACCTCAGGAACGGAATCAAGCAACCCGTGGGTGCAGCTGGCAGCATCGACCACGATGGGTAGCTGGCCGTGCTCCGACCAGTGCCAGAGGTCGCGTACGATCTTTTGAGCCTGGTACTCAAATCCTTCCTTGTAGCCCTTGGAGGACCACGGTGTGCCGCAGCAATCGCCCGCGACATCTTCGGGGATCCACACTGGCTGGCCAGCACGGCGTCCCAGCTCCACGATGGCGCGTGGTAGGTCGACCGAGTCCTTGGCAGCTCCTGCTGGGCGTCCAAAGATGCGGTTGATACATGCAGGGAAGTAGAGCGCACCGGCACCCTCGCGCGGGGTTTCCGGCAGACGCGATGCAGCCTGAGGAAGCGGCCCCGGGACGGTGGGCAACAGGTCGGGTGCTACCACGTTACGTGCCATGTTGGTGCCCAGCTCGAGGGGCTTGTGGGGGATCTTGTTGGCGGAGATGATGCCAGCGCGGGCAAGCTTTTCCACCAACTCCCAGCGCTGCGCCGTCGTCAGTGCTACCTTCTCGCGGGCCGGGGTGGCCTGCTGGGCGCGCAGCTGCTTCATGACCGCACCTGTATCGATGCTAATCGGGCAGGGGATAGAGCAGGTGCCGTCGGCGGCGCACATGTCGACGGCGTCGTACTGATACTCCTTCTGCAGCTGCGCCAAGACCTCCGAGCCTTCTTCCTGCCGGGCCATCTCGCGGCGCAGCACGATGCGCTGGCGCGGGGTCACCGTGGCATGACGGGAGGGGCAGACGGGCTCGCAGAAGCCACACTCCACGCACGGGTTGATCTCGTCTTCGACCTTGGGAAAGGATTTGAAGTTGCGCAGGTGGATGGTCTGGTCGCGCGTGAGCTTCACGTTCGGTGCCAGGATGCCCTTGGGATCGATCATGTTCTTGACCTCCCAAAACAACTCGAAGGCTTCCGAGCCCCACTCGTGTTCTAGGAAGGGCGCCATGTTCACGCCGGTGCCATGCTCAGCCTTCATCGAGCCTTGGTACTTATCAATGACCAGCTCGGCCAGATCATCCAAGAAAGCAGCATAGGACTCGCGTTCCTCCTCAACATCGAAGCGCGGGGTGAAGAAGAAGTGCAGGTTGCCAAAGGCCGCGTGGCCCATGACTGATTCTGGGTACCCGTATTTGGCCTGCAAGTCCAGCAGATCCGCTGCAGCTTCGCCGACCTGAGACGGTGGGAAGCAAACATCCTCGGTGATATAGGCCGTGCCATTCGGGCGATCCGCACCCAACAGGCCGTACAGGCCATTGCGTAGCTCCCAGGCGCCGCGCATTCCTTCTGCGGTGGTGAGGAACTCGAGGGGGCG
>NZ_CABTZR010000122.1 GCF_902489365.1 uncultured Corynebacterium sp. | reverse complement strand
CGGAGCCCTTGGCAGAATCGGAACCGTTACCGGAGTCGGAAGAGCAGGCGGTGAGGGAGAGGGACAAGGTAAGGGCGGTGGCGGCAAGAGTAGTGAAGCGGCGCATAATGAACGTCTTTCTGTGCGTGTGTTAAAAAGCGGAGGTCAGTTCGGGAAAGATGTCGGTGACGCGGGTGACGCGCCACGTCGGGTCAGCCTCAGGGGAGGTTGCGAAGGGGGAGTCAACGAGCACGGTGCGTCCGCCTACGGCGGCCACGGGTGCGAGGTCGAACTCCCAAATATCGCCGAAGGAGATGAGGTGAGTCGGATCCGTGTCGGCGAGATCGGTGTCCAGGATGCGGGTAAGTCCTTCGGGTTTGCCCACCCTGGTGTAGACGGTGTCGAAGGACCTGTCGAGGCCCAGTGTGTGAAGGGCAGCGCTGAGTCCAATCTCTGGAGAGTTAGTCGCCAGAATGGCGCGGCCGGGGTAGGAAGCAAGGAATTCGGCAAGCCCCTCAGGGGCGGTGATACCGGTGTCGGCGAGGTTCTCCCGGGAAGCCATATATGCCTCCTGGCAGGTCTCTTCCGGCACGTCGAGTTCAGCGGCGAGAGTACGGACAAGGTGGTAACCGTCGCGTGCTGAGCCAACGTTATCGGAGTTCAGCAGCGCTTCGGCGTCTTGAGCAATGGATGGGTGCCCGGCTTTCTCTGCAATGAGGTGCGCATAGGCCAGAACGGGGCCGTGGCCAAGGCTGACGGTCCCGTCAAAATCGAAGAGAAGGACTGGGCGAGTTATGTCTGTGGACATAAAGTACAAACTAACGGCGGTTTATGTACTTCGCGACCGCACGCGGTAAACATTCAGTGAACAGTGCGTGCACATCCGGCTTTGGTACTCTAAGGGGCTGTAGAAATCTCTTCTCGAAGGCCGACATTATGTCTCTTCCCACCGAGCAGTTACTGCTCGAACGCTTTATGAAGCTCTCCATCGCTACCGCAGTGGCCACGATCACGCTCAAGATTGTCGCTGCTGCGGTGACGGGATCGGTGGGCTTTCTTTCCGACGCCCTCGAATCTGGTGTGAACCTCGTCGCCGCCGTTGTAGGTTTTGTGGCTATTAGGATTGCGGCAAAGCCGGCAGACGCAAACCACCAGTTCGGCCACGGCAAGGCCGAATATGTTTCCGCGCTGGTGGAGGGTGCAATGATCTTCGTCGCTGCGGCGATGATTATCTATACGGCCATTCGCCGACTTCTGGAGCCGCAGCCGCTGGAGCAGCCTGGGCTCGGACTTTTACTATCGCTCGTGGCCTCCCTGCTGAACCTGGGCGTGGGCCTTCTGCTTGTGCGCGCGGGCAAGCAGCATCGTTCGGCCACCTTGCAGGCGGACGGAAAGCACCTGCTTACCGACGTCTGGACGTCCGTCGGCGTCCTCCTCGGCATCGGCGCGGTCAGCCTCACGGATTGGTTGTGGCTCGACCCAGTTATCGCGTTTGCCGTGGGCCTCAATATTTTGTGGACTGGCTACAAGCTGCTCAAAGAATCGTTGAGCTCCCTGTTATCAGAGTCCCTGCCTAAGGAAGAGCACGCGAAGCTCGACGCCCTCCTCAACGAACTGGAGGAAAGCCATGATGTGGAATTTACTTCGCGCCGAACTGTTGCCTCGGGGCGCAACCGCTTGGTGTATCTCACGATGGATGTCCCCGGCCAGTGGACGGTACTGCACTCGCACACTATTGCCGACCGCATCGAAGACGCCATCGACGATCTTTTCCCCGGCGCTGAGGTCTTTATTCACGTTGAGCCTGCAGGAACGGTTCACCGCCGTATTCTGCGCATGCCGTAACGCTTGCAGCTAGCGCAGGCTGGCCACGCCGCGTCCGCCTTCCATGACCCACGGCCAACTCAGACCGTTCTTGGTGAGGACATTGACGCGGATTTCATCGGGAACAATCCACTCTTTGTTGGCGTAGCCCAGTAAGTATTCGTCGAATGCCGGTAGCTCGAGTCGTAGTTCTAGGGCAGTGCGGATGTCCTCCGCGGTGACGTCTTCCTGCCAGGGGGCCATCCAAAAGTCCTGACCATCGTGGCGTGCCAAGTGAGCACCCGCCGACTCCAAGGCTGTGGTGGCTTGAGTCTTGCTGAGCTTTGCCCACGCTTGGAGGTCTTCTACCGAGACCGGACCATGACCTGAGATATACCGTTGACCAAGTTCGTGAAGGGGATGCGCGGGCTCGTGTTGGGCAACGGGAAGTGCATCAACGTGAAGAAAGGTTTCCTGGTTGCCGTCCTTGGGGCCTTGGACGAGGTCACCTGCCCCGCCGAAGGCGCGCAGTAAGTGGGAGCCGCGACCTTCTGTGGGATCCACGCCCGTCTCGGCGAAAAGCTCATAGACCTGCGCGCGGGTTAATGGTGTGGTGGCTGCGCTGTGGAGGGCCTCTGAGCACGCTTCAAACATCTCTTCGCTGAGCCCTAGACTGGGGCGCCGAGACTTCTGGCTTGCGGCGATGCGTGGATAGAGGAGGCGGGACATCCAGCGGACGTCGACAGCCGGCATGAAGTGCAACGTCCCTCGCTGCGGCCAGCAGCGCACCACCCGGTAGCTTTCTATCTCACCCAGAACGTCGTTATCGTTACACCCAGCGCGCAGGGACAGTGCCCGAACGCCAGCGTCGTAGGTCTGACCTTGCAGAGCGAGGAGATGCTCAGCGACGTCCAGCGCCAAGGTGAGCGATGGCCGCGCGGCCGACGGCGCTAGCCCTTGGGCAATGAGCCGGCGCGCTAGGAGCTCATCACGGGATAGCTCGTGCATGGTTTCTCCTTTAAAGCCGGAAGGTCTTCATTAGCTGCATGCCCGTGGAAACGAGGGCACGGAAGCGCTCCGGTGAGACGTACTCCGACGGTGCCAAGGGATGCAGTCGCTGTTCAGCCACGGTGCGCTCGTTGGCCCACAGGCGCATGCCGGTAATCCCGTGGCGGTGGTTCAGGCCCGATTCCTTGACGCCGCCGCCAGGGGCCGCGATGGAGCCATAGGCGGCGGCGAAACCCTCGTTGATATTGACCATACCGGCCTCCAGCTGGGAGGCCACCTTCCACGCGCGGCGGGAATTCCCGGACCACACCGATGCGGATAGGCCGTAGGAGGTGTCGTTGGCGCGCTGGATGGCTTCCGCATCAGAGCTGACCGGATAGACAGCGAGCACTGGGCCGAAGGTCTCGGTGGCATAGAGATCCATCTCTGGGGTCACACCAGTCAACACGGTGGGTTCATAGAAGAAGGGCCCAAGGTCCGGCCGGGCCTTTCCGCCATAAACCACGGTGGCGCCCTTGGAGACAGCGTCCTCGACGTGGGCAACTACTGCATCGAGCTGGCGCTGCGAGGTCAACGAGCCGATGGTAGCGGCATCGGAGAAGGCCGCGCCGAGCACCTGCTGGTCCAGCGCGTTCTTGAGTTCTGCGAGGAACTCCTGGAAGACGCTCTCGTGCACATAGGCGCGCTCGGCGGACATGCATAGCTGCCCGGAGGAGGAGAATGCGGTGCGCACGGCGCCTTGGGCGGTGGGCTTAAGGGGGGCGTCGTCAAGCACCAGCATCGGGTTCTTGCCGCCCAGCTCCAGCATGGTGGGGATGAGGCGCCCCGCAGCTTGGGTAGCGATGGACTTGCCGGCCTGGGTGGAACCGGTAAAGGAAAGGCCATCCACCAGCGGAACGAGGGCATCGCCCACCTCCGCACCGCGGCCGGGAACCAGCTGCCAGGCAGCCTCCGGAAGGCCTGCCTCGATGGCTAGTCGTCGCAGCAGAATCGCCGTCAGCGTGGTCTGAGAATCCGGTTTGTGTACCACGGCATTACCAGCCGAGAGGGCTGCCAGAACATCGCCAACACCGAGGGACAGGGGATAGTTCCACGGAGAGATTAGCCCCACCACGCCCAGCGGGTAATGCTGGGTGCGCGTTTTAGTCAGCACGGGAAGCGCGCCGGGGTGGCGGTCGTTTCCGAAAGCTTTGCGGATATTGACTGCGTAGAAGCGCGCGCAGTTATACAGATCCATCAGCTCGTCATAAGCGTGGGAGCGGGACTTGCCGTTTTCTGCCTGGATGAGGTCGAGGATGAGCTCCTCGTTCTCGTGAACGAGGTCGTGCAGGCGCAGCAGGATGGCGGCGCGGTCACCTTGGCCAACGCCGGCGCGCGCATAGTTGACGGCCTTCTCGACGTCCCCCGCGGTGGCGACAGGGAAGCTAAAGAGCTCCTCACCGCTAAAAGGTGCGTGAGCCTGGTGCTGCTCACCCGTGCCGCGAACATCGCGGGCGGGGTCCGTGTCCAAGAAATTGAGCACTCGCTGGGGCAGACGGGTCTGAGTGAAGGTCTTCATGCGGTCTATTGTCCCAAAAATATGCGATGGCGCTATAGATTTTTCGAGATTTGTCTCACAAACTAAATTAATCGTGGTTAGGATGACGCTATGCCAATCCTCGCGACTACTCCACAGGCCCAGGTGCGCGCCGCCGTTGAGCCGCTCGTCAGATCTGGAGAAAGCCCAGCGCCCGTAGGCGTTATCGACCTCGCTGCATTCGACTACAACGCTGCACAGATGCCGACTCGTGCCGGGGGACTACCCATCCGCGTGGCCTCGAAGTCGATCCGCAGCGTGGCAGCACTTCGCCGTGCCCTCGAGCATGAGGGCTACCGAGGTATCCTCGCGTATTCCGTTCCGGAGGCTCTGCATCTGGTGGGGGAGGGCTTCCGCGACATCGTGGTGGCTTACCCGAGTGTCAACCGCAAGGCTCTGCGTGAGCTCGCGATGGATGACACAGCGCGCGAGGCTGTCACCGTCATGGTAGACAGCGTCGAGCTCTTAGCCCTGCTTGAGGGATCCCTGCGCGT
>NZ_CABTZR010000121.1 GCF_902489365.1 uncultured Corynebacterium sp. | reverse complement strand
ATCCTCGTTCTACAAATGGGTTAACACCCGCGAAAATCGCAGGTTAAAGATATGCTCTGATGCTCTTATTGGTGCAAGAATCAAGACCATCTTCGATGATGAGCACGGGCTTTATGGTGCTAAACGCATCGCTGCAAGCCTCAACGACGATATGGACTTCGGCCCGATATATCACAAGAAGGTCGCACGCATCATGAAATCCATGGGGCTAAAAGGCTTTACCAAACGGCGTCGATGCATCACCACTAGGCGCAAGCCTGGTCACCGAGTCATGCCAGATCTAGTAGGCCGCAAATTCACCGCTGACAGGCCGAACCACGTCTATGTAGGCGACATCACCTACCTGCCGTGTAAGGGCGGCAAGAACATGTACCTTGCCACGGTCATCGATGTCTACTCTCGCAAACTTGTCGGTCATGCGCTAGCCGATCACATGCGGGTATCTCTGGTTATCGAAGCTTTGTCTCATGCCAGCAAAGTCCGCGGAAACCTTACTAGGGCAATTTTCCATTCTGATCATGGCAGTGTGTACACCTCACAGGCTTTTGGGGACCACTGCGCCCAACTTGGTGTGCGCCAATCCATGGGAGCGGTGGGAACGAGTGCCGATAATGCCCTGGCAGAATCGTTTAACGCCACCTTAAAACGTGAAGTCTTGCGTGATCGGAAAGTCTTTGACAATCCCATTACCTGCCGCCAAGAAGTCTTTCGATGGTGCATGCGCTACAACACCCGCAGACGGCACTCCTAGTGCAACCTTCTAGCCCCCGATACCTTCGAAGCACTCACATCAGCTACACTGACCCAAGCAGCATAGCTAACCCCCGACGTATCTACTTTCCGGGGGTCAGGCCCTGCGTTTTAGCCAAGAAGACCTGGCCGCCTACCGCGGCGCCACCGTGCCGGATCTACTGCCGGAGCCGTTGCGTTTGTTGTTCGTCGGCATCAACCCGAGCCTGTGGACCGCCGCTACCGGCGCGCACTTCGCCCGCCCGGGTAACCGCTTCTATCCGGCCCTTTTCCGAGCTGGGTTGACTGCCCACCAGTTCGATGCCTCGGGCGGCTACGCGGACGCCGACTTTGACGAGCTGCAAGAACGTGGCATCGGCGTGTCCAACCTCGTTCCGCGCGCCACCGCCCGCGCCGATGAGCTAACCACCGACGAGCTGAGCCAGGCCCCGGCACGCCTGGACGATATCGTTAGCAAACACCACCCGAAGGTCGTGGCCGTGCTGGGAATTACCGCTTACCGCAAGGCCTTTAGCCTGCCCAAGGCGGCCATCGGGGAGCAGGACTCGCCGTGGGAGGGCACCCGCCTGTTTGTGCTCGACAACCCCAGCGGACTCAACGCCCACGCCAGCGTCGCGGACCATGCGGCCGGGTACCGGAAGGTGGCCAAGGCCGCGGGCATCGCGATTTAATCCCGCGCAGAGCCGGAGACTGTGACCTGGCGATCATTGATGCGCAAGGTGTTGTCAGCGGCAGCAATAACTGCGGCATCGTGCGTGGCGGCCAGAACGAGTGCGCCCCCGTCCGCAGCTCGCCGCAGGAGCGCGATAACTTGGTCGCGGTTTGTGGGGTCGAGGGAGGCGGTCGGCTCGTCAGCGAACACATAAGCCGCGCCGCGGAGCAGGGCTCGGGCGATGGCCAGCCGCTGCTGCTCGCCTCCGCTGAGAATAGCTGCCGGCCCGTCGAAGGGGACATCAAGACCGACTTCGCCGAGGGAGTGCAGCAATTCTTCTTTGGAGTATTGCTTCCTGGATAGCCCGAGGGTGAGGTTATCTTCGCAGCTTAGTTCGGGAATGATTCCGTGGTCTTGGTGGATTATCGCTGCGCGTTCTCGCCAGAACCTCCGCCTTCGCTTCATCTTCCACGCGGAGGCATTCTCGCCGTCTATCCGGAGGAGGCCGTCCGCCGGCGGCAGGAGCCCGGCCAAGGTGTTGAGCAGCAAAGTCTTTCCGGAACCGCTGGCCCCACAGATGGCGACAAAGCCTGGCCCGGGTAGGGAAAACGTTGCATTTTCCACGAGGGACTTCTTCACCGTCCGCGTGCTGCGTCCCGCAGAATAGGTCGATTCCGCGGCGAGACAGAGATGAGAGGTGGAAATCTCCGGCGGCAGAGTGGGGGACTGATTGGGGCTAGCCAATGACATTGTGACTCCTAGGGGAGGCGGACATGTGCTGAGAAATACTGAGACGGACAAAACCGAGGTAGACGATTAAGACAAGGCAGCTTAGCGCGGTGAAGGTGTAGAGGAACGGGTTGGGAAGCAGTAGCGGAGCCAGGACGGACAATATGACGACAACTGTCAGGCTGACCAGTTGGCTTTTGAATAGTCGCCACATCGTTTTGTCCGGTGATTGCCCAGCGCTGTGGAGGAGTACCAGGAGGCGACGGTGAACTCGGAGCTGGATGCGCGCCTGGACTATCAAGGCCGCAAGCGTGGCGAGCAAAGCTCCGAGGGCGCTCAGGATACTCAGCCAGAACAGCGCCGTGCTGGCTACTAGTTCGGCCAGACCGCGATCGGCCGCGCGTACCGGGTACACGTAGCCTTCGAGGCCGGCAGCGGTAAGTTCTGGACCCAGTTCCGAGAAATCCGCGAAGAGCAAATTTTCACTCGAAGCTGTGGAGCTTAGGAAGTCTGCGTCGAAGCCGGATAGATCGTCCGTTTCAAGCACGTAAAAACAATCGCCGGGAACCAGTTCCCCCGACATTGTTCCACTAATGAATCCGACCGCATGATCGGCACTGACCGGACCAATTTGCGCAGATTTAAGGAGCAGGTCGCCGGATTCCTGAGCCCACAGATCCACGGAAGCTGCGAAATGCTCTTGGGCTGCGGAATAGTCGACCGAGTGGTTGTCGTCTCCGGGACGGAACTGATAATCCTGCAGATCGTGCCATTGGCGGTTAGCAAGTGCCACGGGGCAGGAGTCCGGCACACCGGTACCTTCTTTCGGCAAAGTATGGCTGAGAACAGCCCCGTGCTCCCGTTCCCAGCTGAGCGCGAAGTCGCGGAAGTTCTGCTGCACACTGGGCGGCAAGAGCTCGCCTTCTTCCACGCGGCCAGCAGGGCCGTCGAAGTTGGCTGAAAAATGCAAGGCTCCAAACTCCGCGAGAGATTTCCAGGTCTGTTGGGCCTCGGATTCCTGCTGGTAGGAGCGGAGCGCAGCCGCTGAGCTAAGACCCGCTGCCACAAAGGTCACGCAGGTAAAGACCGAAATTACTTTCAGCGCTTTTCCCGCCGCCTTCTCTGCGGGGGCACGCTGCCCCAGCAGCGCTACTGCGCGGCGCAACAATGGGGCGGTGACGGCTACGGCCAAACCGGTGGTAGCCAGGGCCAAGCCTATCCCGGCGGCGTAGAACCTGAGGAACAGGAAGGCAAAAGAATAGCTCCCTTGGCGGGCGAGGAATGTACTCGCAAGGCCAATGAGAACTAGGTGCGGGAGGATGACAAAGGTCCATTGCCGCCAATTGCCTTTTTGACTGCGGTGCCCGCCATTTATTGTGCGCAGCGCTGCCAATCTAAGACCGGAAACCCGAAGAACAAATACCAGGGCAAAAAGGGAAACGACAAATAGAAACAGGATCGCCACCAACGCGGGCAGGCGGAATACGACCGATTGGATGAGGTGAAGGAACTGCGTCTTTTCGCTTAGCCTGAGCCCGTCATTCCTGGCCGATTCGTAGAAGTGGTTCGCATTGCCACCCGTTGCTTTGGGAACCAAGACGTAGTCACCGTGGTAATCCAGCGACCCAAGCTCACTGGCCGCTTGGCTCAAGGCATCCGGCCGGTTGAGCCTGGGAATGCGTTCCGGTGCTGGATAATTTTGCTCCAGCGGGATGAAAACCTCGTGGGAAGTCCCGCTTGCGTCATCGGTGCCAGTCAGCCGGTAGATGGAGTAGCCGTTCTGCTCGGCCAATGAAACCAGTGAGTTACGGATTACCGTCGGTGCGTAGTCTGACTCAAGTTCCTCCGCGAGTGAAGTCTTAGGCTCGACGTAGTCAAGACTAAAGGTTGATTCGACCCCTAAGGACAAGGGCTTGGTGGAGTCAACCAGGGCTGTCAGCAGCCACCCAGTAGTCGCGATGACTGCAGCAAGAAGTAGGCTCAAAAGCCCAAGTACTAGGGGTCGAATACGCATGAGTTCTAGCAGAAGTCGTAGTAGTAGCTGTCCTTAGTGCCCGGCAAATTCGTTGCCCAAAGCTCGGCGATCGACTTCTGGCCGCCGCGGGTGTCGATGCTTCGTTGCCTTCTGTCGTTGACGATCACAGTCGAAGTATGGCACCGATTCACGGTGAAATAAGAACGCGCCTTAGCGTCCCAGAATCCGTACTCCCAGGTACCGCCACCTGCAGGGTAGCGAACTTTCCGGCCGACAGATGCCCAGTAGGTTGTGAAGGCTGGTGCTGCCTCGCCGAGTAGCTCGGCCATCACACCGGAAGCAAAGCCTCCCTTGGCGCCGTGGTCTTGGAATTCTTCTGCGGAAGCAACGGCTGAGTTAGATACGGAAACGCTCAGAGCAGAGGCAATCAGCAGCGCTGCAAACTGCCGAGTGCGCTTTTTGGGGGTCATAACAGTCTCCTTTGAGAGAGGAAATGAGGCGGGATTTCCTCAAAAGGGAAACTACCCTAAGTGAATATAAATGGGAATAGAACCAGTTTTCTAATTTTATTGGTACTTTTCACGGGCCTTAGGCTCGGGAGGGCGGTGGTTGTCCTTGGTCCGCAATGTCTTGGATTCACCCCACTCGGTCAAGCGGATGTGCAACGTATTAAAGCTCAATCGATCCTCGTTCTACAAATGGGTTAACACCCGCGAAAATCGCAGGTTAAAGATATGCTCTGATGCTCTTATTGGTGCAAGAATCAAGACCATCTTCGATGATGAGCACGGGCTTTATGGTGCTAAACGCATCGCTGCAAGCCT
>NZ_CABTZR010000120.1 GCF_902489365.1 uncultured Corynebacterium sp. | reverse complement strand
ATCACACTCGAAGGACCAAACATGCGCCTCACCACCAACGCATAACCACCAACAACGCCTGAGTGAGACACCGCTACCGGATACTCACTCAGGCGCTACCAGATACTCACCACACCGCTACCATTTCAGTCTTCTGAACAGTTGTTGGCAAAGTTGTTTAAGAGTTGTTTTTCTCGACACTCAAGCCTCAGAAAAACAACTTCCTGGGAAATGGATATCGAAGAGAGGTGAACCAGGCAAGGGTTTTTTGAAAATTCACGCTCGAGGGAATGCGCACGTCCATGTTTTGGACTCAAAGAAGGAGCGCCAACCGCATACAACAAGCAATTTTGAAAGAAGGAATGAGTATGAATTCCACCTGCAGAATTGGACGTACCGTCATTTGCGCCTTAAACCCTAAAAGTCGCGCCGCCCCGAAAATTACATATGGCTACTTAATAGAAGATAGCTTTTACTAATGGCATGGACCGTGACACGCGCAAGGCCGCGGTCATGGATTTAGCCGATGAGCTGGGGAATTTAGTCGCGGTCTCCCCCGCCCTGGAGGAACAGCTCGGCGTGGGCCTTCCCCGCTTAGTCCGCACCATCATCGGGTTGGACGAATCCGCGGCGCGTTCCGCGTTTGCGGACATGATGGACGGCGCACGCCTGAACTCGGTGCAGCTGGCCTTCATGAACCAGATCATCGGCGGGTTAGTCCACAACGGAATCGTCACTGTCGCGGAGCTCTTTGAGAGCACCTTACGACAACTATAGTTCCCCCTTCGACGCCTTTGACGGCAACATGGCCACCATCCATGACATCAAGGAGCGCCTAGAGCGCGCATTGAACACAGCGTGGATGAGGTGCCCCTAAGGCCGTTCCTGAGGCACCTCAGAGGCGGTGCCGGAGTAACCGCAGGAACGGCGCTTTCTTGGGGCGAGTTACTTCACAACGAGGTTGACCATGCGGCCCGGGACGTAAATCTCCTTGACCACGTTCTTGCCGGCGGTCAGCTCCGCGATGCGCTCATCTTCCTTGGCAATACCCACGACCGTGGCTTGGTCGGCGTCGGCAGGCACCATCACGCGTGCCTTGACCTTGCCGTTGATCTGCACCGGAACCTCAATCTCATCGTCAACGAGGTACTTCTCATCGAACTCCGGGAAGGACTCGTAGGTGATAGTCTCATCGTGGCCGAAGCGCTTCCACAGCTCCTCCGCAATGTGCGGGGCGACAGGGGAGACCAGCTGGGCCAAGGGCTCCACCGCGGCGCGCGGGGCGCCCTTCGGGTAGGCCTTCGTCAGGTAGTTCACGTACTCGATGAGCTTGGCCACCACGGTGTTGAGGCGCAGGTTTTCGTAGTCGTCACGCACGCCGGCGATAGTGCGGTGTAGGTGCTTCAGGTCGTCCTCGGAGAGCTCCGCGTCCGTCGTGGACAGTTCGCCGGAGTTCTCGTCGATGGCCAGGCGCCACAAGCGCTGCAGGAAGCGCTGCGCACCGACGACGTCCTTAGTTGCCCATGGGCGGGAAGTGTCCAGCGGGCCCATCGACATCTCATAAACGCGCAGGGTATCGGCACCGTACTCGTTGCAGATCTCATCCGGGGCCACGGCGTTCTTCAGGGACTTGCCCATCTTGCCGTACTCCTGGTTGACCTTTTCATCCCCGTAGTAGAACGCGCCATCGCGTTCTACTACCTCGGCGGCGGGGACGTAGACGCCGCGGGAATCGGTGTAGGCATAGGCCTGGATGTAGCCCTGGTTGTACAGGCGGCGGTAGGGCTCCTTGGAGCTCACAAAGCCGAGGTCGAAGAGCACCTTGTGCCAGAAGCGCGAGTAGAGCAGGTGCAGCACGGCGTGCTCAACGCCACCGACGTAGAGGTCAACGCCACCCGGGTCGTTGGCGCCGTGCTCTTCTGGGCGCGGGCCCGTCCAGTAGCGCTCGTTCTCCAGATCGCAGAAGATCTCATCGTTCGTCGGATCGATGTAGCGCAGCTGGTACCAGGACGAACCTGCCCACTGCGGCATGACGTTGGTATCGCGGTAGTAGGTCTTGGGGCCATCCCCAAGACCCAGGTCCAGCTCCACCTCAACCCACTCGCGAGCCTTGGCCAGCGGCGGCTGCGGGGAGGAATCGGCGTCATCCGGGTCGAAGGACACCGGCTTGTAGTCTTCTACCTCCGGCAGCTCGATGGGCAGCATCGACTCTGGCAGCGGGTAGGCCTGGCCGGCCTCGTCGTAGACGATGGGGAAGGGCTCGCCCCAGTAGCGCTGGCGGGCAAACAGCCAGTCACGCAGCTTGTACTGGATCTTCTCGCGGCCCACGGCCTGTTCCTCCAACCACGGGATGATGGCAGCGATGGCCTCATCCTTGGACATGCCGTTGATATCCAGGGAATCGTTGGCGGAGTTCACGGCCTTGCCGGACTCCGTGTAGGCCTCCTTGGTGATGTCGCCGCCAGCAACCACCTCAGTAATCGGCAGGCCAAAGACGGTGGCGAACTCGTAGTCACGGGTATCGTGCGCCGGGACCGCCATGATGGCACCGGTGCCGTAGCCGGTCAGGACGTAGTCCGCGATGAAGATCGGGACCTGCTTGCCGTTGACCGGGTTGGTGGCATAAGTGCCCAGGAAGACACCCGTCTTTTCCTTGTTCTCCTGGCGTTCCAGGTCGGACTTCGCGGCGATGGAAGCGCGGTAGGCTTCTACGGCCTCCTTCGGATCATCGTGGCCAAAGGTCCAGCTCTCGTCGACGTCATCCTCGTAGGGGATGGGGGAGAGGAGGGCGTCGACAAGCTCGTGCTCCGGGGCCAACACCACGTACTCCGCACCGAAGAGGGTGTCCGGGCGGGTGGTGAAAACTTCGATGTTATAGCCCTCGGCGTGGAAGCTGACCTCCGCACCGCGGGAGCGTCCAATCCAGTTGCGCTGCATGGACTTGACCTTTTCGGGCCAATCCAGAAGCTCCAGGTCCTCGAGCAGACGGTCGGAGTAGGCGGTAATGCGCATCATCCACTGGCGTAGGTTCTTGCGGAAGACCGGGAAGTTACCGCGCTCGGACTTGCCCTCCGCGGTGACCTCCTCATTAGCCAGCACGGTGCCCAGGCCCGGGCACCAGTTCACGGTGGAGTTGGACAGGTAGACCAGACGGAACTCGTCGAGTGCTTTGCGCTGCTCTTCCTTGGTCAGGTCCGCGTAGTAGCGGCCGTCCTTGGTGGTGCGCTTGCCCACCTCGAGTTCCTTGATGAGCTCAGAGATCGGGCGCGCCTTCTGCTGCTCCTCATCAAACCAGGAGTTATAAATCTGCAGGAAGATCCACTGCGTCCACTTATAAAACTCCGGGTCAGTCGAGGCCACCGAGCGGCGCGGATCATGGCCCAGGCCCAGAAGGCCCAGCTGGCGGCGCATATTCTTGATATTCGCCTCCGTCGTGGTGCGCGGGTGCGTACCCGTCTGGATGGCGTACTGTTCTGCCGGCAGACCAAAGGCGTCATAGCCCAGCGTGTGCAGGACGTTCTTGCCCAGCATGCGTTGATAACGCGCGTAAGTATCCGTAGCGATATAGCCCAGCGGGTGGCCCACGTGAAGGCCCGCGCCGGACGGGTAGGGGAACATGTCCTGGATGTTCATCTTCTCCGCGGGAAGTTCCTTACCCTCCTCCGCGAGCGGCCCAACTGGGTTCGGCGCGTTGAACGTACCGTTATCCTTCCAGTACTGCTGCCAGGCACTTTCAATTTGCGCGGCGAGCTCCGGCGTGTAGCGGTGGGTGGTGTTATCGCTCGGGTTAGTCATGGTTAGACAGTGTAGTCACCGCACGGACATCTCCCCAGTTAGACCCAGCTAGACCGCGTCCTTTTCCGCAGCGCGGCGGCGCCACTGTCGACGCCCCCTTGTTCTCCCTAGGCATCGCCACTAAAATCGCCATTGTTCTACATCTCACTATCCAAGGTTCACCAGTCAATGAACAAGGACGCAGAGCACCGGTCTACCGGACGTTCAGTCAAGGCAGTTGAAGCGACGACCAGCACTTCGTTGCGCGAAGTCAATCAGCGTTCCGGCCGCAAAGTGCAAGCGGTGGCTGCCGGAATCTTAAGCCACAATCCAGAGCCTTACTCACAGCCAAGCAGCACAGACTTTCTACCTTCTGGTGCCGACGTTGTTTCGTTACTGGACCGAGAAGACCGCTTGTGACGATTTGTGCGGTTACTTCGGCACTTCAAAAACGCCGAGATTTTAGCCACGCCGCGCCATCTCTGCCACTTCCTTGCGGGCGTCTTTAAGGATCTGCGCAATGTCAGCTGCGTCTGCAGCATCTACGTCATAGGCACCAGCTGCTTGGGCTTCAGTCGCCAGCTCTCGCAGCGCTTTACGACGTTCAGTCCGCTGTCCATCCCGGTACTGCAGTAGGTCAACAAGCCGAACCCGCCTATGCTTGCCCCCTGTGGTGCACTCAAACGGAATCGACCCATCCTCGAGCTTTTTCACCAAAGTTGGCCTACTAATACTCAGCAAGTCTGCTGCTTCCTGGGTTGTGAGCAACTGGTCCACCGGCGCAACAGTAATAGCCTTTCCTTGTCGCATCACACGAACAACGTCTGACAACACGCTTAATACTTGTTCGGGCAGAGCCACCATTAGTCCGTCGGGTCGTACCAACGCAGCAGGCCCCTCCAGCTGTTTAAGAAACCTGCTCACATCGAGCACGGCCTCTAGGTCTTGTGGCGGAAGGGTCGTGTGCGGGCGATTCCGTAGTGCATTCATGAGACTATTTTAGAGGAATTCGAAAAACTCGAAAGGGTGACCCAGGGTGGACGCTCTAAACCTTCTTCACCACAGCAGGCTTGAGCTGCATCGCACCGAAGCCATCAATCTTGCAGTCAATGTTGTGGTCTTCCTGGCCGGCGCCGGCATCGACGCTGAGGCCGATGCCCCGCCCCCCGGTGCCAGCCTTTAGCGGCTGCCGCGCGCCCCTGACCCTAAACGCCT
>NZ_CABTZR010000119.1 GCF_902489365.1 uncultured Corynebacterium sp. | reverse complement strand
CCATTGGTGCCGGCGATGAAGACTACGGCGACATGGGCCACATGAACCACGGTGATATGGACCAAGGATCCATGGACCATGGTGAGCACATGGACCACTCGGAATCCGCAGACATGTCTGACATGAAGAAAGAAGAGCACGCGCACTAGAAACCAGCGTGCTCTGGGCCAAGGTAGGCAAGAAATCAGTTCTCACGAGATAGGGAGAAATCAAAGATGAGCGGGTTCGCGGAACCTGTCAGTCGGCGTGGACTGCTCGCCGGAAGTGCTGTGGCGGCAAGCTCGGTAGCGCTTGCAAGCTGTGCGAAAGAGGACGATCCCGGACAGACATCGGCGGATGCCTCCCGCGCAGCGCAGGCCGGAGACGCGGGAAGCACTGGGCCGGAGCGCCGCGAGGAAACCATGGGCGGCGATATCGTCGCCTTCGACGGCGAGCACCAGGCGGGCATCCAAACCCCGGTCCAGGCACATGTGGAGCTGGTGGGCTTTAACCTGAAAAAGGGAACCACCGCTCGCGGCGCTACCGCGTTGATGCGCCTGTGGACGGAGGACGCCCGCCGCCTGTGCACCGGTGAGAACCCGTTGGGCAGCCTCGAACCCGAATTGTCTACCACCCCGGCAAACCTCACCGTGACATGCGGTTGGGGAGAAGGATTCTTCGACACCGTGGGCGTCGCCAAGCCCAGCTGGCTGCGAGATATCCAGGCTTTTGACCACGATGACCTCCGCCCGGAATGGGGCCAGACAGATATCGTCCTGCAGATCTGCAGCGATGATCCTTTCACTGCCGCCTTCGTGGTGCGGCATATGACCCGCGCAGGCAAAGATTACGCCGACGTTGCGTGGATCCAACAGGGGTTCAGCCACGCCTATGGTTCGTCACCGAAGGGTGAAACTCCACGCAACCTCTTCGGGCAGAAAGACGGCACGGTCAATCCCCGAAGCGATGAAGATTTCAACGAGCAGGTGTGGATCGAAGACGGCCCCTTCGCCGGCGGCAGCGCCATGGTGGTACGCCGCATCCACATGAACCTGGACACATGGGAGCAGCTTGATCGCGCAGCACGCGAAAACTCGACTGGACGCACGCTCGATACCGGAGCTCCTATAGGCGCTAAGGACGAGTTCGACTCGGTGGATCTGGATGCCCGCAATGAGTTTGGGCTCAAAGCCATTGATGAAAACTCGCATGTCGCCAGAGCACATCCGCCGGCAGAGCATCCAGAACAGAAACTTTTGCGTCGCCCGTATAACTACAACCTTCCACCGACTCCGGAGACCACCAAGCGTGGTGAGCTCAGCAATGCCGGGTTGATCTTCATCTGCTACCAGAAGGATCCTACGGCTCAGTTCGAGCCCATCCAGGCGCGCCTCGACAAAGCGGATCGCCTCAACGAGTGGATTACCCACATTGGCTCGGCCGTGTACTACATGCCGGCCGGAACTGAGGGCGAAACCTTTTGGGGCGAGTCGCTCATCCGCAGTTAAGAGGGGTAGACTAAGCCGCTGTAACTTTCTCAATGAGTGCTGCTCGGCCAGGTATGTCGAGCGGCGCGTGAGCGCAAAGGAGCGCAACAAGTCATGGCGGAAATGATTCCAGCAGTCCCGGTGAACTACGAGGCGATCACGGTCCCGGCCGGTACTGCCGTGGGAGCAGCGATGCGCGAGCATGAGCTGCCCAACAAGGGCCCCGAAGCAGTCGTCGTCGTCCGCGGTGCTGACGGTACCCTTTACGATCTCTCCCACACGCCGGACACTGACGCTGAGTTCACTCCAGTTGCTGCATGCGAGGAAGACGGCCGTGCCGTTATTCGCCACTCCTGCGGGCACGTGATGGCCCAGGCTGTGCAGGCGGAGTTCCCCGGCACGAAGCTGGGCATTGGCCCGGCCATCGAGAACGGCTTCTACTTCGACTTCCAGACCGCAGAGCCCTTCACTCCGGAGGACCTCAAGGCTATTGAGAAGCGCATGAAGAAGATCATCAAGAGCGGCCAGCGCTTCGAGCGCCACGTCTACTCCTCCCCGGAGGAAGCAGAGCAGGCGCTTGCGGCCGAGCCGTTTAAGCTCGAGCTGGTCCAGGATAAGGGCAACGTGGACCCTGATTCCGACGAGGCTGCCGAGGTTGGTGCCGGCGATCTGACCCACTACGACAACGTCAACCCGCGCACCGGCGAGGTGGAGTGGTTTGATCTGTGCCGTGGCCCGCACGTTCCGACCACCAAGTACATTCCAGCTTTTGCCCTGACGCGTTCTTCTGCTGCCTACTGGCGCGGCGACCAGTCCAAGGCCGGCCTGCAGCGCATTTATGGCACCGCCTTCGAATCCAAGGAAGCACTTGAGTCCTACAAGACCATGGTCGAAGAGGCAGAAAAGCGCGACCACCGTCGTTTGGGCGCCGAGCTGGACCTGTTCTCCTTCCCAGATGAGATCGGTTCCGGTTTCCCGGTGTTCCACCCCAATGGCGCTACCGTGCGCATGGAGATGGAAGAGCACTCCCGCCGCCGCCACATCGCGGACGGCTACTCCTTCGTGTCCACCCCGCACCTGACCAAGGGTGACCTGTTCAAGAAGTCTGGACACCTCGACTTCTACGCGGATGGCATGTTCCCGCCGATGCAGCTCGACGGCGAGTGGGATGAGGACGGCAACTGCACCAAGCAGCCGCAGGACTACTACGCCAAGCCGATGAACTGCCCGATGCACAACCTCATCTTCGCCTCCCGCGGTCGTTCTTACCGTGAGTTACCGCTGCGCCTCTTCGAGTTCGGAACGGTCTACCGCTATGAGAAGTCCGGCGTTATCCACGGTCTGACCCGCGCTCGCGGCTTTACCCAGGATGACTCCCACATCTACTGCACCCCTGAGCAACTTGAAGATGAGCTGACTAAGGTGCTGGAGTTCATCATTTCTCTTCTCAAGGACTACGGCCTGGATGACTTCTACCTGGAGCTGTCCACCAAGGACCCGAACAAGTACGTTGGCTCGGATGAGATCTGGGAGCGCTCGACGAAGATCCTGCAGTCTGTAGCGGAGAAGTCCGGCCTCGAGCTGGTCCCGGACCCGGCAGGCGCGGCCTTCTACGGCCCGAAGATCTCTGTCCAGGCTCGCGATGCCATTGGCCGTACCTGGCAAATGTCCACCGTGCAGCTGGACTTCAACCTGCCGGAGCGCTTCGAGCTCGAGTACACGGCATCGGATGGCTCCAAGCAGCGCCCGATCATGATTCACCGCGCACTTTTCGGTTCCATCGAGCGATTCTTCGGCGTGCTCCTGGAGCACTATGCGGGTGCATTCCCGGCGTGGCTGGCCCCGCACCAGGTGGTGGGCATTCCGGTCGCTGATACCTTTGCCCCGCACCTCGAGGAGGTTTGTGCACAGCTGCGTGCACGCGGCCTGCGCGCTGACGTGGATACCTCCGATGACCGCATGCAGAAGAAGATTCGCAACCACACCACGGGCAAGGTGCCATTCATGCTGTTGGCCGGCGAGCGCGACGTCGAAGCGGGTGCGGTCTCCTTCCGCTTCCTCGACGGCACCCAAGTTAACGGCGTGCCCGTGGAGGCTGCGGTCAACGTCATCGAGGCTTGGGTGCGCGAGCGCAACAACGAACAGCCGACCAAGGAAACCATCGCCGAGCGCGTCTAGAGGCATGCGCATCTAGACAGAGGTTTAGAAAGGGAGCACACACAGAGTGGGAGAGTACGTCGATACCGGCCTGGGAACCCCCGACCGCTTAGAACGCCTGTGGGCGCCGTACCGTATGAGCTACATCAAGCGTGAGGGCGGCGCCGGCGACGTGCCAAAGGAAGCCCGTAACCCATTTGTGGAGATCCCGCAGATGTCGGACGAGGACGGGCTCATCGTTGCCCGCGGTGAGCTTGTCTATTGTGTGCTCAACCTTTATCCCTATAACGCCGGCCACATGATGGTCATCCCGTACCGCCAGGAGTCTGAGCTGGAAAACCTTACCGAGGAGGAGTCCCGCGAGCTCTTTCAGTTCGCGCAGGCCGCCATCCGGGTCCTGAAGAGGGTTTCCGGCCCCGATGCCGTCAACGCCGGCTTTAACTTGGGGCGGGCCTCGGGTGGATCGGTAGGACAGCACCTGCACATGCACATCGTTCCGCGCTGGAGCGGAGATTCAAACTTCATGACTATTGTGGACGGAGTTAAAGTGCTGCCGCAGCTCCTCAAAGACACCCGTTCCCTTCTTGCTCAGGGATGGGCGGAGCTCGCCGCCGAGGGAATCATCTCAGGAGAAGCGCATGCTTAGTGTTCACGGGCGTAAGCCCGCCGCCGTGGTTGTGGTACCGGTGGCCAAGCTCTTCCTCAAGATGGGCCTGACCCCCAATATTGTCACCATCGTGGGAACGATCGTCACCATTGCCATATCGGTCATCCTCATCCCACTTGATCACCTTTTTGCCGCCGCGCTGTTGTCGGGCCTCTTCGCGGCCTTCGACATGCTCGACGGCACGATGGCGCGCCTGACCACGGGCGGTTCTAACTTCGGAGCCACTCTCGACGCCTCCTGCGACCGCATTACTGACGGTGCTTTGTTCGCGGCGATCGCTTACTGGATGGTGTACGTCGATAACGCTCACCCCATAAACTTCGCTGCCTGCATGGTGGTGCTGGTTAGTTCCCAGGTCATCTCTTATGTCAAGGCGCGCGGCGAGGCTTCTGGGTTTAAGATGGTCGGCGGTCTCGTCGAGCGCCCCGAGCGCCTCATCCTAGGACTCGGCGGCGTGGGGTTGGAAGGCCTGGGCGTGCCTTATGCGCTGGAAGTCGCCCTGTGGCTGCTGGCTGTGGGGTCTATCTTCACTATTTACCAGCGCATGCGCCAAGCGGCACGTCAGGACACCAAGGCGCGTTTTAAGAAGGAACTGAAGCACCTATAGCTCAATACCCGCTCCCACCGGAAGGTACCGTGCCCCCGGCCCGCACAGAAAGGCTCCGCAACCGTGGCTCTACTGGATCGTGACCGGCTGACCGCCGCCGCGTACATCGCGTGCTGGAAGGT
>NZ_CABTZR010000118.1 GCF_902489365.1 uncultured Corynebacterium sp. | reverse complement strand
CTCACGGCCTTCATCGTGGTGGGCGCGGTCATCGTGGTCTTTGCCAACTTGCTGCGTGATGCTGTTCTTAACGAAGGGTTGATTCCGCTTGCACGCAACGTAGGGCTAGAAGATACCGCCACGTACTTGGTGCGAATCTTCCTTCCAGTGTGGAACTGGCTGCGCTTCCCCGTCACGGTGATTGTGGTTCTCACGCTCATTGCGGTGCTTTATCACTACAGCCCCAACGTGCGGCCGGGGCGCTTTAGATGGATTACCTATGGTTCAGTGGTGGCTCTCGTGGGCACAGTAGTGTCCTGGGGGCTGGTGGGCCTCTACCTGAAGTACTTTGCTGCGGCCAGCGCCTATGGTGCGCTAAGTACCGTCATGGCGGTGTTCATGGCCATGTGGTTGATGAACACCGTGCTCATCGTCGGCATCAAGATTGATGCTGAGGTGTTGCGTGCCAAGGAGCTGCAGCTAGGGATGCACTCGGAACGCTTCATCCAAGCCCCGCCGCGCTCTGATAGCTCCTCTCAAGCCCAGGCCCGCGCCCAAGAGAACCTGGAGCAGAGGGCGCGTGAGATTTCAGATAACGCACGGCAGGCCCAGGACGAGACGGCAGAAGAGCCAGAGGAATCAGGGGAAACAGGGGAAGAACGCGCCTAACCGCCACAACCTTGCCCCCGCGTCGCCCACACGGATCGGCGATAAGTTCGGCGAATAGGGCACGTGCGGAGCCTCCCGTCAGGGACGTAGCTCTACTTCAGAGCGAGGTGGAAGGGAATCTCGGTGCCCGGCACGACGATACCGAACGCGCCGTCTTCCGCGCCGTCCTCAGGCACGCTGACAGCCACTCGGCCGGTACGTTTCTCCTGCGGCTGGAAGGGAGTGTCTACGTCGATAAACCCATTGACATCCCACATGAGGGGCTGCCCATTCGACTCCTGGCCCGGGCCAAAGTAGAGGAACGCCATTTCCGAGCCGGCGTCGTTCTCGCTGCCCACGTACGTCAAGGTCAAATCAAAGACCAGGTATTTCTTCCCCTCGTCTGGCTGCTTAT
This sequence comes from uncultured Corynebacterium sp., assembly GCF_902489365.1. Lineage (GTDB taxonomy): Bacteria > Actinomycetota > Actinomycetes > Mycobacteriales > Mycobacteriaceae > Corynebacterium. The sequence goes on along the minus strand of NZ_CABTZR010000118.1, from coordinate 4,076 downwards.
AGGAAGGGTCCGCCGCCATGACTTCGTCCGTGCCATCGAAGTTGAGGTTGCTGACATCAACGTGCCATTCCGGTCCTTTCAGCGTTGTGTTGAGCGGTAGCGGGTTAGAACGCGAACCGGGTGTGCCTTCCTCAAGGACTTGGTTGCCGTTCTCGTCAGGAACGCTGTTGTAGTATTCCGTCGCTGTCGGGGTGGGAGAGTCCGTGCTGTCCAGCGTCTCCTCCTCATCCCAAGGTCGTACCGTCGTGCCCACGACAGAACTTGATATTCCGGGAGTTTGCGTAGTGTCCGGAAGAGACCCGATGAATTTTGCGGCCATGAAGAAGAAAAAGACTACCGAGGCGATCAAGCTGCCCACCATAGTAATGATCAGAGCGACTGCTCCCCACGCAGTTGACTGGTTGCTGAGGAAGAGTGAGGCCGCACCGGTAATAAGCGCTACGAGGAGCATGATCCAGCCTGCGATGTAGATGCCGGGGATGCAGGCGATGATTGTGCCCAGTACGGCGAGCACCGTGGCGATGATTCCAACGACGGACTTTTTCTTAGGTGGCTCTGGCTGGGGCTGTGCAGCCCCGTAGCCGCCGCCAGGATTGTTATGGGGAGTGCCTAAGGGTGGGAAAGGCTGGTTGGCATAGGGGTTCTGCTGCGGACCCCCGTGCTGGTGCGGCCTCTGCTGACCGGGGCCTGGGGGTGGAGTGTGCGGCGGATACGGAGGTTGGGTCATGAGTAGCTTCTTTCAGGAGAGCGTCAGATGAGTCCCGATAATAATCGCCGCATGGCTACCGCACCTGGGAACGCAGCTAGCCGGGGAGCGCTCCTAACTGCCCAAACGCTGTCACTGCGCAGATTCTTCCGCTACCCGGCGGTGGCCCGCAGTTTTGTCCTGCCTGCGCTTATTGAGGAGGGCCGAGGCGAGGGGCGCAGGCAGAAAAGAAGCCGAGGATGCCCGCTTCTGAGCGGACGTCCTCGGCTTACTGTTAGACCTTCTTCTTTGAAGGGACGGCCTTAGGCGGAGGGGTAGGTGCCGTCATCGGTGAGGCGCGCGGAGTCGTCGAGAAGCATCGCGATTTCCGCAGCCTTGGCGTTGTGAGCCGGCAGGCGGCGGCCCTCGATGACCTCAAACAACGGTGCACGGCCCAGCATGCCAGCCTCGAAATGGGCGCGGCCAGCACGCAGGCGCTGCTCGGCACGCTCACGCCACGAGGTGGCGGCAACCGCCCCGCGCTGCTGGGCCACTGCCTGCTCGAATACGCCCGGGTGAGCGTAGACGATGAGCGCGCTGACGTGGCCGAAGCCCAGCGAGGTCAGTGCCGCTGCCTTCACGCTGTGGCCCGCAGAGCCGAGGTCCAGCGGGGAGTGCAGCCACACCAGGTTCGGCGCCTTCGGGGCGATGAGCGGGTCGACGCAGTCCAGGGACACGTTCGCCGGGATGCGGTGCGTGCGGAAGACGTCGATGATGCCGCCGGTCTGGAAGAGCGCGGCGCCGGCTTTGGAGTGGCCGGTGAGCGTCTTTTGGGAGATGACAAACATCGGTTGATCCGCGTCGCGCCCGATGGCCGGCCACAGGATGGAGTGCAGCTCGGACTCGTTCGGGTCGTTGGCGCGGGAGATGAAGCGCTCGTCGATGCCGCCGGCGACCACGACGTCGGCCTTGCCCAGTGCACTCTTGCTGCATAACCAAGATAAAGATCCAGCCCACTCTCGACTAGGGCGAGGCGGGCTGAACGATTAAACGAAGCTTGTCACGGCGCACGACACCCCGCCAGACGGACGAACAAATGAGCAGGCAGTGAATGCGGTTGAATGGACGGTGTCAAGTTTTCGTGGCTGGGTGAATTTCCTTGCATCATTAATTGCTTGTAGAAATCGCGTACATCGTGTAGGTTCACACGCAGCACTAACAGCCCGAAAGAAGAACGAGAAAGCTAAAGGAGGCGAACCGCGATGATGACCCATAACAATCAGCCGCTAGGACGCTTCTTTAAGCAACTCTTCTAATAGGCTGACTTGACCATTTCCCGGGAAAGCGGCCCTGCTTATCCCGGACGTTGGTGCCAGCCGCGCGACCCGCGCGCACAACTCACAAGTCAGCCGCCCAAGCAGGCCCTTTCTCACGAACTGCGTTACGTAAACGCAGAGAAAGGCTCTCTTATGCGCCTGCACAACTTCGCCTCCATTGTTGAAGACAAGACGGTGGCGCAGGCACAACTCGTCGCTGACCTGCCCTTCGTCTACCCACACGTGGCGCTCATGCCTGATGCCCACTTTGGCAAGGGCTCCTCGGTCGGCACCGTCTTCGGCACGCTGCGTGCCGTCATCCCGGCGGCCGTCGGCGTGGACATCGGCTGCGGCATGATTGCCGTGCGGACCCACCTCACGCACGCGGATATCCAGGACTTCGCGCTCGAGGACCTGCGCACCGCAGTCGAAGACTCCATTCCGCTCTCGCCCGGCAATTACAACGGTTGGATCATGGACCCGCGCACCGAGGCTCGTACGCGTGAGCTCGCGCAGCTGGCCCAGGACACCGGCGTGGATCTCGGCCACTCCAAAAACTGGCGTCAGCAGCTGGGCAGCTTGGGCGGTGGCAACCACTTCATCGAGCTGTGTCTCGACGAAGAGGACCGCGTCTGGCTGTTCCTGCATTCTGGCTCGCGCGGCGTGGGCAACAAGATTGCCCAGAAACACATCAAGGCCGCGCAGCGCCACTGCGAGAAGCATTGGATCCAGCTCGCGGACAAGGACCTGGCCTACCTCGTCGAGGGCACGGAAGAGTTCGACTCCTACATTGCGGATCTCCACTGGGCACAGCACTTTGCGCTGCTCAACCGCGATGAGATGATGGACCGCTTCCTCGACTGCGTCGCCACCTGGTCCGGCGCGGATCGCGAGACCCTCGAGCTCGAGCGCATCAATTGCCACCACAACTACACCCAGCGCGAGAACCACTACGGTAAGAACGTGTGGCTCACGCGTAAGGGCGCCATCAAGGCGGACGAAGGCGACCTCGGCCTCATCCCCGGCTCGATGGGCACCACTAGCTACGTCGTGGAAGGCAAGGGCTACCCGCCGGGCCTCAAGTCTGCGCCGCACGGCGCGGGTCGCGTCATGTCGCGCACCCAGGCCAAGGCCCGCTTCACCGAGGCGGACCTTGCCGCACGAATGGAAGGCATCGTCTACCGTCCCGGCGCCGAGTTCGTCGATGAGATTCCGGACGCCTACAAGGACATCGACTGCGTGATGGCCGATGCCGCCCAGCTCGTCGAGGTCAAGCACACCCTGCGCCAGATCCTCAACGTCAAGGGCACCTAACCTGCGCCATGATGGGACCGTCACTTTTAGTGACGGTCTCTTTTGAGCTTTCCGACGCCCCCTCCTCCTGCAGCGTCGCATCAGCACGACGCTTTGCCTTATGCAAGGAAACGAAGTGCGTGACCACTATTGATTACTGCTTATTTATCGCGAAGGGCTGGAACTGCTCGGCCGGTCGGAGGTGAAAGCTGAGTATTAAACTGCGTCGAGGCGAGTTGGCGTTCAGCATCGTCGACCAGCATGAAAACATCGTCAGCGAAGTAACCGAGAAGCCCGCCCGCACCGATGACTTTCTTACGTAGAATGCCAGCGTCGGTGAGTGAATCGAGAGAATCTCGGGCCGTGCTTGTCGATGAAATCCCCAGCTCGGACTTCACGATGGACACCGTGACCAAAGGCATAGCAGGAAGCTTCTTGAGCAGTTGGAACTCCGTCGAATTTGATTTCAATGCGCGCTTGCTTCCTTGCGCAGTGCGGTGGTGATTTACCTTGTCCATCCATTCTGCTTCTAGGGCGGCGACGCTATCCGCAAGTTCAGCTGCTTTGGTGGTGGCGACTTGTGCAGCCTCGACGAAGAAAGAGATCCATGCCAGCACGTCACCCTCGCGGAATTTCGTGAGTCCGTCGACGTAACGGTCACCGAGCGTTGCCAGCACCATACTGACAGGGAGAACCGCAGCATCGGTGAGCCCTCTGCGCTGCAAAAGTGCGTGAATCATGGCTCGTCCCACGCGCCCATTCCCATCCGGGAATGGGTGGAT
>NZ_CABTZR010000117.1 GCF_902489365.1 uncultured Corynebacterium sp. | reverse complement strand
CGAAATGTCCCTTAAGCCGGATTCTAGGCCCTAAACGACAAAACGTGTTGTTTTGGCCGATTCTAAGGATCGTGGAAGCACGGTTTCCTGTGAGTTTTGGTACGTGAGCCCCGGTAATTTTGTTTAAGCGTCAGCAAAACAGGCGTAGAAGACGCCACAATGGCGAAGTTATCCACAGGTGGTGAGGAAGCCCTAGCGCGTGGTTGGTGTGCTCGCGCATGCTTCAGGCATGAGCACGTTTCACCTAGTTATCGCCGTTGGGGATGCCACGCTGCGAGCAGAGGCGGCCTCCGCAGCCGCCGCCAGTACTGCGGAAGTGAGCACCGTGGAGGACCCGCGGGACTTCTCCCGGCACCTGCCCAAGGCGGATGCTGTCTTGGCTGATGCACTGACGGCTCGGCTTGTGGCGGGGCATCCGAGGGTGTATTTCCTGGCGCTGGATCCGGGGCCGATCGATTATGAGGCTGCACTCTGTTGCCGCGCGACGGCCGCCTTCATCGTGCCCGCTCAATCGAAAGAGCTTCTGGGCGCACTAGCCGCAGACGCCACTCCGGAGACCGCCGTGTCTACCGGCCTAACCTTGGCGGTGACCGGCTCCGCCGGAGGTTTGGGTTCCTCGACGGTGGCGGTGGCGCTGGCCCGCGAGGCGGGCGCGGATCTCCTCGTTGATGCGAGCCCGTATTCCGGCGGCCTCGACTTGCTCACTAGCATTGAGAACAAGCCCGGCGCGCGGTGGCCGGATCTCGCTGCGGGGGCCGGTTCGGTTGATGCAGCAGACCTTGTCCGAGCTTTGCCCGCCACCCCGGATGGCATAGCGGTTCTTTCCGCGGCGAGGTCTGCCAGTGCAGAGGTGGTTCAGATGAGTAGCGCCCGGCGCGCGGCCATCATGCAAGCTGCGTGTTTATACCCGGGGACCGTGGTGGTGGATTGCCCGCCATGGGATATCCCCGATGCGGCGGATCACGTGGTGGTGCTGACCGCCGCCGAGGTGCGGGCGGCCGCCGCCTGCGCGCAGCTGGTGGCAGAGCTTCGCGCTCGGCCGCAGGAATGCTCCGTCGTCGTGCGCAACCGCCAGTGGGCGGGTCTGGACACCAGCGACATCGCCACGGTGACTCATGCAGACCCAATCGCTGAGTTGCCGACGATCCGTGGTCTGACCCGCACGGTAGAAACTAGTGGGCTGCCGCGCCAGCTGCCCCGAGCCCTAGCTCGTGTCGCTCGTCAGATTTGGGAGGCCGTGGCATGAACCTGATCGATACGATGCGCACCATCGTGGCCGCCGAGCCGCAGCTGGCCCACGATGCACCGGCCTTGGCGCGGCGCATTCGGCAGGAAGCCGGAGTCATCAGCGACGTCGATGTACTCGACCTTCTGCAGCGCCTGCGCCATGATTCCGTGGGCTTGGGTCTGCTGGAGCCGGTTCTTTCGCTGCCGGGGCTAACCGATGTTGTTGTCAATGGTCCCGATTCCTGTTTCGTCGATTGCGGGCAGGGCCTGCAGCCGCGCGATATCGGCTTTGCCGACGACGCCGAGGTGCGCCAGCTGGCCTCCCGGCTGGCTGCGGTGGCGGGCGTGCGGTTGGATGATGCGCAACCTTTTGCCGATGGGCGCCTGACTCGTCCCGATGGCACGAGGATCCGGCTCCACGCGCTGCTTGCGCCTCCTTCGGCAAGTGGAACCTGCATTAGCCTTCGCGTGCTGCGCCAGGCGCAAACCAGCCTGGAGGAGTTAATAGCCAATGGCAGCATTGATTCCAGCCTGGAGCACGTCCTGCGCGCCGTGGTTGAGCGCCGGGCATCCTTCCTGGTTACGGGAGGGACGGGTTCAGGCAAAACGACGTTGCTCGCCGCCCTGTTGGGGTGCGTGCCCGCCACCGAACGCTTGCTCATCATCGAGGACACCCCAGAGCTTTCCCCGAATCACCCGCACGTGGTGACCCTGGTATCTCGCCGGGCGAATGCGGAAGGGCGTGGAGAGATCTCCATGTCACTTCTACTGCGCCAGGCCCTGCGCATGCGCCCAGACCGCATCGTGGTCGGTGAAATCCGCGGCGCGGAGGTAGTGGAATTGCTTGCCGCGCTCAACACCGGGCACGATGGTGGCGCGGGCACCGTGCATGCCAACTCTGTTGATGAAGTGCCCGCCCGCATGGAGGCCCTCGCAGCTCTCGGCGGGCTCGACCGCGTAGCACTGCATTCGCAGCTAGCGGCCGCCGTGCACGTGGTCCTCGGGATGGAGCGCACGCCACAGGGGCGGCGTCTCGCGCACCTCGGCGTGTTGGAGGGAAACCCGGTTATACCTCAGCTGGTGTGGACGGCTGAGGACGGCCCGCTTCCCGGGTTTGCGCAGCTGTGTTCGCGGCTGGGGGTGGAACCATGATGTGGCTATTCTTCGCGGCGGCGTGTTTGCTCTCGCAGCCTGCTTCGGTGACGCGGCTGGAATCGCCGAAGCCTCGCTCGCTGGCACCCGGGGCTGTTTTCCTCGGGGTCGGGTGCTGTGTCTTCTTCGGCAGGCCCACTGTCGTGGTGGCGGTGGGCTGCATTGTGGCCTGTGCGCTGTGGTTTGCCAATGATCTGGCAGCCGCCCGGCGCGAGCGCCGAGGTGCTGAGGCGCTCGCCTCCTACTTCGGTTCTGTTGCCGCCGAGCTGCGGGCGGGATCGACAACGGCGGGAGCACTGCGTCGGGGTGCCGACGCCCTTCCAGACTCCACCCCGGAGAATCTCCGCGCTGCGTTGAGCACGGCCGCGGGTCTCGCAGCACAAGGGGGCTCGCCTGCGGTTGCTCTCAATGTACCGGAGGTTGCGCGCTATGCAGCGCTGCTCACGCTCTCGGGACGCCATGGTGTGGCGTTGGCGAACCTCATCGAGCAGGCGCAAAGCCAGCTGGATACCGCGCGCCGCCATGCCGGTGAGACCGCTGCCTCTTTACAAGGGCCACAGGCCACCGCGGTCATCCTGGCGTGCCTGCCACTGGCGGGCATCCTCATGGGTGGGGCGATGGGTGCGGATTCCTTGGGGTTCTTGCTCGGCGGTGGCCTTGGGGGCGTGCTTCTCGACGTCGGCGTGGCCCTCGTCTGCACCGGATTCGCCTGGTCACGCCTCATTCTGCGGAAGGCGGCGCAGTGATGGTCTTGACGTATATCTCCGCTGCATTACTGGCCGCGGCATTCGCTGTTACCTCTGCTGCACCGTCTGGACGAATAGCCCGGTCAGGCTCGCGCACACCGCGCCCGAAGACGCCGCGCGATGGTCCAGCGGCGGACTATAGTCCGCTCGATGCAGCCAGCGACCTGGAGCTCTTCGCTGCTTGTTTGGAGGCCGGTCTCTCCACGCGCAGTGCCGTGCTAGCTGTCGCTGAAGCCTCGCCGCAGTGGTCAGGGGCAGCGGCGCTTATCGGGGTGGGGGTTCCCATGGGTACCGCGTGGTCGGCGCTGGCCAGTCAGCCGCATTTGGAAGAGCTGGTGCGGCTTACGCAGCTGTCTGGTGAATCGGGCGCAGCCATGGCAACTGGGTGCCACCGATTGGTGGCGCAGCTGCGTGCCGAAGCTTCGGCACAAGCTACCGCGCGGGCGGAGCGCGCTGGTGTGTTCATCGCAGCACCGCTGGCAGTGTGCTTCCTTCCCGCATTTCTGGTCCTTGGGTTGATACCTGTCCTCATCAGCTTGGGCCAGCAACTTTTCTAAGTCAGAACAATTAACCATTTTCAGAACGCACAACCGACACAAACACAGGAAAAGAAAGCTAGGTACATCATGCAGAAAAAGGTAAACTACCAGTCGCTATTAGGAAATGATGATGGTATGTCGACGATTGAATACGCCATGGGTTCGCTCGCGGCCGCAGCGCTTGCCGCGGTGCTCTATGCCGTGGTCAATGGCGGCGAAGTTACCAGCGCCATCACGTCCATCATCACCGACGCCTTGTCCAACTCTCCAGGCTAATGCGCGCGCTTGATGACGCCGGCTCCGTCACCATCGAGGCGGCTCTGTCGCTGTCCGCGCTCGTCATCGTCGCCGCGGGAATCGTGGGTGGCATCGCCACGTTGTCGGCCCACCTCGCTGCCGTTGACGCTGCGGGCGCTGCAGCTCGCTCCGCTGCCATCGGCGTGGACTTTCAGCGCGAAGGAGTGACGGTGACCGTGAGCGAAGGCTCTGGGCTTATAACCGCTGAGGCCGCCGTGCCGGCACCGCTGGGGACCATGCGCGCGCAGGCGGTGTTTCCCGCGGAGATGGCAGCCGGTGGGAACGCGGGATCGCAGCCATGAGGCGTCGTCAGCGCAGCCGGGGAAGGATCCCGGCGGGCGAGGAGGGCTATGCCACTGTCGTCACCGCCGGGATCATCGCCGCAGTGGCTTCTCTGTTGCTGGCGGTTGCAGCGGTTGCTTCGCTCGTTGTGGCACGGCACGAAGCGCAGGTGGCGGCGGATCTGGCCGCGGTGGCCGGCGCGTGGGAGGTGGCCAAGGGCAGGGACGCCTGCACGAAGGCCACAGAGATTGCCGCGCTCAACGGCGCGGAACTCGGCTCCTGCGTCATCGATGGGCGCGACGTTGAGGTGACTGCCCAGCTGCGCGGGCGCAGCGCCATCGCCCGTGCCGGTCCGGTCTAAGAGGTCATGGTCACCAGCGCGCCGAGCAGTGCCACAGCGCCTGCCTTGTCCAGAGGGTTGTTGCCGTTGCCGCACTTGGGGGACTGCACACACGACGGGCAGCCGGACTCGCAAGGGCAGGAGCGCACGGCCTCAAAGGTGGCCTTGATCCACTCGGGGAAGCGGCGGAAGCCTTCCTCGGCGAAGCCGGCACCGCCGGGGTGGCCGTCGTAGACGAAGACCGTGGGCAAGCCCGTATCGGCGTGCTGCGCGGTGGACACGCCGCCGATATCCCAGCGGTCGCAGGTGGCAATGAGCGGTAGCAACCCAATGGCGGCGTGCTCAGCTGCATGGAGGGTGCCGGGGGTGCGCCCGGCGGTGACGCCCATCGCTGCGAGTGCCAGCGGATCGATGGTGTAGGCCACCGCCCGGGTCACCAGGCGCTGCTCCGGCAGGTCAAGGGGGATGTCCTCGCCCACGGAGCCATCAGGAAGCCGTACCTGGTAGCCGGTGACCTTATCGGTCACCTCAACCTCCAAACTGGCCACCCACAGGCCGGGGGCGTAGTTCACCAGGTCATCGGCCTCGTGCAGGATGCGGATATCCGTCGTGGACTTCGGCTGCGTGGTGTAGTCCGGCGTCTTCGGGACGGCGAGGGCCACGCCCGGCTCGGCGGACGCCGAACCCTCCCCCCCCCCCAGCGGCAACTCCTCCCTG
>NZ_CABTZR010000116.1 GCF_902489365.1 uncultured Corynebacterium sp. | reverse complement strand
TCCAGCCTTGACACCTCAGCGATCACCGGAGAATCCATTCCGGAGGAGGTTGCGCCCGGCGACGAGGTACCCGCGGGAGCGATCAACTCCGCCGGTGTGCTGGAGGTCGAGACGACCGCAGCTGGAACGGACAACTCGCTGACCACACTCGTCGACCTCGTCGAGCAGGCGCAGGCGGAAAAGGGCGACCGCGCCCGGATCGCCGACCGGATTGCCCGACCCCTAGTGCCCGGGGTGATGATCCTTGCGGTGCTGGTCGGTGTGATTGGCTCGCTGCTGAGCGACCCCGAGACGTGGATCACCCGTGCCCTGGTGGTTCTGGTCGCAGCGTCGCCGTGCGCGTTGGCAATCTCCGTGCCGCTGACGGTCGTGGCCGCGATCGGCGCGGCCAGCCAGTTCGGCGTGGTCATCAAGTCCGGCGCGGCGTTCGAGCGGCTCGGCGGCATCCGTCACCTGGCGGTGGACAAGACCGGAACCCTTACCCGCAACCAGCCCGAGGTTACCGGAGTGGTCCCGGCAGACGGATTCGATCGGGCGCAGGTGCTTTCCTTCGCGGCGGCGGTTGAGCAGCAATCGACGCACCCCCTCGCCGCGGCGATCGTGGCAGCGGAGCCCGAAGCGCCCACCGCCTTGGATATCAGCGAGGAAGCCGGTCATGGCATCGGCGGCACCGTCGAAGGCCGACGGGTGCTGGTCGGCAGCCCCCGATGGATCGACGCCGGGCCACTGAAGGCGGACGTTGAGCGCATGGAGTCCGAAGGCCAGACCTGCGTCCTAGTCACCGTCGATGACGCTCTCGCCGGGGCGATCGGGGTGCGCGACGAGTTGCGGCCCGAGGTGCCCGATGCCGTCCAGTCCCTGCACGACAACGACGTGGAAGTGAGCATGCTCACCGGCGATAACACTCGCACCGCCCGGGCGCTGGCTGAAATCGCCGGAATCGACGACGTGCGCGCCGAGCTGCGACCGGAGGACAAGGCAAGCATCGTCGCCGAACTCTCCTCCAAGACGCCGACGGCGATGATCGGCGACGGCATCAACGACGCGCCGGCACTGGCGGGCGCAACGGTGGGCATTGCGATGGGAGCAACCGGCTCTGACGCCGCGATCGAGTCCGCTGACGTCGCCTTCACTGGCCACGACCTCCGGCTGATCCCGCAGGCGCTGCAGCACGCCCGCCGAGGCAGCAGGATCATCAACCAAAACATCGTGCTGTCTCTGGCCATCATCATCGTGTTGATGCCACTGGCGATCAGCGGTGTACTGGGCCTAGCCGCCGTCGTGTTGGTACACGAAGTCGCCGAAGTCATCGTGATCTTGAACGGCCTGCGGGCTGCACGAGCGAAACGCTGAGGCTGTGACCGGCAAGTCTTATAAGGGTAAACCACGCGCCGAGCGCACACACACGTTGGACCAGGCGAGTCATTCGAGTTCACCACCTGGTCCTTCTCGATGCGTGCAGGCACGGGAACTGTGGGTGAACCTAATAGTTCAACGGCCCGATACCGCTTGCAGATTCTTCACACGAGGTAGCGGAATGGACCGAGGCCGAACGAAAACCGGAGTTAGAGACAGCGCTCTTCAACCTACCCCCAATAACGCGAAACGTCATTAGCGCCTCGCGTTACACGTTGAACTTGAACTCGACGCAGACGACATCCTCAGCCTGCTCTACCTTGCAGACCGTCAGCTCGCCAGCAGCCGCTTCGACACGAGGCTCTCACCGCCTACCGGGCGCGCGGTTCCACGGGCACAGTCTTAAAACTTGCGGATAAGCTCTGCATCAGCCACGAGGTTGTGCGTGAGCTTCTCAGCTTCAAGGCCACTCAAGTCGCAGCTGTCGAAGCGGGCCAGCCAATCAGCACGAATGGCGGGGGAGTCGAACCAGGTTTCGCGCTCAGCCTCAATATCCTCGATGCCGCTCAAAGTGCGGCCATCGCGGGTGCGGATCTCGAGGTCGTCGACAAGCGGCGCAATAGCCTTGAGCCCTGGGACGATGGCCTTAAAGCCCGACGTGTGGGAAACCTCATTGGTCCAGCGCGGGTAACGGCTCACGCGCTGCGCCTCCAGGTAGCGCTGGACGACGCCCAGCCTGGAGACCTCCTGCGCGACCGCCAGGCCCACGACCTTCACGCGGAAACCCGCGGAGCGAAACTTGGCTATCTCACCCGCGATGAACTCCGGGTTAGACAGCGTGTTTTCAATGATGAGCGAGTGCCCATGCTGCCGACCATATTCAATCAGCGAGGACATCCAATAGGGCACCGGTCCATTGGTGAGCACGTCCATGCGCAGGGGGTCGCGCTCCATGATCTCGTCGAGGGCGGGATGATATTTGCGTAATTCATCCGAATCTAGAACGACGTGGTCATCCGTGAGCATCTCAATCACCGAGGATTTTCCCGACGCTGGTTGCCCTGCGACGTAGATGACCTCAGGTTCCGCGGACGGCTGGCGAAAAAGATACGCGATACGCCGCTCAAGGACGCGACGCTTAAAAGCATCATCGGCCGGAAAATCCGCAGCCTTAAGCACTGTCACGCCACCTTTGTGCGGGTTTCAAGCTCATCGAGCAAGCGAGCAAAGAATTCCGCTGCGGCACGGATATCCTCAAGGTCGGTGTTATCAACACCGCTCACAGTGCGCTGAACAAAATCCTCTTGTGCAGTCCAATATTCAATCTCCAGCGCGCTGTCGGTCGCGAGCTGTTGGCGGAAATAGGCAGCTTTCAGCGAGGACGCAACCTCCTTCATAGCGTCGAAGGCTGCGTACTCGATCTCCGGGACGTTGGCGGTGCTCATGGCGCTTAGAATAGCAGCGCCATGCCTGGTTTTAGCCGTTGATGATCTGCGGGTAGGCCAGCCAAGCAACAATGGCGTCTTCGCCATAATCAAGAATGCGTCTGCATATAACTGCCGAATACTTGCTTTTAAATTCTTCCGAATAAAACTCAGTACTCACTCGGCCCTGCTCAGACATTCCTCAAATCGTCACAATTTCAATGACGCTCATATCAACTGGGTGGCTCTTAACTGCCTAAGAAACCACCGCTTGCCTACTGAACACGCATTCACCTGCGAACCAAGTTTCCATAGCCACAATTTCTTTAATTTCTTCTAGAGAAATTTCGTATGGATTCGAGCTTAGAATGACCATATCGGCCGACAGTCCTGGTTCGAGTCTTCCAACTTGATCTCCCAATCCCATCGCGTAAGCCGGGGCTGTAGTGTAGGCCGCTATTGCTTCCTCTAAGGTGATTGCTTGATCAGCCCAGAGCTGACCGGAAAACTCTCCCGTTGGGTTCTTCCTAGTTACCAAACCATAAATTGCCGCCCACACGTTCGGTGTTTCACTTACCGGCCAATCAGAACCACCCGATATTATTGCCCCCGAATCCAGGAGCGACCGATTTGGTTGCATTTTTTCGGCTCGCTCTGGAGGGAGCACTGTAGCTATTGCCTCAGAAATCACCCCTGGAAACCAGAGCGCCGGAGAAATGTCCGCCACCACATTTAGTTCTTGAAATCGGGGGATGTCTTCTTCATGGACAAATTGTCCGTGCGCAACATGGTAAAGCGTGTCTTCATACCCCAGTTCTCGCACCTTCTGAACCGCATCAAGGACATACCGCACAGAAGCATCACCGGTGCAGTGTATTTTGGCTGAAATGCCACGCTTGGCGGTAGACTTCAACCACTCTTCAAGCTCTGCAACAGGCATTGTTGTTCCACCACAGTGGCACTGCGGAAAGCCTATTCCCTCCAAATAGGGTTCGAGGAATGCAGCTGTTCCTGCAGGTGGAACTCCATCAAGAAAAATCTTTATGAAATCCGGTCGATGATGTCGGCTTCGTGTTTCTTCACAGTTCTCAATAATCCCTTCACCAAGTGGCTGTGTCCCAAATATGAAGTCATTGGCAGCCATTGAAGTAACAACCCATGATTTGAGTTGCCCTGAGTCGTCTAGTCGCTTTAATGCACGCATGAGTTGTAGCGATGAAGCCGCATCCTGAAATGCGGTGATCCCGTATGAATGAAGGATCTCGATGCCTCGAGAGGCGGCCGCCTCTAAATCTTCATCTGTTTGGGGGCAAAGAGCGGAATATGTCTGCTCGACAATTACGCCTGCAGCTTCTAATAAAACGCCTGTTGCACGACCCTCACCATCACGAAGAATCTGACCGCCATCAGGGTCTTCAGTCGCATCATCAATCCCAGCGAGTTCCATTGCTTTGGAATTCACTAATCGATTGTGCTTGCTGTCGTCTTTTAGTAGGAGCGGATGAGAACCCGTAGCTTCATCAATAGCTTTTAGGGCCTCTGAGCAATTCAGACTTTGCAGCAGCCCAGAACCCCAGCTTCCCCCAACAATCCATGCACCATCCTCAAGTTGCGCAGCCTCGGTCCGAAGTCTCTCAAGCAATTCTTCAAATGACAAGGTTGGAGGAAAAACTAACTCAAATAGCTCCATTTGGCCCGCAATTAAATGGTGATTATGCACGTCAAGCAAGCCGGGCATTGCAAAAGAGCCGTTCAGATCTATGCTCTTTTTCGCCGCGAACTGATCAGCGACCTTTCCTGCCGCAAGCACCTTCCCATCTTTAAAGGCAATACTATCGACTACGCCAACCTGCGGGTCTAGAGTCTGAATGACTCCATTCCGGAATACAACATCAGCCATCAAAGCTTTCGACTTATTAGCCATCTTTTTAGCCGTTGATGATCTGCGGGTAGGCCAGGCCCTTGAGGCCCTCGGTGCCAAACTCCACGCCGTAGCCGGAGGACTTGATGCCGCCGAAAGGCACGCGCGGATCCACCGCACCGTGGCTGTTGATCCAGGTGGTGCCAGCCTCCAGCTGCGCGGCAACTTCCAGAGCGCGCTCGCGGTTGGAGGACCACACGGAAGAGCCCAAGCCCACGTCAAGCTTGTTGGCCTGCTCGATGGCCCAATCCAGGTCCGTGTACTTCACAATCGGCAGCGCAGGACCGAACTGCTCCTCGACGACCAGCGGGTTGTCCGGGTCGATGTCCGCCACCAGGGTGGTGGGGTAGAAGTAGCCGGGCGCGTCATAGTCCGGGTCACCGCCCAGCAGCACGCGGGCGCCGGAGTCCTTGGCGGCGTTGACGAGCTTGTCCACAATGTCGAACTGCTGCTTGTTCTGCAGCGGGCCGAGCACGTTCTCTTCCTCTAGGCCCACACCCATCGGGGAAGCCTTGGCCACCTCGACGAGGGCTTCGCAGACGGCGTCGTACAGCGACTCCGGCACGTACACGCGCTTCATCGCCGCACAGGTCTGGCCGGTGTTGATGAACGCGCCCCAGAAGAGATCGCCGGCGATCTCCTTCGGGTCGGCGTCATCCAGCACGATGCCCGCATCATTGCCGCCGAGCTCCAGCGTGAGGCGGG
>NZ_CABTZR010000115.1 GCF_902489365.1 uncultured Corynebacterium sp. | reverse complement strand
TTCCGCGGTCACCTCAGCGCTCGAGAACGTCTCCCTAGCGCTGCTAGAAGACCACATAGAGCACTGCGTGGCGGGAGCAGCCGCCGAGGACGGGCAAGTAGCCACAGAGAAGCTAGAGGAGGCCATGCGGGCCATTCGGAAGCTCGTGAAGAGCTAGAGGAGCTAGGGCTCCTTAGCGGGCCACCCTACAACGCAAAAGAGCCACCCGAAGGCGGCTCTTGCTGTGGGCCCTGCGGGGCTCGAACCCGCGACCTGCGGATTAAAAGTCCGTAGCTCTACCAACTGAGCTAAAGGCCCAACGCCCACCCATCTTAGTAGGTGACACTAAGGAAAGGGAAATGGCCCTCACCTCCAACGGTAAGGGCCATGACCGAGTGGCATGAACGATTAACCGCGCATGTCGCCCTTCTCCATGAAGTTCACCTGGAAGTCAAAGGCGGTCTTCAGATCGTGCGGGGTGTGCTGGAACTTATTAGCCTTGGCACGCTCGTAGTATTCCTCAAGCAGCGGGCGGTAGTCCGGGTGCGCCACGGCGATAACCTTCTCCACGCGCTCCTTCGGAGCGAGACCACGCAGGTCCGCCACACCGTACTCGGTGATGATGACCATGGTGTCGTGCTCGGTGTGGTCGGTGTGGGACACGAACGGCACGATGGCGGAGATTGCGCCATCCTTGGCCACCGACGGGGAGACGAAGGTGGAGATGTAAGCGTTACGGGTGAAGTCACCGGAGCCACCGGTACCGTTCATGATGCGGGAACCGGAGACGTTGGTGGAGTTGATGTTGCCGTAAATGTCGCCCTCAATCATGCCGTTGGAGGAGATCAGGCCAACGCGGCGAATAACCTCCGGGTGGTTCGACACCTGCTGCGGGCGCAGGATGATGTGCTTGGCGTAGCGCTCAGCCTCAGCGTTCATCTTGTCCGCATACTCCGGAGACAGAGCGAAGGAAGTAGCAGAGGCGACGGTCATCTTGCCGGCGTCGATCAGATCGAGCATGCCGTCCTGGATAACCTCGGTGTAGGCCTGAATGTTTTCAAACTTGGAGTCCAGCAGGCCGGCCATCACCGCGTTCGGAACGTTGCCCACGCCGGACTGCATGATGAACTTGTCATACTCAAGGCGGCCAGCAGCGACCTCGCCCTCAAGGAACTCGATGAAGTTTGCAGCAATCTTCTCGGAGACCTCATCCGGAGCCTTGAACGGTGCGTTGCGGTCCGGAGCGTCGGTCTTGACCACTGCCACGACCTTTTCTTCCGGGATCTCAATGTAGGTGGTGCCAACGCGGTCGGCCGGCTTGGTGATCGGGATGGGCTGACGGTTCGGCAGCTTCTCAATCCGGTAGATATCGTGCATGCCCTCAAGGTTGAGGGACTGCCACTCGTTCACCTCGATGATGATCTTGTCGGCGGCCTCAATGTATTCGAGGTTGTTGCCCACGGCCGAGGACGGAACAATGTTTCCGTTCTCGTCGATACGCACGGCCTCAATAATGGCTACCTGGAAGTCACCGTAGAAGCCCTCCTCGACCTGCTGACCGGAGTGCGAAAGGTGGATGTCCTGGTACAGCGCGGAGCCGTCGTTGAAGCGGCCACGCAAAACTGGGTCGGAGTTGTACGGGGAGCGGAAGCGGATGGCGTTAGCCTCCGCGAGCACGCCGTCGCAGTCCGGGGCAGTCGAAGCGCCGGAGAAGACGTCAATCTTGAACTCTTCACCCGCGTCGTGCGCTGCCTTTGCCTTTTCCGCGATGGCGGTAGGCAGGGCCTTGGGATAGCCAGCACCAGTAAAGCCGGAGATTCCCACACGGTCACCGTGATTGACAAACTTAGCTGCCTCGTCAGCGCTCATAACGAGCTTCTCAAACGGCGCGTATGCAATTCTCTCAGACATGAGTCCTCCTTTTATGTGCAGAAAAGACCTAGGTTACGGTCCTTTCCTGTTAGTTACATGCACCACACTAGCGAATCGGTGGCGAATTTACCGCACTCTACCCAAAACTGTGCGCTTGCCTCATTGTCCGCGTCGCTAATTTGCCACCCTAGGCTTGTTCCGCGCACAATTGGCGGCGTGACTCTTGCTATCGGAAACATCCAGCTCAACTCCCCCGTTGTCCTCGCCCCTATGGCGGGCGTGACCAACGTGGCCTTTCGCGTGCTGTGCCGCGAGCAAGAGATAGCGAAGACCGGAACCGTCTCCGGCCTCTACGTGTGTGAGATGGTCACCGCACGCGCCCTCGTCGAGCGCAACCCAAAGACCTTGCACATGACCACGTTTGACCCCCAAGAACAGCCGCGCTCACTGCAGCTGTACACCGTCGATCCGGAGTACACGTACAAGGCGGCCAAAATGATCGTGGACGAGAACCTCGCAGACCACATCGACATGAATTTCGGCTGCCCGGTTCCCAAGGTCACGCGCCGCGGCGGTGGTTCTGCCCTGCCCTATAAGCGCCGTTTGTTTGGCAACATCGTCGCTGCGGCTGTCAAAGCGACGGAGGGCACGGACATTCCAGTCACCGTCAAGATGCGCGTCGGCATCGATGACGAGCACAAAACGCACCTCGACGCCGGCCGGATCGCCGTTGCTGAGGGTGCCGCAGCCGTCGCTCTACACGGTCGCACGGCGGCACAACGCTACTCCGGCCACGCCGACTGGAGTGAGATTGCCCGCCTCAAGGAACACCTAGCGGATACCGGCATTCCCGTCTTGGGTAACGGCGATATCTTCAAGGCAACCGATGCGCACGACATGATGGAGCAAACGGGATGTGACGGCGTCGTCGTAGGCCGTGGCTGTTTGGGACGCCCTTGGCTCTTCGCGGAGCTCTCCGCCCACCTGCGGGGTGAGCCGGTGCCGCCGGAGCCCACGCTAGGCGAAGTCACGCGCATCATGATCCGCCATGCGGAGCTTTTGACCCAGCATGAGGGCGAGGCTCAAGCCAGCCGCGATATTCGCAAGCACATTGGCTGGTACCTGCGTGGTTTTCCCGTGGGCGGCCAGGTACGCGCGGGGCTTTCTCGCGTCAATTCCTTGGAGGATCTGCGCGAGCTATTGGCGCCGTGGGCCGACTCGCCCGCGCTTGCCGACGACGCCGATGGCGCCCGCGGCCGCCAGGGTTCACCCGCCAAGGTGGTCCTGCCCGAAGGTTGGCTCGATGATCCGGAGGATGCCACGGTTCCGGAAGGCGCGGAGATCATGCACTCCGGAGGCTAGGAGCAGAACCTGCCATGATCGTGTTGCCCGACAGGCACTAGACCAATAGTTGGGCTAAAGTACGTGGCATGCGCGCCGCTTACCGTGAACAGTTGGATAACTTTGCCCATGATCTGATCATCATGAGCACGACCGTCCACAGGTTGATGACTCTTGCCTCCCAGGCATTAATCGAGGCTTCCCTGCAACCAGCTGAGGAGGCCGTGTCGCTGCGCGATGAACTGGATGAGGTCCGCACGCGCTGTGAAGACCGTGCGGTGTCCCTTCTGGCCTTGGAGAACCCCATGGCCAAGGACCTACGCCAAGTGATCTCCTCCATCTATATTGTGGAAGATTTCTACCGCATGGGCCGCCTATCCCAGCACATTGCAACGAGCGCGCGTCGCCGCCACCCAGAGCCCGTTGTACCGGCAGAAATCATGGGCTATTTCGAGGAGTACACCCGCCTCGTCCTCGACATGTCTGCAGGGCTCAAAGACATCCTCATCACCCGCGATCCGGAGCTCGCGCTGCGCCTGACCGAAGATGACGATGCCGTGGATGACATCAACCATCACCTGCTGCGCATGCTGACCCAGCGGGAGTGGAAGGGAACGGTCCGCCAGGCCGTGGAGACTTCGCAGCTGTCACGCTACTACGAGCGATTCGCAGATCATTGTGCCGCCGCTGCCGGGCGCATCATCTACCTGGCCACGGGCTTGGACCCGGATCGCTATATGCGCAAGCGCGACCAGGAGCAGCGTGACGCCGAGATGGAAGCCCGCATGGCGGAGCTCGAGCGCCAGTTCCGCAACTAGGCAGGCGTGTGGGCGTGGGTGATCCACCCAGCTCAATCTGGAAGCACAAGAAAGCCGGCGCCTCTCCTAGACCTTAAACAGGTGAGAGAGGGCGCCGACTTTCAGAGTTAGCGGAGTTTAGCCAAAGCGGCCAGAGATGTAATCCTCGGTGTCCTTCTTGGACGGGTTTTCGAAGATCTTGGTGGTGTCATCGAACTCGACGAGGTGGCCTGGCTTGCCGGTGGCCTCTAGAGAGAAGAAACCAGTCTTATCGGACACACGGGCTGCCTGCTGCATGTTGTGGGTCACGATAACGATGGTGAAGTTTTCCTTCAGCTCGTGGATGAGGTCCTCAACAGCCAGGGTGGAGATGGGATCCAGCGCCGAGCACGGCTCATCCATGAGGAGAACCTCCGGCTCCACGGCAATCGCACGAGCGATGCACAGGCGCTGCTGCTGACCACCAGACAGGCCGCCGCCCGGCTTATCCAGACGGTCCTTAACCTCGTCCCAGAGGTTAGCGCCGCGCAGGGACTTCTCGGCAACTTCCTTGAGCTTCTTCTTGTTCTTCTCACCGGACAGTTTCAGGCCGGCGACAACGTTGTCCTCGATGGACATGGTCGGGAACGGGTTAGCCTTCTGGAATACCATGCCGATGGTGTTACGGACGGACACTGGGTCAACCTTGGAGCCGTAGATGTTCTGGCCATCCAAGAGGATCTCACCCTTGACGTAGGCACCGGGGATGACCTCGTGCATACGGTTCAGGGTGCGCAGAACGGTGGACTTACCGCAGCCGGAGGGGCCGATGAAGGCGGTGACGGCCTTAGCTGGAATTTGCATATTGACATTCTGTACGGCGTGGAAGTCACCGTAGTAGATGTTCACGTCGTTGAGCTCAAGCTTGGACATGAGTAGTACTCCTATTGGGGGTAGGTGGAAAGTGAATACGGTTACTTCTTGACAGAGAACTTCGCCGAAACGATGCGCGCGCCGATGTTGAGAATCGCGATGAGGATAACCAACGTGAGGGCAGCGCCCCACAGCTTGTCCAAAACAGCCGGATCAGCACCGGACTTGTACATATCCAGCATCATCAGCGGCAGCGAGGACTGCGCGCCCTTGAGCGCATCCCAGTTGATGGAGGACGTAGAGCCCACCAACACCAGCACCGGCGCGGACTCACCCATGATGCGGGCCACAGCAAGCATGATGCCGGTGACGATGCCGGAAAGAGCGGTCGGCAAAACGATGCGGGCGATAGTCTTCCACTTCGGTACACCGAGGGCATAGGAAGCCTCACGCAGGTCCATGGGGACCACACGGAGCATCTCCTCCGTATTACGGACCACAATCGGAATCATCAGGAGTACCAAGGACAGTGCCACGGCCATACCGGAGCGCTTGAAGCCGAACAGCGTAATCCACATGGCGAAGATGAACAGTGCGGCCACG
>NZ_CABTZR010000114.1 GCF_902489365.1 uncultured Corynebacterium sp. | reverse complement strand
GCAGGTTAGGCTAGCCTCAAATCACTTAGGGGGAGCGTATTCCTGTGTGCTCGTTCCCGTTGAAGGAAAGGTTTTTCCATGGTTGCTATCAGCCGGCGCGCGAAAGCCGTGCTCGCGATTGTCTCAGCGGCAGCGATTGCTCTGACAGGGTGCTCGCGCGGAAGTGGCGAGGACAGCACGGGTGCGGACAGCGCTGAGGAGGTGCGCGTTGCCAGCCTAGGGCTGGGTGATGCCGATACCGTGCTGGCACTCGGAATCACTCCGGTTGCCGTAGCACCATGGGGTGCGCAAGGCGACGGTGATGGCTCCGGCGTTGGCCCATGGGCGAAGGAGCTTTTGGGAGATGCCCAGCCCGAGGTAATTTATAACACCGCTTCCGGTTTCACGGCAGAGGTACTTGAGCAGGTCACTGCCTCGGATCCCACACAGATCATCGCCGTGAACCAGGCAGTGGACCAGGAGGCAAAGAAATCCCTCGAGGATATCGCTCCGCTGACCGTGAAGCCCGAAGGTTTCGAGGACTGGCAGATCCCCTGGGATGAGCAAGTTAAGACCATCGCCTCTGCCGTGGATAAGGAAGAGGAGGGGGAGAAGCTCATTGACCAAGCAGAGGGCGCCTTTGAGCAGTTCAAGGACTCCCACCCGGAGCTACAGGGCAAACGAGCAGCCATCGTCATGCCCTATGACGGAAAGCTGGGTCTCTACACACCAGGGGATGGCCGCGGCCAGTTCATTGAAGATCTCGGCTTTGAGATCCCGCAGGAACTGCAGGGCGATGGTTCGAGCTTCTTCGTGGACTATGCACCGGAAAACTACTCCCAGCTCAACAACGTGGACTACCTGTTCGTCTTGGATTACAACGGTGCAGTCGATGAGCTGAAAAAGGATTCCACGTTCCAAGGCTTGGACGTGGTCAAGGATGGCCGTGTTCGCTATCTGGACACGGACACCGGCAATGCGATGAGCATGCCAAATCCGCTGACGATCCCGTGGGCCGTCAACAAGTTCGAAGAGAAGCTCTAAGTGCTCGCACTACCGAGGAAGGCTAACGCTATCCACGGTGCTGCGGGCGCACACCGCGGCGACAAGGCAGCCACACTGGATTCGCGGGGGAGAAGCCGCGCGCGGCTGACTACGGGACTCGTTATTGCGACCCTTCTCCTTTTCCTGTGCTCGCTGGTAGTGGGCTCTAGGACTATCCCGTTGCCTGATCTGTTCTCTGCACTTCTTCATGGGGGCGAAGCAGACATCGAGAACATCGTGTGGGATTTGCGTATCCCCCGCACGTTCGTGGCCTACTTCGCGGGAGCGGCAATCGCGGTATCAGGTGTTATTGCTCAGTCCTGGACTAGAAACCCCTTGGCTGATCCGGGCTTCATCGGTATCACTGCGGGAGCCTCGTTCCTGGTTGCCCTCGGGACGGTGCTAGGTGTCGCCACCTCAACCGGGATGCGGACCGCGCTCGCCCTCGTAGGCGCCGGCCTAGCCACAGCATTAGTGCTGGGTGTGTCCCGCAGGTTTCAGGATCCTTTGACGCTGGTCTTGGTCGGCGCAGGTGTTGCTGCTGCCTTGAGTTCTGGCGCCATGTTGATCGGCCTGTACTCCACGGATGTCCTCGACAGCATGCGCCGGTGGACCATTGGCTCCACGTTTGGGCGCGGTCCAGAAGACGTCGCCATCGCGGGTGCCGGATTGCTCATCGGGTTTATCATCGCCGCACGTGTGGCGCGCCCGCTCGATCTTCTGGCAATGGGGGAGGAATCCTCGGTTGCTTTAGGTGGTTCTCCCACGCTGGCGCGGCGCGGCGCTGCCTTGAGCATCGTTGTCCTAGCGGGATGCGCTACCGCGGCGACGGGGCCCATTGCCTTCGTTGGCTTTGCCATCCCCCATCTGCTGCGCCGGTTCACGGGGCCAGAAGTTACCGCGATGATTGCTCCTGCCGCATTGCTCGGTGGTTGCTCCGTACTCGCTGCAGATATTCTAGGCCGCCTCATCGCGGGCCCCTCTGAGCTGGAGATGTCCATCGTCTTGGCCGTTGTGGGCGCACCATTTCTCATCTGGGCCGTACACCGTGGGGAGCACAAGCTATGAGTGGACGGGTGAAGGGGGACGTCGTCAAGCATCTGCGTTCCCAAGAGCGGCAGCGCCGGACATGGATATGGGCAGCGACCTGCTTCTTTGTTCTGGTCGCAGCAAGCTCCTATGTCCTCCTGCTGGGTCAAGGACCCGTGGACTTGAGCCCGGGGCGGGTCCTGGAGATCCTCAACGGCGGCGGAAGCCGAAGCGAAATCCGCGTTGTCTGGGACCTGCGCATGCCGGTAGCGCTAGCGACCCTCATCGTGGGTGCCGCGCTCGGACTGGCGGGGTCGTGGACGCAGTCAATGTCACGCAATCCGCTGGCCTCGCCCGACATTCTTGGCGTGACTGGTGGCGCGTCCGTCATGGTGGTCCTCGGAACGGTATTCTCCCGGCCTGTGCTTGCCGACGGGCTCTCCATGTTCTGGTGGAGGGCCGGACTCGCGCTGCTGGGGGCCGTGCTGGCGGCCATCCTGCTGGTGGCACTTGGGGGAATCGGCACGAGCAACCGCATCGTCATCGTCGGAATCGCGCTCTCCCTACTGTTCCAAGCGCTGGTGGCGTATCTCTTGCGCGCAGCCGAGCTCCTCCGCGCGGCGCAATCGCAGCTGTGGCTGGCGGGAACCACGGGTTTCGTGCGTATGGACGTCATCATTCCACTGCTCGTGGGGCTGACTCCTTTCGTGGTGCTTGGCCTGTGGTGTGCTCGGGAGCTGCCGCTCCTTGCGCATGATGATCTCTCGGCTCTTTCCCTCGGGGTCAACATCACGCGAACACGCGCGCTGCTGCTGGTGGCAGCTACGGGCATCTGCGCGGTGACCGTATCCGTGGCCGGCCCCATTGGTTTCATTGCGCTTCTCGCCCCTCATGTGGGGCGCATTGTTGCCCGGACGCCCACGCCTGTGCCACTGGTCTCCTGTGCCGCAGGCGCTGCCTTGTTGAGCGCGTGCGCTGTCATTGCTGGAGCGTTGCCGATGGACGCTCCGGTGGGTGCAGTCTCCTCCATCATCGGAGGGTGCGCCCTAGTCATCTTGGTGTGGAACGCCGCACGGCGGAGAGGATAAAAAGCTTGTGAAAGACAGAGAAATTACAGCTACCGGTATTCATGCCGGCTATAAGGACGGGGACGACATCCTGTCCGGCGTTGACCTGGTGGCCCACCCGGGTGAAATCACTACGCTCATTGGGCCTAATGGCTGTGGAAAGTCCACGTTGCTGAAGACCTTGTCTAAGATTCTTCGCCCGCGGCAGGGGAGCGTGCACATCGGCGAGCTGGACGTGCACGCTATGAGCCCGAAGGAAGCAGCTGCCCACGTGGCGCTTTTGCCGCAGCAGCCGACGGCGCCGGACGGGCTACGGGTGGGCGAGCTCGTAGCGCGCGGCCGCTACCCGCACCTGGGCCGCGGTCGGGGACTGTCTGCGAAGGACCGTGACATCATCGCACAGGCCTGCGTGGAGACTGGTATTACTGACTTCATCGACCGTGACATCGCGGCGCTCTCGGGCGGCCAGCGCCAGCGGGTCTGGCTAGCGCTGGCCTTGGCGCAGGACACGCCGGTGCTGCTACTCGACGAACCCACAACCTTCCTCGATCCAGCCCATGCCATCAGCGTTTTAGAGCTCGTGCGCAAGCAAGCCGACGCGGGGAAAACAGTCGTCGTCGTGTTGCACGATCTCATGCTGGCCGGCCAGTACTCCGACACCATGGTGGTCATGAACAACGGCGAGGTCATCGCGCAGGGAACTCCCCGTCAGGCGTTGACAAAAGAAGTGTTGGCAGCCGCCTATGGCATCGACGTCGAGATCTGGGAAGACCCGCGAAGCGACGCCCCCGTCATCGTTCCGCGTGGGGTGCTCAGCGAATAACAACTGTCCCAAAAGAAGCACGAGACAACCTCTCGGCGCAGTGATTTGGAGTTTGGGCAGGTCGGGTTGTAGAGTACCTAGCGAAGTTTGAACGGCCCGCTGAGGCCGAGTCAAAGTTCACCGAAGACCGTCGGTCATCCGGAATGTCGGATCGAAGGTTCCTCGCTCTAGAGGACGGCCCACGCAGGAGACACTTTGCGAATGAACGCGGATTCCCGCGCGCCCTGTGCTCTTGCACGGGGCTTTTGTTATTTCGGTTGTCCATCGGGCAAGCGGAGTAGGGAAGGCCCCGGCGGAAAACACAAGAGATGTTTCGAAAGGAGGCGAAGTAGAAAATGGCAAACCCGAAGAACACCGCAGACCTGGCAAAGCTGAAGGAGAAGCTCGATGGTGCTAACTCCATCGTGCTTACCGAGTACCGTGGCCTGACCGTGGGTCAGCTCCAGGAGCTGCGTAACAACCTCGGCTTTGACGTTGAGTACTCCGTCGCCAAGAACACCCTTTTCAAGATCGCTGCCAACGAAGCTGGCATCGAGGGTCTTGACGAGCACCTGACTGGCCCGACCGCTATTGCGTTCATCAAGGGCGAGGCAGTGGATGCTGCGAAGGTCATCACCAAGTTCGCTGATGACAACAAGGCTCTCGTTATCAAGGGTGGCTACATGGACGGCGACGCTCTGTCTGCCGACCAGGTTGAGGCCATCGCCAAGCTGGACAACCGCGAGACCACTCTCGCAAAGCTGGCTGGCGCCATGAAGGGTTCTATGGCAAAGGCTGCCGCCGTATTCAACGCTCCTGCAACCAAGATGGTCCGCACCGCTGCGGCCCTGCAGGACAAGAAGGCTGCGGAAGCTTAAGACGCCACTTACAGGCGCACAACTTAAACACACACACTTATCTGGCTGCCTAGCGCGGCCAGGAACAATGAGAAAGGATGCCAATCATGGCTAAGCTCACCAAGGACGAGCTCATTGAAGCTTTCAAGGAAATGACCCTCATCGAGCTCTCCGAGTTCGTTAAGGAATTCGAGGAGGTCTTCGACGTTGAGGCCGCTGCTCCGGTTGCCGCTGTTGCTGCTGGTGCCCCGGCTGCTGGCGGTGCCGCTGAGGAAGAGAAGACCGAGTTCGACGTCGTTCTGACCGACGCTGGCGCTAAGAAGATCGGCGTTATTAAGGCTGTTCGCGAGATCGTCTCCGGCCTGGGCCTGAAGGAAGCCAAGGAAATGGTTGAGGGTGCTCCGAAGGCTATCCTCGAGGGTGCTTCCAAGGACGACGCTGAGGCTGCTAAGGCTAAGCTCGAAGAGGCTGGCGCTTCCGTCGAGCTCAAGTAATTCACCTGAATTACTCAGCTTTCCCGCGCGGCACATTCGCTGCGCACCAACAACCTCGTTCCGCTTGTGTGCGGTGCGGGGTTGTTCCCGTTTTGTCGGGACCCCGATGTCCCGGCGGATTCTAAACATTTAGTGTCAGATCTTGACACTAGGGTCAAAACGAGACACTATCGGCGTGGGGGCTTAAGGGACATTTCGTGTGGATTTGCGGCGTG
>NZ_CABTZR010000113.1 GCF_902489365.1 uncultured Corynebacterium sp. | reverse complement strand
GGCCGATCACCTCGGCCCCACCGCTCAGCTGGACAAGCTGTGCGATGTGGCCGCCAAGGAGCTTATCGACGTCTCTAAGATCCCCTACCGCACCCAAGTGGCCCAGGAGCGCATCAACGAGATTCTGGTTGACAACGCCCGCCAGGGGCGCCGCGTGGTGCGTCTGAAGGGCGGCGATCCTTATGTGTTTGGTCGTGGCTTCGAAGAGCTCACCACTCTTACCGCCGCGGGCATCCCGGTGGAGGTCATCCCCGGGGTGACCTCGGCGGTCGCGGTGCCCGCACTGGCGGGAACGCCGGTGACCCACCGTGGCGTCGTCCATGCCTTCACGGTGGTCTCCGGGCACCTGCCGCCAGGCCATCCCAAGTCTTTGGTGGATTGGGCAGCACTCGCACGGTCTGGGGCCACGCTTTCGGTCATCATGGGCGTGAAGAACGCGGCGGCCATTGCCACCGCGCTGATCGACGCCTCCCTCTCACCCCACACCCCCGTGCGCATCATCCAGGAAGGCTCCCTCGATGGCGAGCGGGCCTTCAGCTGCGAGCTCGCCGAGCTGGGTGCCACGATGGAGGAGAACTCGGTGGCTCCGCCGGCAGTCATCATTATCGGCGAGGCCGCCGGGCTCTAATCCGAGTTCGCGGCAGTCACGCCAACGCGAGCTGTTTCTGCAGTGGTCTCATCGCTAGCGGCGTGCCCATCCGGCTCAGTGGAGCTCACGACGCGGCTGCCACCGCGCTTCGGGTTCGAGTGGTGCCCGACGTAATTCTCTTCGCGCTCATGTCGAATGCGGCGTCGGTTGGCCCAGACGGTGAGGGTGATACCCACCACGAGCGCGGCGATTTGCAGTCCCACGACAACGCCGTGCGGCAGCACCCAACTCAATGCCTTGGGCACGTTGAGGGCGACGATAGCCGTACCTACAAAACCGCCCAGCAACGTAGGGTTGATGCGGGAAATGAGCCACGCTGCGATAGGCGCAGTGATCATGCCACCGATAAGAAGCGCCACCACGGCCGCAGCGTTGGCCACAATCTCATGCCACAGTCCCACGATAAATCCGACGGTAGCACCGAAAGTCACGAGAAACTCCGCGGTGTTGACCGTGCCAAC
Source organism: uncultured Corynebacterium sp. (assembly GCF_902489365.1). GTDB lineage: Bacteria > Actinomycetota > Actinomycetes > Mycobacteriales > Mycobacteriaceae > Corynebacterium. The sequence continues at coordinate 4,609 of NZ_CABTZR010000113.1, read as the reverse complement.
GATGCGACGTGGCTGTTCACGGCCGACTGCCATGAGAGTCGAGGTGGAAATCGGCCCCCAACCGCCGCCACCGGAAGCATCAACGAAGCCGCCGACAATGCCTAATCCAGCAAGGAACGGAGTGGAATGTGGCCGCGAGGTTGAGACCTTTCTCGGGCGAAGGCGGGAAAAACGCCACACCAAGTTAATACCCAAGATAAGGAGAATGGTGGAGGTAACCGGTTCTGCGGATTCCAGAGACAGATTGGACAACACCGTCGCCCCCAAGAACGCTGAGATGGCACCTGGGACACCCAGCTTGAGCACCGTTGGCCAGTGAACGTTACCGAAACGCCAGTGGCTGATACCGGAGACGAGGGTGGTGCCCAACTCCGAGGTGTGGACCACGGCCGAAGCCGTCGCCGGTCCGAGGCCTGCAAGGAGCAAGATGGTCGTGGAGGTTACGCCAAAGCCCATGCCGATGCCGCCGTCAACGAGCTGAGCAGCGGCACCCGCAAGGGCTATGAGAATGAGGCTACGCATGAGCTACCTCCAGAAAACGTTGGGACACTATGCCCGCTAGGGCCTCCCCTAGCGGTGGTAGCACCTTCCGGTGCTGTGGGGTCGATGGATTGTCGGAACTGGGGGCAAGGCGGTCGAGCAACAGGCCAGGGCTGACGAAGAGCGGCACAACCACTTCGCTATGAGCGCTGGGCACATCCCGATTTCGATTCTCACCGCGAGACGCGTGAGCGTCTCGCGTGGCATAAGCAGCTTCTGCTACGCATCCGGTGATCTCACCCACGCGACGGGCGAGATCGGCGACGGCCGCATTAGCCTGTTCGTCGGAAGAGCCAACGGAGTAAACCACAACCTTATCGGCTCCGGCAGGAACCCGCGCGGCGAGAAGCTGGGCCATGTCCTCACCAGTGCCGAGGCCACGAGCTCGACGCAAAGACAGTCCGGACGATGCAGCTGCGCCGTCAATCGCGGTGGGCACGTCCACGCGCTGGTGATAGCCCTCAGTAAAGAGCAGCGGTACGACAATTGCGTCGCGCTCTCCGTGCTGAGCCATCTCCTGGGCTGCGGACCGGAGGGTCGGTTCATTGAATTCGAGGTGAGCGGCCAGAGCCGGCACGCCGGCGAGTTCACCAGCGGTGCGGGTCAGGGCCTCCACGTGTGGCGCGGCCGCAGGGTGACGCGAGCCGTGCGACAACGTAATTAATGCGGTCATGATGGCTCTCCTCAGTCAACAGTTAGGCCTTCGGCGCGGTGGAGTGACCGCGCCGAGCTAGGGAACGCTTGAGTGCTTCGTTGGCGGACACCGCCGGCGCTGGCGCTACGGGGGCATCGTCTTGACCGTGGAAACGCAAAGAGAAGATACGCAGGCACTCCTGACACTTCCACGCAAAATCGTCTTCCTCGTCTGGGAAAAGATCGGTGCCAGCACAGTAGGGGCAGTACGCTGGGTGGTTGCGGTTCGGATTAGGCTCGCGGCGGAAATTCACTGCAGGTCCTTCTCCTCCGCGCGCAGGACCCAGTGGCGGAACTGTTCGCCGTCTTCGCGCTGCTCCTTGTACTTGTTGACCAAGCGGATGACGTAGTCGGGCACTTCATCGGCCACCACCTTGTGTCCGCGCAGCTTGCGACCCCAGTCCGGGGATAGGCCGAGGGAGCCTCCCAAGTGGACCTGGAAGCCTTCGACGCGGTTTCCATCGGCATCGGTCACAATCTGTCCTTTCAGCCCAATGTCCGATACCTGCGAGCGAGCGCAGGCATTGGGGCAGCCGTTGAGGGCAATGGACAGGGGGACGTCGAGATCGCCGAGGGTATCTTCTAGGATGTCGACGAGCTCGATGGCGCGGGCCTTGGTGGTCACGTGGGCGAGCTTACAAAATTCCAGGCCGGTGCAGGAGATGACGCCGCGGCGGAACTCCGAGGGCTGGGAGTACAGGCCGGTCTCATCCAAGGCACGGGACAGGGCGGGAATGTCCGCTTCCTCGACATCGAGGAAGAGAAGCTCCTTCATTGGGGTGGTGCGGATGCGGCTGATGCCGAACTTCTCAGCCACATCTGCGATGGCAATGAGCTGCTCGCCAGTGGCATGCCCGACGGTGGGCTTGACGCCCACGTAGAACTTTCCGTCCTGCTGGCGGTGCACGCCCAAGTGGTCGCGGTTGCCGGGGGCGACGGGTAGCGGGAGGCCGTCGAGAAGCGGCGCGTCCAGATACTCCTCCTCCAGTACCTTTCGGAATTTCTCAATGCCCCACTGCGCCACCAGGAACTTCAGGCGCGCACGGTTGCGGTTGCGGCGGAAGCCATAGTCGCGGAAGATGCGCGCGACACCGGCCCATACCTCCGGAACACGCTCGAGCGGAATCCACGCACCGAGGGACTGCGAAAGCATCGGGTTGGTGGACAGGCCCCCGCCCACGAAGCAATCGAAGCCCGGGCCGTACTCGGGATGCTCCGTACCAACGAAGGCAACGTCCTGGATCTCGTGGGTGACGTCTTGGCGGGCGTTGCCGGAGATGGCGGACTTGAACTTACGCGGAAGGTTGTGGAACTCCTCGCGCGGGAGGTAGTTGTTCTTAATCTCCTCGATGGCCGGGGTGGCATCGATAATTTCGTCGGCGGCCACTCCCGCTACCGGCGAGCCGAGGATAACGCGCGGCACGTCACCGCAGCCGAGCAGAGTATCTAGCCCCACAGAGCGCAGTTTCTCCCAGATGGCGGGGACATCCTCAATCTGGATCCAGTGCAGCTGGATGTTCTGGCGGTCCGTAAAGTCCGCGGTGGAGCGCGCATAGTCGCGCGAAATCTCCCCCACCGCCCGCAGCTTAGCGGGGTCCACGCGGCCGCCGTCGAAGCGCACACGCATCATGAAGTATTCATCCTGCAGCTCAGCGTTGGAGAGCTTGGAGGTCATCTCCCCGCCCAGGTTCTGGTTGCGCTGGGTGTACAGGCCCAGCCACTTAAAACGGGGGGCGAGATCCTCGGCGGGGATGGAGGAAAATCCCTGCTTGGAATAGATATCAATAACGCGCTGACGCACGGCCAGGGCGTCGTCGGCCTGCTTGATCTCTTCGTCGGAGTTCAGCGGCGCGGTGCCATCGATCTTCCACTGGCCTTCCGGCTTCTTCACACGCGGGCGTCGCTTCGTTGCGGTGGTCATAATCTGCTGCCTTTCGTCGGTTAGTAAAAACCTACCGGTCTAGATACAGTAGACAAAGCAGTCTTTTTTATTTTCTCACGAATATGCAAAGCACGCTGGGTTTATGCCACAATGTTCTCCGAATGTAATTAGGCCCAGTTGCCCTACAGCAGACAAGCCGGTTCAATGAAACCCATGCTTGTTTAGACCTAAGCTTTCGTTAGTTACTACAACATTCCGAAAGGCCATCATGACCCAGCAGCCCCTGAAAGTAGCCGTCATCGGCGCCGGCCCAGCCGGCATCTACGCCTCCGACATCCTGGTGAAGAAGACCGGCGGCAACGTTCAGATCGATCTCATCGAGCAGATGCCAGCCCCCTTCGGGCTCATCCGCTACGGAGTGGCTCCGGACCACCCGCGTATTAAGGGAATCATTAACTCCCTGCACCGAGTGCTCGACACCGAACAGATCCGCCTTCTGTCCAACATCACTGTGGGCCGCGATGTCACCGTCTCCGAGCTCGAGGAGTACTACGACGCCGTCGTGTTTGCCACCGGCGCCGTTGGTGACCGGGGCATGCAGATCCCGGGCTCCGATCTCGAAGGCGTCCACGGCGCGGGCGAATTCGTCGGCTTCTACGACGGCAACCCGCGTTTCGAGCGCTCCTGGGATCTTTCCGCCACCGACGTCGCCGTGATTGGCGTGGGCAACGTGGGCCTCGACGTGGCCCGCATCCTGGCCAAGACCGGTGATGAGCTCAAGGAAGCCACCGAGATCCCCGATAACGTCTACGAGTCCCTGGCCAAGAACCAGGCCACCACCGTCCGCGTCTTCGGCCGCCGCGGCCCGGCGCAGGCCAAGTTCACCCCGCTGGAGCTCAAGGAGCTCGACCACTCCCCGACCATCAACGTGGTCGTGGACCCAGAGGACATCGACTACGACGAAGCCTCCCTCAAGGCCCGCGAAGAGGCCAAGTCCTGCGACTTGGTCTGCCAGACCCTCGAGGGCTACGCCATCCGCGAGCCCAAGGATGCCCCGCACACCCTGCAGATCCACCTCTTCGAGCAGCCAGTGGAGTTCATCGGTGAGAACGGCAAGGTCACGGCCGTCAAGACTGAGCGCACCGCCCTCAACGGCGATGGCTCTGTCTCCGGCACCGGCAAGTTCACCGAGTGGCCGGCACAGGCCGTGTACCTGGCCGTGGGTTACCGCTCCGATGCCATCGAGGGCGTTCCCTTCAATAAGCAGAAGAACGTCATCAATAACGACGGCGGCCACGTCGTCGACCTCGACGGCGAGGTCGTGCCGGGACTCTACACCACCGGCTGGATCAAGCGCGGCCCGGTGGGACTCATCGGCAACACCAAGTCCGATGCCACGGAGACCATCGGCATGCTGCTTGCCGACGCCGAAGCGGGCAACCTCTCCCACGACCGCGAAGAGGACATCGTGGAACTCTTCAAGTCCAAGGGCCT
>NZ_CABTZR010000112.1 GCF_902489365.1 uncultured Corynebacterium sp. | reverse complement strand
GGGATTTCCTGGCCGAATATGCTGATCAACCAGCAGATTCAGGTGGGGGAGTGCGTGCTCGAGGTCTCCATTCCGCGCACGCCCTGCGCCACCTTCTCCGGTTGGATGGATGAGCCCGGCTGGCTCAAGTCCTTCACTGAGCGTGGCGATTGCGGTTCCTACCTGCGCATCATCGAGCCCGGCCGCATCACTTCTGGCGATGAGATTACGCTCATCGGCCGCCCCGACCATGACATCACCATGGGCATAGCCTTCGCCGCCAAGATGGGGGACAAGGACCTAGCCCGGCGCGTCGTCGACGCCGGCTGCCTCGCTGCCGTCCACCATGACCAGCTGGTTAAGCGCCTGCAGCCCCGCGGTTAGCTAGCCATTCATAGGTTGTCGCTTGTGAACCGCGCGTACCATCCATACGCACGAATCGTGCCTTGACCAACGACTTCAACGCATATCGGACCTGCGCTCGAGTAAGGTTTGTGGCTGTTTCTATTTCGCCGATGGACAGCGGTTGTGCCGCCACACTCAGCGCCTCTGCTACGCGCGGGGCGTTGACCCCCAGGCCGTCCACGTTCACTGGTGCATCCACTCGTCGTTGCGATTCGATGCGGGATTCCTCCTTGCGTGGTAGCTCCCAGGTACGGGCTTCTCCACGCGTGTCCGGCCGCCACATCTTCACCGTAAATTGCACACCAGAATCTATCAGGTCAGGCTCCGGTAGTCCTTGCTCTCGCGCGGCATCCAGCATGAGCTGCACGCCGCCGCCTTCGCCCTCAATAACAAAAGAGCCATCGTCTGCTTTGAGATATCGGCACAGTCTATAGAGCCGCTGGTTAATCTCCTGGCGTGCCAGATCTCTCGACTTGAGCTGTTCAACCGTCAGATCCCGTAGGCCTCCTGGACTAGAGATAACCATCTTGTCCGGTAGTAGGCGGACATCAATCGATTTACCCGCACCCAACGTATTTGGCCCAAGATCACGGTGCACCAATGCATTAGCCACGGCCTCTCGAATGGCCGGAAGGGGAAGTTCAGGAACTTCCACCATTGATCCGTCCTCTCGATATCGCCGTACGGCGGCTAAACGTTGCCTTACCCATCCCATTACCGAGTTCAACAGCACCGGAACGGGCCCCTCAAAGGTCTCCAACCCCAACACACGCCCGTGCTTCGAACCATTTGGTAGCCTTTGCGCCACCGTTACTGCTAAGGAGGGAAAATGTCCTTGGGGATAGAAACCCAGCGCATACAAGCCAGCAAGCGTCAGCTCTCCAGTCGCGGTCGTCACCGCTAGCGCCCGTAAGACGTCCTCATCTTGAGTAAGTCCCGATAGTCGCCGATTCTTTTTCCGCGCCTGAACCAAGAAATCTTGCACCACGTCGCTATCTAGGTCTGCAAGGCTCGTGCCCTCCACAATCGTCGTGTCATAGGACACTGCCTCTTCGGCATGCAGCTTTGCTACGTCCATCATGCGTAGCTCGGAGGCACTCATTCGGTAGTCCCCATCAGCCATTCGAAGATACGCTTCTCCTCTGTAGATAGCAGGCTTATCAATAATTGGAAGACCCGTAACCTCCGCAATCACGACATGCGTGCCATCTATTGCCACACTGTCGGTATGCACTGTGACTGGAGGGGTGATGGCATGACGCGCCTGCGAGGCCAGAGCAGCCTCCATCTCCGAAGGATTCTCAATGCCAGTGACAATGAATCCTTCTTTCTCATTGACACCGAGAATGATAAGACCGCCACTCGGCATGTTTGCGAACGCGCACAATGTCTGCGGTAGAGAGTCCGGAATGCCCCCTTGAGCGGTTTTGACCTCGACTGTTGTTGAATCACCGCCGCGCAACTCAAGCTCAGCCAATAGCTCTCTCAGCTGATTCTCGGACCAATTTTTCACGACGAATACCCGCCTTCAATGTTAACAATGACGGCTCAATGCTAACTTCATTCCTCTTCAATGACAAGAGTTCTCATTGATCTTCCCATTGAGGTGTCATTGACGTTCTCGTTGAGGCCGAATTATGACCCTGCAACCCCGCATGTTTAAGCGCTATCTAGCACCTAAACCCCAATGAGTGGTTGGATAAGAGTTATCCAACCACTCATTGGGGTTTGACGAATGGATAGCCTCTACATGCCCCACTACGTTACCGAGAGCTGGATCCCCGACGCAGGATCCGGCATTCCCCGGCGCGATAAGGCCGTAGGTCCTTTTCAAGCGTATGTCCCTGCCCATCTTGCTAGTAAGGCGTGGACTTTTTCTCCAGAGCTCACCAGCCGAGCAGCGCGTATCGAGCGAGAGATCTTGAGGCTCAACCGTCATGCTGCTTCCGGCCAGTTGGAGTCTGTGGCCGCTTACTCATGCGTTCTGAGGCGATCTCCTCCTCACGCATTGAAGGTATTGCGCCCAACGTCGATAAGGTTGTCCTCGCGGAACTCGCCCAAGAGGAGGAAGTCCGTGGTTTTAAGGAAGGCGCGGAAGAGGTTGCCCGCAACCTCACCGTTCTGCGTTCCATTGAGAAGAGCTTTGCCACCGAACCAACAATCTCTGTCGAGCTTCTCGAAAAGCTTCGAAGAGAGTGGATGGGGGAGAAGGGCTCTATTTCCACTGGACTTCGCACTATTCAAAACTGGACCGGTGGAAGTAACCACACACCCATTGGGGCCGAGTTCATCCCAGCGCCCCCAGGCCTAGTCCGTGACCTCGTTGAAGACCTGTGCCTTTACCTAGATGGCGCTTAGCACGGTGCTCTCATCCAAGCCGCGATTGCTCACGCTCAATTCGAAACGATTCACCCATTTTCAGATGGCAACGGCCGTGTGGGCCGTGCTCTCATTCATGGGATTCTTCTGCGTCGCGGACTTACTGAATACACCATTCTGCCGGTAAGCCTCGTCCTCGGTACGCGGTCCAAATCGAAAGCTACCTGCCTTTTCGCACCATCGAGCGTTGTAAAATCCTCACCATGGAGCGCACGTATAAGTGGGAGCATGTCGAGACTCCCCTCATCCGGAACGAGGCCGCAGTTCATTTTTTAGGAGCCGGTTTGACCGCTTCCGGAGTGCAATACGGCGATGGATACGAGGCCACGTGGGAGCTGCACGCCGCGGAGAACTGGGTGACCGAACGTGTGTCGGTGAACGTTGAAGGCGACGGATGGGGGCGAAGCCTCGAGCTGTTTAGGTCCGAACAAGGCGTGTGGTCGGCGGAAACCAATGAAGAGGGCGCCCAGCCTGAAGATCTGCCCTCCCCCGGTATCGTCCAGTCAGCCGACCTGAAAGCCGCACTCGATTGCGATCTCGGTCTGTGCCCTCTCACCAACACAATGCCTATTCGTTGCTTGACGCTGCTTGAGACTCAGGTTCCGAAAACGCAGCTGATCATGGCTTGGATTGATATACCGTCCCTCCAGGTGATCGCATCAGACCAGTACTACAGCTCCGTCGATGCTGAAACTGTCCGATACGAAAGCGGAACACGGGGAGTCGACGTCGAGTTGGAGGTCGACGGTGACGGAGTGGTCGTACACTACCCTGATCTCGCACGGCGGGTCTGATCCGGAAACAACTCTAACTAAGCTGGGCGGTATGAACGACCTGACCATCGCGCCTGGCCCAGGGATCCCCGGGGGTCTGGTCATCGTCGCCGCCGACCTGACGGAGCGGTTCGCGAAGTCGTCGGGACCAGGCGGCCAAGGCGTCAATACTACGGACAGCAAAGTGCAGCTTTCCGTCGATATCGCTACGTGCTCATCGCTTTCCGACGCCCAGCGTCGCCGCGTCCTTCACAACCTCGAGCACCGCCTAGACGGCACCGTCCTTACCGTTACCGCATCGACCCAGCGATTGCAGGTACGCAACCGCGCCGAGGCACGAGGTCGCATGGCCGCCCTCTTGCGCGAGGCGCTCGCTCCGCTTCCTCCTCCGCGGCGCAGAACCAAGCCGACGCAGAGCTCGGTGCGACGCCGTCTCGAAGCGAAAAAGCGGCGCTCGGAACTCAAGTCCACGCGACGGCGGCCCCAAATTCCCTAGTTCGAACCATCCGCGTGCATATCCTCACGCAGACGGACCTGGTTCGGGTAACCGCTACGCTGAGACAGCTTGGACCGGTTGAATCCGCTCGATTTCCGAGAGGATCTTGTCTTCCGCCACGTCCAAGTCATATTGAGCCTGTAACCCGAGCCAGAACTGGGGGCTCATCTCGAAAAACTTCGCTAGACGAAGGGCCGTGTCAGCGGCTACAGCGCGCTTACCGTGAACAATTTCGTTGATCCGGTGGGGCGGAACGCCGATGGAGACGGCGAGCTTGTGCTGGGTGATCCCCATTCCTTTGAGGAAGTCCTCCATGAGGATCTCACCGGGGTGAACCGGAGGGAGCTTGTCAGTGGTAGTCAACGATCTCAACCTCCTCTGGCCCCGCGGCGGACCACCGAAAACAGATCCGCCACTGGTCGTTGATTCAAATGCTGAACTGACCCCGCCGATCACCTTTCAACGCCTCGAGCCGGTTTCCCGGGGGAATCCGCTCTCGTTTCCACAGACGCTCAGTGTCCTTGTCAGCGAACGACTGGATCATGCTTGACCCTTCCCCCCATAACGTGAAGATTCTGGAGAACCTCGCCGCCCACGTCGCTCCCGCGTTGGGTGGCAGCCGAACCACAAAGGATCAGTCATCTGCTATCCCATCGACTAATTCCTGCAGGTCGCAGGACCTTCGCGTAACCGTCAGTTCAGTACATTTTGAATAGTTCAGCACACGTTGTATTGTTCAGCACATGCTGACTATTGCTTCGCGCCTCGACGTCATGAACCGGCTCGGCCGGGCCATGGCTGATCCGACGCGTTCCCGAATCCTGATGACCCTACTCGACGGTCCGGGCTACCCGGCCGAGATTTCGCAAAGCTTGGATCTGACCCGCTCGAACGTCTCGAACCACCTGTCCTGCCTACGCGATTGCGGCATCGTCGTCGCTGAGCCGGAGGGCCGTAAGACCCGCTACGAAATTGCCGATCCGCACCTCGCGGCGGCGCTCGAAGCGCTGGTCAACGCGACGCTGGCCGTCGACGAGAATGCCCCCTGCATCGACACTGAGTGCTCGGTGCCCGGCTGCGGCGAGAAAGGAACGGACGCATGAGTTCAGCATGTGGATGCGAACACGAACCCGCCACGGAGATCGAAGAGCGCGATCGGCCATGGTGGAAGGACCCCGAGTTGCTACTGCCGATCTTCTCCGGCGTAGCCCTCATTACAGGACTGGCGCTGGACTGGTCCGACTTGGAGACGCCCGCAACGGTACTGTATTGGCTTGGCCTGCTGTTGGGCGCTTATACGTTCGCACCTGGAGCGATCCGGAACCTTGTCACGAAGCGCAAGCTCGGCATTGGCTTGCTTATGACGATCAGCGCGGTCGGCGCGGTGATCCTTGGTTTCGTCGGAGAGGCCGCGGCGCTAGCGTTCCTGTACTCGATCGCCGAAGCACTGGAAGACAAGGCGATGGACCGGGCCCAGAGCGGACTGCGGGCACTGTTGAAGTTGGTGCCACAGACCGCGACCGTGCTGCGCGACGGCACGGCGGTCGAGGTCGCTGCGAAGGACCTCGTGGTTGGCGAGCTGATGCTCGTACGCCCCGGGGAGCGGATCGCCACGGACGGCATCATTCGGTCCGGACACTCCAGCCTTGACACCTCAGCGATCACCGGAGAATCCATTCCGGAGGAGGTTGCGCCCGGCGACGAGGT
>NZ_CABTZR010000111.1 GCF_902489365.1 uncultured Corynebacterium sp. | reverse complement strand
GGTACCAAGTCCGGTGAGTATTACGCAGCCATCGTGCTCCCGGAAGATTTCAGTGCCGACATGATGAACTTCTACACGGATGGGTCCCAGCCCGCGGATTTGTCCTTCTACATGAATGAGAAGAAGAACGCGCTGGCTCCGAAGATCACTGGTCAAGGTGCTGAGGGTGTGTCGGCCCAGGTGGCCGAGGCCTTCACCACGACGGTCGGTGACGTGTCCTTCGATCTGGTCACCTCGCTCTCGGACTTCTTGAGCAAGGGCGATACCAAGGCCGTGTTGGACCGGATGCAGGCGCGCGCGGATGGTGTGCAGACCCAGCTCGATATGGCTGCCCGTACCGCGCGTTCCCTCGCTGGCCTCGTGGATACCGCGGTTCCGCTCATGGAAAGCGCCCAGCGCATTGCGGACTCGGCGGACCTGGAGCTGCCGGAGGTCCAGTCCTCCTCGCTCAACGTTTCCACGGACGCCTTGCAGCAATCCCTCGATGCCACCAGCGCTAGTTATGACGTGGTGCGCCAACGCATTGATGCGCTTTACGACGACGCCTCCGCCTCCCGCGCCGACCGTGTCGCCACGCTCAATACCTTGGCCGGCCAGGTAGAAGGCACGATTGCCCAGTATCAGAACCTGCACGGCCACATTGAGGCCCTGCCGCTTCCTGCCGGGGATAAGGAGAAGGCGCTCAGCCGTATCGAGGAGGCCATCGACGCGGAGCGCACTCTCCACGCGCGCCTCACGGCGGCCGCGAACGCTCCCGAACCCACGAAGCCGGATCTCTCCAGCCTCGATGATGCCAAGAAGGCAGTGGAGGGAATCTCCACCTCCGGTCTGCGTGAATCCTTGCGCGCGCTGCAGGATTCCCTGGGCCAGGTCAGCGCGGATCTGGATACCGCGCAGGCCCCCGTCACCATTGATTCCTCTTCCTTGACGGATGCTCGGGATGCGGTGCAGAACCTCGCCTCCGGCTTGCAGGACAAGGCCAACAAGTTCGCTGACCTGAAGAAAGACATCGACTCCGCTGCGGCGTCCGGTGACTTGAAGAAGTTGGCGGATCTCATTGGTTCCGATCCGGATGCTTTGGCGCGTGCGATTGCAGCGCCGGTGGACGTCGACAGGCAAGCGGTCTACCCGGTCAAGAGCTTCGGCGCCGGCATGACGCCGATGTACACGGCGCTGGCGCTGTGGGTGGGTGCGCTGCTGACTGCGGTGAGCGTGCGCACGGATGTAGCGGATAAGGATACATATTCGCCGATGCAGCGCTTCTTCGGTCGCTTCGGTATTTTCGCGGCGGTTGGCCTCGTGCAGTCGACAATGCTGATTCTGGGCCTCATCTTCTTCGTGGGCATTGAGCCCGCGCACCCGATCCTCATGCTGTTGGCGGGCTGGGTCAGCTCGCTCATCTTCATGTTGATTTGTTATACGTTCGTGGTGTCTTTCGCCAACGCGGGCAAGGCGCTAGCGGTGCTCATGTTGGTGATCCAGGTGTCGTCGTCGGGTGGTGCCTACCCCTTGCAGGTACTCCCGGAATGGTTCCAGAACATTAGTCCGTGGCTGCCCGCGACCTACACCATCCGCGCCTTCCGCGCGGCCATCGCCGGAACTTACCACGGGGATTACTGGCTAGCGTTGTTGTGCCTGCTGCTTTTTGCCGTACCGATGCTGGTTCTGGGCGTGGTCTTCCACAAGCCGTTGGAGAAGTTCACCAACGGCTGGGTGGAGACCTTGGAGAAGACCAAGCTGATGTAGTGCTTACTTCACGGTGCAGCCGATGCTATTTACATAAAACTCTGGAGATACTCACAGGTTAGTGGGGTCCCGTGAAACGGCACCCAGCGGTAAGCTGAAACGCTGTGAAACGCGGTCATTTCCTGGGCCCAGCTCGGCTCACCGCCGCGGGCTTTATTCTGCTTATCCTCGCGGGAACGGTGCTTCTTATGCTGCCGATTTCCGCCAACGTTCCGCAGTGGACTCCGTTCCTGCCTGCGTTCTTTACGGCAACCTCAGCGGTCTCTTTGACGGGTCTCGTGGTGGAGGACACCGGAACTTACTGGACGCCCTTTGGCCAAGTGGTCATTATTACGCTCATCCAGCTGGGTGGCCTCGGCATCATGAGTTTGGCTTCGCTATCTGGCATGCTGTTGACCGGCCGAATCAGCTTCAAAGCTCGCCGAACTATTGCTGCGGAGGGCCGTGCTGTGGCTTCTGGTGGCATTCGCCGCGCTCTTTTGCTCACCTTGGTTATGACCCTGATCTGTGAGGCCACAGTTGCCGTGTTCATTGGTGTGCGCCTAGCCACCGAACACGGCGTGGCACCAGGGCGCGCGGTGTGGGAAGGAGTTTTCCACGCTATTTCGGCCTTCAACAACGCCGGGTTCAGTACCTATTCCGATAGCGTCGTTTCCTTTGCCGCTGATGGTTGGATCCTGCTGCCCCTCGCCTTCGCCCTGATTACGGGTGGCTTAGGCTATCCCATGCTGGCGGAGTTCGTGCGACGGGCCCGCGCGCGGCTAACGCGCTGGCGTGGTGGTACACCGCGCATTCACCGCATGTCCATGACCGCCCGGATGACGCTGGGCGCCACAGCGTTTTTGTTGCTTAGTGGCACCGTTGTCTTCTTCCTCTCTGAGGGGTCCGGTGTACTGCACGGGATGCCGTTGGGGCAGAAGATCATCAATGCCTTCTTCATGAGCGCTTCGCCCCGAACGGCAGGTTTTAACGCCATCGATTACGGTGAGGCGCACCCGTTGACGCTGATGGTCACGGACATCTTGATGTTTATCGGCGGCGGCTCCGCCGGTACAGCGGGCGGCATCAAGGTCACCACCACATGCGTTCTGGGCGCAGCGATGATCTCGGAATTCTTGGGCCGGGAAGACACCTCCATCGGGCACCGTCGCCTGCCGCTGTCCACCTTCCGTCAGGCCCTCGCGCTGACCGCCGCCGGAATGATCGTCGTTGCCGTAGGTGTGGCAACGCTGCGCATCTGGGACCCCGAGTTCACCGCGGACCAGGTCACTTTCGAAGTCATGTCCGCCTTCGCCACCGTGGGTTTGTCCACGGGTATTACCGCAAGTTTGTCCGCACCATCACAGCTCATGCTGTGCCTCATCATGTACGTTGGCCGCGTAGGCCCCACCACCTTCGTGGCGGCACTGGCCGCCCGGACTATTAGCCTGCGCTACCGTTACCCAGAAGAAAGGCCGTTCATTGGCTAACATGTTCAGCGCCCTGCGGCGTGAGAAGACGTCCATCAACATCCCGCCGGTCGTCGTCATTGGCATGGGGCGGTTCGGTTCTTCCCTGGCTCGCGAGCTGATGGAGCACGGAGTGGAGGTTCTTGGTATCGATGCCGAGGAAAAGCACGTACGCGAATATGCCGCGTACCTCACCGAGGCCGTGACAGCGGATACTACCGACGCCGAGGCCCTCCGCCAGCTGGGTGTTGATGAAGTAGAGCGCGTGGTCGTGGCCATCGGTTCCGATCTGGAGGATTCCATCCTCACCGCCTCGAACTTGGTGGAACTGGGGGTAGGCGATATCTGGGCCAAGGCAGATTCGGATGCGCACGCCCGTATCCTGCGCCAACTCGGAGTGCACCACGTGATCCGCCCGGAGCGCGATACGGGCCGCCGCGTGGCGCACCTGTTGGGCGGGCGCTTCGAGGACTTTGCGGAGATCGCCACCGACTATGGCGTGACGGCGATGACCCCGCCGGCGTCGATAAGCAAGGGCCCGCTCAACCTCCACCAGGTGTGGGAAGAGCACAACGTTCAGCTCATCTCACGCTGTGAGGGGCCCGGCCAATGGCGCCCGCTTGTCGACGGCACCGAGCTCACCCACCGCGACCTCATCGTCGTCGCCGGTAGCCCCGCAGATCTTGAGGCCTTCTCGCAGTCCTAGACACGGCGCCTGGGGTGCCGCGCACTGTGGAGTGAGGAGCGGGGCGCTACAGTAGCGCCTATGACGAAGGCACGTTTTCCGGGCTCGGTGTATGGAACAGGGGAGGAACCCGACCCGCGCTTCAGCATGGCTAATGAGCGCACCTTTTTGGCGTGGATTCGCACGTCCTTGGCCTTTATCGCCGGTGGTGTGGCTTTGGAGACCTTCGATCTGCCGCTGAACACCACGCTGACTCGCGTGGTCTCCGTCATCATGCTGCTCGTGGCCATCATTCTGCCGGCGGTGGCGTGGTTTCACTGGGGTGCCTCCGAGCGCGCGATGCGCCATGGGCGTCCGCTCCCGGCTAGCCCGGCGTTGGCGTTGATTGTTGGCGTGGTGATCATCATCGGCCTGATGATTCTGGTGGGCGAGTTGCTAGCGTGAGCGAGCTTTTTGATCCCGGCCTCCAACCCGAGCGCACCCGCTTAGCCTGGCAGCGCACGGGGCTCGCAGGTCTTGTTGCCGGTTTGCTCGTCGTGCGTTCCGTTGCGTCATGGGCGGCTCTGATTGTCGGGGTAGTGGTGGCCGTGGTGCTATGGTTGGCCACCGCCAAGCTCCGCCATGCTGACGAGATCCTGGCTCGAGCCCAATCGCCCGCCCTGCCCGGAGCTCCGGCGCTCGCCGCAGTTGCGCTGGGCACGATGCTCCTCGGGGCGGTTGCCTTCTTTGCGCTGTGGTAGCTCGGCTTGGACTTCCATAACCGCAAACCCCCAGACCTCGATCCCGAAACTCCCTGGTGGGTGGTGGGCGTCGGCAAGCGCTTGGCGACGCCCACCTGCATGTTGCGGGATCGAGGTCTGGGGATCTAGCGGAAGTTTCGGGGGCCAGCAGCTAAGTGCCGCGCGATGGTGTTGATGAAGTCTTTTGGAGCGTCGCGCAACTCTTGGGGAGAGAAGCGTAAGACGACAAACCCCTGGTTGAGGAGCGCCTTTTGGCGTTGGTGTTCGGCTCGAATTACCTCTTCCAGCTCGTTTTCGTATTTCACATTGCCGTCAATTTCAATGAGCAGCCAGTCATTGATCGCGAGGTCGGCGTAGTACTGATTGACTCGGTATTGGGCGCGCAGGCTGCGAACCGCGGGAAGGCCCGCGTCTAGGATAAGGGCACGCGCGTAGGACTCCCAGGGAGATTCGGAGCTGTTGACACTATGTTCCACGGCCCGACGTGCATCCGCGACTCCTTTCACACGGCCCATGTCGCCGAGTACCCAGTTGAGGGTGTCCTTTGAAACCCGGCGTGACCGTACATAGTCTGCGGCGACGAGACCTTCGACGAAGCCATCGAAGCGCGCAATGTCGATCGCTGTGCGTGCCAGGGACGTAACCCGGATCCCGTGGACTTCTGTGACTTGATTGTTGAGTTTCGTTTGCTTGTAACGGAAGTATTGGCGCTTGGATCTTTGGGGAACGGAGTTTGAAGGGACTGTCGCGAAATACTCGGGAGGGGTGGTGAGAATGGGAATGCCGTGGATGCGAGCAGCCGCTTTGCCCAGGAGAGTTGCGCGCGGTGCGGCACGCGCATGGGCATAAACCTCTGCGGTTTCTCGCTCCCAGGGTTTTAGGTGCAGCCATCGGTGCAGGGGAATGGCATAGCACCACGCGAGCTTATGGAATTTCCTTGCGTGAATTTTGCCCCATCGGGGATCGTCGTTGCTGAGTGCGCGCAGATCGACCATGTGGGTGTCGATGAAGTGGAAGATTCTTTGGTTGTTCATGGCTTACTTTTAGCGCATTGACATGGATCGCGCGCGGCGAGCGGTACGCAGGGCTAAAGCCCCAGACCTCGATCCCGAAACTCCCTGGTGGG
>NZ_CABTZR010000110.1 GCF_902489365.1 uncultured Corynebacterium sp. | reverse complement strand
GCACCATGTTGAACCTTGACGTCGACACGATCTACCAGGCCATCGGCCAGGCTCTCCACACCACGACCGCCACCCGCCAGTCCCGCAAGGGCCTCATCTCCTCCTGGAAGGCTTATGCTCCGGCCTTTGCCGGCAAGATGGGCATCGAGGCAGTGGACCGCTCCATGCGCGGCGAGGGTGCCCCGGCCCCGATTTGGGAAGGCGAGGATGGCTTCATCGCCTGGATGCTCCACTCCCCGGAGCGCACCTACACCGTCCCCCTTCCGGCGGAGGGTGAGGAAAAGCGCGCCATCCTGGACACCTACACCAAGGAGCACTCCGCGGAGTACCAGGCACAGGCCCCGATCGATATGGCCTTTGCTCTCAAGAAGACCCTCGCGGAGAAGGGCCTGAAGACGGAGGACATCGAGTCCATCGTCCTCCACACCTCGCACCACACCCACTACGTCATCGGCACCGGCGCTAACGACCCGCAGAAGATGGATCCGGACGCCTCCCGCGAGACCCTGGATCACTCCATCATGTACATCTTCGCCGTGGCCCTCCAGGACGGCGAGTGGGATTACGAGACCTCCTACTCTGACGAGCGCAAGCACCGCCAGGACACCATCGACCTGTGGCACAAGATTTCCACCGTTGAGGATCCGGAGTGGACCCGCCGCTACCACTCCAACGACCTGGATGAGAAGGCCTTCGGCGGCAAGGCCGTCATCACCTTCAAGGACGGCACTGTCATTGAGGATGAGCGCGCGGTGGCCGACGCCCACCCGCTCGGCGCCCGCCCGTTCGGCCGCGAGGAGTACATCAACAAGTTCAAGAAGCTGGCCGCTGGCAAGGTCTCAGAGGAGGAACAGGAGCGCTTCCTTAAGGCTGCGCAGGACCTGGAGAACCTCACGGACCTTAGTGAGCTCAACGTTCGCCTCACCGACGAGGCCATCGCCACCGCACCCGAGACCCCGAAGGGAGTGTTCTAAATGGCCGGCCTGTTTGGTTCCACTATCAGCAATGCGGACAAGCGCAAGAGCTTCCGCGAAGCGCTGAACGCACCAGAAATCACCACGCTGCCAGGCGCGTTCAATCCGCTCACCGCGCGTCTCATTCAGGACATCGGTGGCTTCGGCGGCGTCTACGTCTCCGGCGCGGTGCTGGCCAATGACCTGGGCCTGCCGGACATCGGCCTGACCACGCTCACCGAGGTAGCGCAGCGCGCTGGGCACATCGCCCGTGCCACGGATTTGCCTGTGCTTGTCGACGCCGACACCGGCTTCGGCGAGCCCATGTCCGCCGCCCGTACGGTCGCCGCGCTGGAAGACGCAGGTCTGGCCGGCTGTCACCTGGAAGACCAGGTCAACCCGAAGCGTTGCGGTCACCTCGATGGCAAGGAAGTGGTGCCGACGGATCTCATGGTTCGCCGCATTACCGCCGCCGTCAACGAGCGCCGCGATGAGAACTTCATCATCTGTGCGCGTACCGATGCCGCCGGCATCCACGGCATCGATGAGGCCATCGAGCGTGCCAAGGCTTATGCCGACGCCGGCGCGGACCTCATCTTCACCGAGGCTCTCTACTCGCCGGAGGACTTCGAAAAGTTCCGTGCCGCCGTGGACACCCCGCTGCTGGCCAACATGACGGAATTCGGCAAGACCGAGCTGCTGTCAGCTAAGCGCATTGAGGACTTGGGCTACAACGCCGTCATCTGGCCGGTATCCACCCTGCGCGTGGCCATGGGCGCTACCGAAGAATTCCTCCGCGACATGCAGGAAACCGGCCTGCAATCCGAGGAGTGGCTCGAGCGCATGCAGCACCGCTCCCGCCTCTACGAGCTGGTGCGCTACGACGAGTACAACGCCTTCGACCAGAGCGTGTTCACGTACTCCAAGGACAGCTACAAGCCCACCTTTGACTAATACCCCCGGCCTAGCCCACACGCTAGGCCCCCACTTAAGGAGAAAACACCATGTCTGAGACCCCAGAGATCCGCAAGGGCCTGTACGGCGTTGTCGTCGATGAGACCGCTGTGTCCAAGGTCGTCCCGGAGACCAACTCCCTGACCTACCGCGGCTACCCGGTCCAGGAGCTCGCACGCTACTGCTCTTTCGAGGAGGTTGCTTACCTGTTGTGGAACGGTGAGCTGCCGACCCAGGGCGAGCTCGTACGCTTCTCCGCTCGTGAGAAGGCGCTGCGCCACCTGGACCGCCACCTCATTGACCTGATTACTTCTATGCCGAAGTCCTGCCACCCGATGGACGTGCTGCGCACCGCAGTTTCCTTCATCGGCTCCCAGGACCCGGAGGAGTACACCAAGGACTCCGAGCACATCCGCCGTACCGCGCTGGAGCTTATGGCGAAGCTGCCGACCATCGTCGCACTCGATATTCGCCGCCGTCGCGGTGAGGGCTACATCGAGCCTTCCCGTAAGAAGGGCTTCGCGGAGAACTTCCTGTGGATGGTCTTCGGCGAGGAAGAAGGCTCCCCAGCCCTGTCACGCTCCGATATTGAGGCCTTCGATAAGTCCCTCATCCTCTACGCCGAGCACTCCTTCAACGCCTCCACCTTCGCCGCCCGCGTGGTGACCTCCACGATGTCGGATACCTACTCCGCGGTCACCGCTGCTATCGGTGCGCTGAAGGGCCCGCTGCACGGTGGCGCTAACGAGGCCGTGATGAAGAACTTCCTTGAGGTCGGCGACCCGGCCAAGGCAGAGGAGTGGACGCTGAACAAGCTCAAGAACAAGGAGCTCGTCATGGGCTTCGGTCACCGCGTGTACAAGAACGGTGACTCCCGCGTTCCGACCATGGAGGCTGCCTTCCGCGAGCTGGCCAAGGACCACGGCCAGGAGCAGTGGGTGGAGATGTACGAGAAGATGGCTAAGACCATGTACGAGAACACCTCCATCAAGATCCAGCCGAACCTGGACTTCCCGGCTGGCCCTGCGTACCACATCCTGGGCTTCGACATCGAGTTCTTCACCCCGATCTTCGTGATGGCCCGCATCACCGGCTGGACCGCACACATCGTGGAGCAGAACGAAAACAACTCCCTCATCCGCCCGCTGTCTGCCTACAACGGCAAGGAGCAGCGCTCCGTTCCGCCGAAGGAGATTTAGAAAAAGCAAAGTTAGCTAATGCAGCATTAGCTAGCAGAGAACATAAAACCAGCGCACGAACGATTCTCTTCGTGCGCTGGTTTTAGCTCTTTGTCCGAGTCCCCTGCAGTGCGAGAATTTCTGTTGTTTGGTATATCGATTTCCGCCCGCGTTGTCGCCTCGGACACTATCCTTAAGTTCGTATTGTGCTTATCTGAAAGGATCACTCCCAGTGTCTGATACCGCCCACAAGTCCTTCTCTAAGATCTTGGTGGCAAACCGCGGCGAAATTGCCGTGCGCGCCTTCCGCGCTGCCTTTGAGGTCGGCTCCAAGACCGTTGCAATTTATCCAAAGGAAGACCGCAACTCCTTCCACCGCGCCTTTGCCAATGAGGCAGTGCGCATCGGTACCGAGGGCCAACCGGTCAAGGCCTATCTCGATATCGATGAGGTTATTCGCGCCGCCAAGAAGTCCGGTGCGGATGCCATTTACCCTGGTTATGGCTTCCTTTCAGAGCGTGCCGATCTGGCCCGCGCCTGCCGTGACAACGGCATCAAGTTCATCGGCCCCACCGCCGAGACCCTTGACTTGACCGGTGACAAGGCCGCCGCTGTGGCCGCAGCGGAGGAAGCAGGGCTGCCTACGTTGAAGGACTCGAAGCCCTCGACGGACGTCGACAAGCTGGCGGAGTACGCCAAGGACTTTGAGTTCCCCGTCTTCGTGAAAGCAGTGGCCGGCGGTGGCGGCCGCGGCATGCGCTTCATCGAGAATGAAGCGGAGCTGAAGACTAAGTGCGCTGAGGCTTCCCGTGAGGCAGAGGCCGCCTTTGGCGATGGCCACGTCTATCTGGAGACCGCGGTGATTCGCCCGCAGCACATTGAGGTGCAGATTCTGGCTGACTCCCAGGGCAACGTCATGCACCTGTACGAGCGCGACTGCTCCGTGCAGCGCCGTCACCAGAAGGTCGTGGAGATCGCCCCGGCGCCGACGCTGGACCCGGAGCTGCGTGACCGCATCTGCGCGGACGCCGTGAAATTCTGCGAGCACATCAACTACGAGGGCGCCGGTACCGTCGAGTTCCTCGTGGATGAGAAGGGCAACCACGTCTTCATCGAGATGAACCCGCGCGTGCAGGTCGAGCACACCGTGACCGAGGAGGTCACGGGCGTGGATATCGTGAAGTCCCAAATGCAGATTGCCGCGGGCCTCTCCCTGGAGGAACTGGGCCTGAAGCAGGAGGATATCCACATCACCGGCGCGGCGCTGCAGTGCCGTATCACCACTGAGGACCCCTCTAACGGCTTCCGCCCGGATACCGGCACGCTGACCCAGTACCGCTCGCCGGGTGGCGCGGGCGTGCGTCTCGACGGTGCAACGGCCGTCGGTGCGGAGATCTCCCCGAACTTTGACTCCCTGCTGGTGAAGATGACCTGCCGCGGTGTCAACTTTGAACAAGCCGTGGCCCGTGCGCAGCGCGCGCTCAATGAGTTCACCGTGGCCGGCGTGGCCACCAACATCGGCTTCCTGCGTGCTCTGCTGCGCGAGCCGGACTTCGTTAACACCCGCGTGGACACCAGCTTCATTCCGGAGCACCCGGACCTGCTGAAGGCCCCGCCGGCTGTGGACGAGTCCGGCCGCATCATCGACTACATCGCTGACGTGACCGTCAACAAGCCGAACGGTGAGCGCCCGACCACCCTGCGCCCCTTCGATAAGCTGCCGGATCTGGACTTTAACTCCGAGCTGCCGCGCGGTTCCCGCGATGAGCTGCTGGAGCTCGGCCCGAAGAAGTGGGCAGAAAAGATCCGTAAGCAGGATGCTCTGGCGGTCACCGATACCACCTTCCGCGATGCTCACCAGTCCCTGCTGGCTACCCGCGTGCGCGGCACCGCTCTGGTCACCGCCGCTGAGGCCGTCGCCCGCATGACCCCGGAGCTGTACTCGGTGGAGGCGTGGGGTGGTGCCACCTACGACGTCGCCATGCGCTTCCTCAAGGAAGACCCGTGGGTGCGCCTGGATCTGCTGCGTGAGGCCATGCCGAACCAGAACATCCAGATGCTGCTGCGCGGCCGAAACACCGTGGGCTATTCGCCGTACTCCAACGACGTGTGCACCGGCTTCGTGCAGGAGGCCGCAAAGTCTGGCGTCGATGTCTTCCGCATCTTTGACGCGCTGAACGACGTCACCCAGATGCGCCCGGCTATCGACGCCGTCCTGGAGACCAACACCACCGTGGCCGAGGTCGCCATGGCCTACTCCGGCGACATGTGCTCCCCGGATGAGAAGCTGTACACGCTGGATTACTACCTCAAGCTGGCCGAAGAGATCGTCAACACCGGCGCCCACGTCTTGGCCATTAAGGACATGGCGGGTCTGCTGCGTCCGGAGTCCGCATCCAAGCTGGTCATGGCTCTGCGCAAGGAGTTTGACCTGCCGGTTCACGTGCACACGCACGATACCGCTGGCGGCCAGCTGGCCACCTACTACGCCGCGGCGCTCTCTGGTGCCGACATCGTCGACGGTGCCTCCGCACCGCTGGCGGGCACCACCTCCCAGCCTTCGCTGTCCGCCATCATCGCGGCGTTCTCGAACTCCTCGCGTGATACCGGTATTTCGCTTAAGGCAGTCTCCGACCTGGAGCCCTACTGGGAGGCCGTGCGCCAGCTCT
>NZ_CABTZR010000109.1 GCF_902489365.1 uncultured Corynebacterium sp. | reverse complement strand
TTGCCATCGCGGCTCAAGGTGTTGGCCCAGTCCTGCGCCAGGTTGGTCAGGCTCGGGTCAACGCGCAGCGGTGCGAGGCCATTGGCCACGCGCTGGGCATTAGTCTGATTAATGATTCCCTGAACGCTGGCGGAGGTCTGCGGTGCCGGGGCAACCGGACCTGCGGCTGCGGGGACGGTGAAACCGAACGTGGCCGGGTTGAACGTGCCGAAGGAACTTACAGCCTGAGCAGGGGCGTTGACGGAGCCGGCGAAGAGTGCTGCGGCGGCAGCAATGGGGGCAACGATCTTTGTGGCGGTGTGTCCAAACCGGAGGCGGAACATAATGGGCACCTCTTTCTGCTTCAGGGTTAAGTGGCGGCTTTCCTGCCGCGTACCGAGCGGTACTTTCACTTAAAATTAAAGCGCTCTTTGGTGTGGAAAGGCCAGATGACCAGCAGTTTTAAGCTTTAGTCTTATGTTTGTTGTTATTTATGGCCCGTCTCTTAAGCTTCTTGAGATTTCCCCTACCTTTGGCCTGACTTTGTAAAGATTAAGCCTTTAGTTTTGTCCAGTGGGGGTAATGTGTGGGGGTGGCCGTTCAGGATCGCATTCCTATATCCAGGCCTTTTAGGTGAATGGGGGCTAAATATGGATAAAACCTTGGCCATTTCTTGGCAAATGCATGGATATCTTCTGTGAATGTATAGCTTGCGCTTATGGGTGTCGCTGCGGCGTGACCCGTGGAAATCGTGGTGACAGGCGCGAATGGATGTCAGAGAAGGTGCTTGGATTGCCTAAAGATTAGGAAAACTTATATAGCGATTGGGGTGGCTTATCGTAATGGTGCGGGGTGACTGCGGAAGCCATTGCTAAGCTCATGCGCATGGTCCTTCAAGCCGCGCCGCTGCTTCTCGATGGCGGCCTGGGAACCCACCTCGAAGCCCAGGGGCACGACATCTCCGGCCCGTTGTGGTCGGCACGAGTGCTGCGTGAGAACCCAGCGCTCATCGGATCGGCCCACGCTGACTTCTTCGCCGCTGGTGCCCACGTGGCCACAACGGCTTCCTACCAAGTCACCTTTGACGTCCTCGGCGAGGAGGCGGAAACACTTCTGCGCCGCAGCGTTGCTGTGGCACGGGAAGCGGCGGGCGGGGTCGTCGACAAGCACGGTGTAGCGGGGGAGTACTTGGTCGCCGCATCTATCGGCCCTTATGGCGCAGGCCCAGGTGAGGGCACCGACTACGACGGGGCCTACGGCCTTAGCCGCGAGGAGCTGTACCGCTGGCATGCCCGCAGGGTGGCGGTGCTCGCGGATACGGACGCTGACTTTTTGCTTGCCGAGACCATCCCCAACGTCGATGAGGCTGCAGTACTGCTGGAGCTCCTGTCGGCTCAGCCCAAGCCCTTCGCGCTGAGCATTACCGGGGCCATTGCCGCTGACCCGGTCAAGCTCATGCGTGTTATCGACCTGGTCAACCAGGCACCACGGCTGGGGGCCGTGGGTGTGAACTGCGTGAGTGCACCCCAAGCACTTGGTGTGGTGAAGACACTGCGCGCAGCCACCGATAAGCCGTTGTTAGCTTGTCCCAACAGCGGCGAACTCTGGGACCACGGCGCCCATGAGTGGCGGCCGGCCCCCGCTGGCGCGGTGAGTTTGGCTGAGGCTGCAACGGATCTCGTGGCTGCCGGCGCTAGCCTGCTGGGCGGGTGCTGCCGCGTGGGGCCCACTGAGATACGCCAGCTGCGCGCTTCCATCCTTCGCGCAACAAATGATTCCTCTGGGTAATAACGAAGGAATTCCAGGACAACCCCACGGTACGGGCGATACAGTATTGCTATGAAAAAGTCTTCTTTCCTCGCAGCATGCGCTGCGCTCCTCGTCGCATCGCTGTCCGTACCCGCTGCCAATGCCGAGCTGACCCAAACTGAGCGGGACCAGTTCCGCACCGATCCCGTCGGGGCGATTGCCTGGCAGGCCATCAAGGGCTCCTCGGAATACGTGCGCGCCGATGGCAACACCATGATGGCGGCATCCTTCTTCTCCATGACTATGCCGGGCCAGAGCATCGGCATGCCTGCTCTTGAGAACTGCGCCGAGCGCGTCGGCTCCTCCGCGCCGGAGGGCGGCGTGCGCTACGTGGCGGCGGCTTTGTGTGCCACTTTTGATCCAACTGCCCGCGGCGAGGTGCAGCGCGGCGACTTTGGCTACGGGCCACTGGGCTAAGTCGCACTGCGCTCAGCCGTGCTTCCTCGCGTAGCGCGTGGCGCGTAAAATCGGGTGGCGTTTAAAGGAGGAATGATGCGCAAGCACGTGGTGATCATGGGGGTCTCAAGCTGCGGTAAGTCCACGGTCGGGGAGTTGCTGGCGCAGCGCACCGGCCTGCCCTTCCGGGATGGGGATGATATGCACCCGGCGGCGAACATCGAGAAGATGGCCTCGGGGCAGGCGCTTGACGACGATGACCGGAAACCCTGGCTCGAATCCATCGGGCGCTTCCTCGCGGACCAAGAAGGTGGCGCCATCGTTGGTTGTTCCGCGCTCAAGCACTCCTACCGCGACATCATCCGCGCCGCGGCACCGGATACGGTTTTCGTGCACCTGCATGGCTCTTACGAGCTGCTCAAGGAACGTATGAGCCAGCGTTCTGGGCACTTCATGCCTGTATCCCTGCTTGATTCGCAGTTCGAAACCTTGGAGGAACTGCGCCCAGAGGAAGCAGGCATCGTGCTGGATGTCAGCGCTGCCCCGGAGGACCTTGCTGCCGCAGCAGCCGAGTACCTGCAGGTCTAGAGCAGCGCGGCGGCGCCGTAGAAGATGAGGACAACGCCGAAGCCGATCGCGGAAATCAGGGCCTGGTTGACTGTCCATGTCCGCAGCGTGGTGGCTACGTCCATGCCCATGAGCCGGCCGACCAACCAGAAACCCGAGTCATTGACGTGGCTGCCAAAGACGGAGCCCGCCGCGGTGGCGAGCGTGATGAGGACCAGCTGAATTTCGCTGAAGCCGCCGGCCTCGACGGCGGGCGCCATGAGCGCGGCGGCCGTGGTGAGGGCAACGGTGGCTGAGCCTTGCGCTAGGCGCAGGGCGACCGCGATGAGGTAGCAGGCCAAGATAACGGGGACGCCGAGTCCGGACATGGAATCCGCCAGCGCGTCACCAATACCGCTGGTGCGCAGAACCCCGCCGAACATGCCGCCGGCGCCGGTGATGAGGATGACGGAACAAATCGGACCGAGCGAAGACTCCACGGTCTTTTCGATGGCGCTCTTGCTTTCCCCACGGCGCAGGCCCAGCACGGTCATCGCTGCAAGAGTGGTGATCAGCAGCGCGATCGGGGTCTGCCCCAGGAAAATAAAGAAGCGCACCCATGAGGCAGCGGGGTCGACCAGGCCAGCGGTGCCCAGCGTGGTCAGCCCGGTATTGCCAAAGATGAGGACCATGGGGATGAGCAGGATGCTGAGAACTGCGAACGGGGAGGCCGGGCGATCCGGCAATTCGGCATCGCTGACCAGCGCACCGGTTATGGCCTCCTCGAGGCGGTAGGGGTACTTCTTGCCCAAATGGAGCCCGAAGCGGTATCCGGAGAGATACCACGTGGGCAGCGCGACGAGGAGGCCGAAGATAAGGATCAGGCCGATGTTCGCGCCGAAGAACTCACCGGCCGCAACAGGCCCCGGGTGCGGTGGGACGAAGACGTGCATGACGGAGAAAGCACCGGCCGCGGGAATGTCATAGGCCAAGACTGGGCCGTCCAGGCGCCTGGCGACGGCAAAGATGACCGGCAGCATCACCATGAGGCCCGCGTCGAAGAAGATGGGAAAGCCCATGATGAGGGAAGCTACGCCGAGTGCCAAAGGGGCTTTGGCTTCGCCGAAGAGTTTCACGAGGGCGTCGGCAAGCGTCTTAGCACCGCCGGAGGTCTCCGCCAACCGCCCGATCATGGCGCCCAAGCCCACCAACAAGGCTACGGAACCCAACGTCGATCCGAAGCCGCTCGTCATGGTGGGCACCACGCCGTCCAGCGGGATGCCGGCGGCCAACGCAGTCAGCGCGGAGACCGTGACGAGGGTGACGAAGGCATGCACCTTGAAGTAGATGACAAGGACCAGGATGACCGCAATTGCAGCCGCGGCGATGCCGAGAAGTGGTCCTGTCGTAAGTGTGGGTTCCCACGTATCCATGACATTCATGGATGCTGATTTTGCTAATGCAACGTGCGGTGATCTAGGTCTTCGGCGCTGCGGGCCTGCGCACAAGCGTGGCGAGAAGCGTGGCATGAAACAGCCACGAAGAGCGCACTAGGCGTGCTACTCCACGCCGAGGGCCGGGCCCACCGTGGCCCAACTGATGGCCAGCTCGCGTCGGAACAGCTCCCACGTGTGGCGCCCCTCCGGAAGCTCGTAGTAATCAAGATCCACACCAGCCGCGGTGGCCTGCTTGGCGTAATAGGAGCTGCACCAATAATCCAACCGCTCGTTGAGGCCTAGTGCAGGCAGCGGTGAGTCCTCAATGTCGACATCAAAGTCTGCCGGGCCACCACGGGAGACGATGACGAAGGTCTTTCGCCCCTTTTGTTGATCGAGGTTGAGAACCGGCGAATGCCGAGCCCACGCCGGATCCCACGGCGGACCAAAGGAGCGCGCCGGGTCAGTGCCGTAGAACGCCGCGCTGACCCACGCGAAGCCTTGCGCGACAACGCCCGTGGTCGAGGGGCAACCGGAGATGGAACCAGCCACCTTGAACCGCGGATCATAGGTGGCAAGTTCGAGCGCTGGGCCGCCAGAGTTACTCACGCCCGCGATGCCGTCAGTACCGTTGCCGTGAAACTCGGAGTCGATAAGTTGCGGGAGCTCCTTGGTCAGATAGGTGGCCCACTTGTATTTTCCGTGGGTGTCATGGGGCTGCGCCCAATCGGACATCATCGAGCCATACGCACCGCGGGGAGACACGACATTGACCTGCTTGTCTTGGAAAAACTCGGAGGCTCCGCCGCCGTCCCACCACAGTGCGTCCTCGCCTCCTCCTGCACCGCCCAGCAGGTAATAGGTCGGGCGGGGCTGGGTATTCTCCAATCCACCCGGTGGGAGAATGATGTCGTTGGTGATGACACGGTCCATGGCCGGTGAATAGGCCTTAAGTTCCCACACATTGTCTTGGATATGCCGCAGCTCCCGCAGCTGTGCCGGCGCGGCGGTTGCCGGTGGACGCGTGGCTTCTGGCTTCACGATGGGAATCTTTAACAGCTGGATTAGTGGCCCCCATACAGCAAAAACATTCTCCGCGAAGAGCACAGGTGCCAGCGGGCCCAGCGCAATGGGATCGAGGACAGAGGAGTGCTGATCAATGTTGGTGACTTCGCTGCTCAGCGAATCTATTGAGTGTGCGGACTCAACTGATGACTGCGCGTGTGCGAGATGGGTGTGGGAAGGAGAAAGAACCAGCCCCATCGAAAGAAGGCCCGCTAGTGCGGTGCGAGAGAAATGCATCCTCTCAGGATATCTAAGGAACGCTGCATCACCTGCATTGCCTGTGTTCCGAACTGCGCATCGCAGCAGCTGCGGCGACACTCGTGAATAACAACCCTGCCCGCTAGGCACGGAGAAACGTAAACCCCCGACCGCATGGGGGCGGTCGGGGGTTTCCTCTCACTCTCTCACTACCGGACTAAGCGCCGGCGGGCTGCACTCCCCGAAGGGGGCGAGGGGTGTTCCTTAGAACAGGCCCTCGGCCTTCTTGCCGGTGTCCTTGACGGTGATCTTGCGGGAATCAACGTTCTGGTCGTTGTCGGTGGACTTGTCACCGTCGAGGCGGGAAATCTGGGTGACCTCGA
>NZ_CABTZR010000108.1 GCF_902489365.1 uncultured Corynebacterium sp. | reverse complement strand
CGACCGTCCTCCGCGGCACCAATGGCATGCGCATTTTCCGCGAGGAAATCTTTGGACCGGTGCTCTCCGTGGCCACGTTCAAGGACTTCGAGGAAGCCATCCAGATTGCCAACGACACCAACTTCGGCCTCGGCGCCGGTGTGTGGTCGCGCCACCAGAACACTTGCTACCGCGCCGGCCGCGAAATCCAGGCCGGCCGCGTGTGGGTCAACCACTACCACGTATACCCCGCTCACAGTGCGTTCGGTGGTTACAAGGAGTCCGGCATCGGACGCGAGAACCACCTCATGATGCTGTCCCACTACCAGGAGACGAAGAATATGCTGGTGTCCTACTCTGAGGAGCATGCCGGCCTCTTCTAAAAGGCAGCAATTCCAATTGGCTGCCTACTAGTAGCGTTGGGCGATGACACCCAGACCCCGCAGGAATGCGGGGTCTTTCCAATAGGAGCCATGATCGCCCGGCAGCCCACTTGCGCCCGGCACCGCGCTGGCGCCGAAGGCAGGGGAGGAAGGATCCGGGCCGTGAATGCCGCCGCGCGGTCCGGTGGTGGCGGCGATCGGATCCTCGGCGTTGCGTGCGCTCCAGACCCGGCCATGCAAGTGTGCGGCGTTAGCCACGGAGGCACCTGGGCTGCCGACGAGTACGACGTCATCCGCAACATAGTCGTGCTGCGCAGCCTTGCCCGCCACCACGGAACCATAGGAGTAGCCGATTAACATGTGCTGGGCACGAGGAAAGCGTTGCCGCAGGGCGCGCTGGAAGCGGATGAGTTCGGTAGCGCCGCGGCGCGCCGGCTCCTCGTGTGCCGCGCGGGACAGCGAGGAGGGGGCAGCATAGCCAATCCACGCCACGGCAGGCCCGTGCGTGGCGTGGGCGATGGCGCGGGCGCGCTCCACTGCGGTGGGCCAGCTACCAGGCTCGGAGGAGCCGACCCCGCCCACAAACGTGCTGACTTGGGCCGCATGCGTGCCGATATTCTCTGGGTCGACGAGCACCACCAGTCGCCCGGGGCTGGCCTCCAGCACGGTGAGGTCCGGATTAGCTGCAACCAGGGAGCGGATCTCCTCGCTGGCCATGGTCAGCTGGACCTCATGCAATTCCGCCAGGGATAGCTCGCTGAAATCCTCCAGGCGGGTCGGCGGCTCACCCAGCTCCGGGGTGCACAAGGCGCTCAGCTGGCGGGCGCAGGCCCAGTCGAGGGCATCGGCCAGCGTGTCGAGGTGCCCCAGCACCGCGCTGGCGGGCTCCGCAAGAGCGGGAACCGCAGCGAGCCGAAGGGCTCGAACGCGCAGATGCTCGACTCGCTCCATCAACGGCGCATAAAGGCTCACGATGTGCGCCGCCACGCGCATCTGCTGCGCCGGACCCAGCAGGGCATCGGTGGCGCTGTGGAGGGCGCCGCGCGCTGCGTCCGCGGCCGCCCCAGAAATCGCTAGCGCTACCCAATGATGGTGCGACGCATCGATATATCGGGCAAGCTCAGCGGAATGATCCTCCAACCGGTAAGCCTCCGCGCGCAATGCCGCTGCTGCGCTCATTGGGTATCTCCCAAGAAAGTTGAAAGCTCCGCATCGACACCCTGGGCTGCACCCACGAAGCGGTCAAGCTCCTCCAACTGGGCTCGCCGCGCACCCTCGCTGAGCCTTCGTGATTCCTCCCACCGCGCGCCGAGGATCTCCAAGGCACGTGCGGTCCGGGGAGGCTTCTGCACCGAGGGCAACGCGGTGGGGGAGGAATGGTCGAGGAGGGAGCGGATCTGCTGGCGGGCACCGCGGTCAATGGCGAGATGGTTCATAGCATCGAGACTGCGTCAGCAGCCCACCCGCCGTAAAGGAAGGTAGTGCCGAATCCGCGAAATCTGTGGATAACTAGCCCGGGCTCGTCTACCGTGGGCCGCATGAAGGTAGCAGCAGTTCAAATGACCAGCACCGGGGACGTTGAGAAGAACCTCTCCGTAGCGCTTGACAAGATTCAGGAAGCCGCGGATAACGGCGCGCAGCTCATCGTCCTGCCGGAAGCTACCACCCAAAGCTTCGATTCCGGGCGCCTCGATACGAACGCGGAGGGGCTCGATGGCCCCACCGCCACCGCCGTGCGCGCCCTAGCGGAAGAACTCGGCGTGTACGTGGTCCTGGGAATGTTCGCCCCGGCGGATACCGTCGAGCGCGGTGAGAAAACCATCAACCGTGTGGCCAACGTTGCGCTCATCGCCGGGCCCGGAGTCCTCAGCGGTTACGAGAAAATCCACACCTACGATGCCTTCAAATACAAGGAATCCGATACCGTCCGGCCGGGTGAATCACTCGTTACCTTCGAGGCCGGGAGCCTCACTGTGGGCGTGGCCACCTGTTATGACATCCGCTTCCCCGAGCAGTTCAAGGAACTCGCCCGCCAGGGCGCCCAGCTCATCGTCGTGCCCACCAGCTGGGCGGATGGCCCGGGCAAGCTGGAACAGTGGCGCCTGCTCAGCGCAGCGCGGGCGCTCGATTCCACGACGTACATCCTGGCGGCTGGCCAGGCTCGCCCCGGCGGCGAGGCCAAGGCGGGCCAGGCCTCTGGGCCGACTGGTATCGGACACTCCGTTCTCGTGGCGCCAGATGGCACGCGTCTTGCTGAAGCCGGCTATGAGCAAGAAACCCTCTACGGCGAGGTAGACCCAGACACCGTGGCAAAGGTCCGCCAGTCCCTCCCCGTCTTGGACGCTTAATCTCTGTTTGCACGCCTAAGCTCCGATTGCACGCCTAAGCTCCGATTGCACGCCTAGGCGCTTAGTGCGCCTAGGCCCACTGGGACTTCTTCCACGCCGCCCAGGCCTCCCAGTCATCGCCCCAGCCGTCGAGCTCCGCGGCGGAGGCCGCCCACTCGTGGCCACGCTGCCAGCTATCAGTGGTGATAGCCTCCTCCGCGACGCCACCCGCGAGCAAGGCCGCGCGCGCTAGTTCAACGCGGTCGGCGGGACCAATGAGCACGAAGCGGCGGTCGGTTCCCTCAGCGAGCACCGGGGCCATCGGCTCCTTGGCCGCTACGGGATCGAAGCCTGCGGCAGCTGGCTGCGCGCCGAGCAGCCAAGGGTCCTGGCCATCCCGGACGATGTGGCGCAGCTTCAGCTCCGGAACCAGGGCCTGCAGGTTAGCCTGAAATTCCGTGTCATAGTGCTCACCTGGCGAAGGTGCTACGGCATAGACCTGGAGGCCGGAGGGAAGGCCGTTCGCTAGGCCGTCGAGAAGCAGCGCCCGCGCGCCCGCCCAGCCGGTACCGAAGGAAATCAATGTCGTCGTGTCATCCAGTCGCGGCGGCTCACCAGCGGGCGCGCCCAGCGTCCACCAATCACCCGGCTGCGCCTTGGCCAGCATGGAGGAGGCCTCACCGGCCAGCGCGAGGTGGAACGTCAGCTGCCCCGAACCCTCCGGGGGTGCCGCCGGGGTCAGTGGACGCCAAGTGCCGGGCGTGAGCTGAGACGTCACCGGAACGTGCTGCCCTGCGCGGTAATCCAGCGCCACGCCCGATTCCAACCGGACCACCGCGGTGCGCCGGTTCGGCTTGTCAACCGCCACCACCTGGGCGCTGTGGGCAGGGGGAACACCATCCGAGTCCGCCTCCTGTGCGGCGGTGCGCATGATGGAGCACACCTGGGAAATGGTGCGCGTGGCGACGTCGTGCTGGTACGGGGTGAGCCCCAGAACCCCCAGCCCGTGAACGAGCGATGCCTCGAATTTCGGATAGACCTCAGGGGGGAAACCGTGGCGGCGATGATCACGGCCCATGCGTGCCAGGCGCTGAGCGACGTCCCCCTGGACCTCATCGCCCTCCACATTTTCCAGCACCCACGCCAGCGCCGGGGCCATGGAGGGGTGCGTGTCCTTCATCGACAGAGCAAAGACTTGGCGGGACTCGGCCACGGTGGCGAAAAAGTGCCTGTGTACTGCATCGCGATAGTCTTCCGCGTGGTTGCGTAGGTGCTCACCCAGTTCCCTCATGCCCGCCCATCCTAGCCCCTGGGGGTAGAGCTACATCACCCTAGGGTTATATGCCAGGGGTGGAAAAGCGGGAAGGGAGTTGTAGTGTAATCAACGGTTCATTTCCCGAAAGAGGGTGAGTCTCGTCTCAAGGACGCCGCCGTGGGCGGCATGGAAGGAAGTTTTCGCATGGAAGAATTCTCTGCGTTCACAATCATGACAGACGTGGGCTGGATTTCTTTGCTCATGGTTATCGGCAACGTTCTGCGCCACCAGATCAAGTTCGTGTTTCAGGATTTGCTCTTGCCTGCCCCCATCACGGCAGGTCTACTCGGCTTGCTCTTAGGCCCTAATGTCTTGGGCTGGATCGGTTTCTCCGACAATCTTGGTGATTACACCTCGCTGCTCATCGCCGTAGTCTTCGCCTCCATGGCCTACTCCATGGAGATGGGCGGCAACATGGGCAAGGGTGCCCGCAACATGTGGGGCTACTCCACCATGATGTTCACCGGCCAGTGGGGCCTGTTCATCGTTCTCGGCCTCCTGCTGTTTAAGCCGGCTTTCGACACCCCGGACTGGTTCGGCATGATGCTGCCCGTTGGCTTCACGGGTGGTTTCGGTACCGCGGCGGCTGTCGGCAGCGCCTTGGAAGGTGTGGGTGCTGAGGCGGCATCCTCCTTGGGCTTTACTTCCGCCACCGTGGGCACGCTGGCCGCCATCATCGGCGGTATCGTCGCCGGTAACTGGGGTATTCGCAAGGGCAAGGTCTCGCACGTGCCGAAGCAGCTTCCGGAGGAACTGCGCCGCGGCTACATCTCGCGCCTGGAGGATCGCCCCTCGCTGGGCCGTGCTACCACGAACCCGTCTGCCATCGAGCCCATCACCCTGCACGTGGGCTTTATCGCTCTGACCGTGATGACCGCCTACGGCATTAACAAGGGAATCTCCTCCATCTGGGAGAACGTTTCCATTCCGCTGTTCGCCATGTCGATGGTGGTGGGCCTGCTCTTCCGCGCCGTGATGAACATGGTGGGCGCCAAGGATTACCTGGATAAGGACACGGTGAGCTCGGTGTCCGGTGCGGCGACCGACTACCTCATTGCCTTCGGCGTGGCGGCCATCGTGCCGGCCGCCGTGGCTGCCTACTGGCAGGCTCTTCTCCTGCTCTTCGTCTTGGGCACCATTTACTGCGCATTCTTCCTCATCTGGTTCCCCGCCGAGTTCTTCGGCGAGCGCTGGATTGAGCGCGGCATCTTTGGCTGGGGCTGGGCCACGGCTACCGTGGCCACAGGTATTGCGATTCTCAAGATCGTCGACCCCAAGCTCAAGTCCGGAACCCTGTCGGAATACGGCATGGCCTACATTGGCTTCGGTCCCTTCGAGATTTCTTGGACCATCATTGCGCCGCTGGCCGTCATGTACGGCTTCACCGCAGGCTTTGGCTGGATCTCTCTGGGTATCGCGGTGGTTATTTACCTCGTCTTCAAGTTCAGCGGCATGATGCCGCCGCGCGGCACCATCTTCAAAGAAGGCATCGGTCACGTCGGCTCATCGAAGTAGACGCTGACCTGCTAGCACGTGAAAACCCTCAGCCTTATGGTTTGAGGGTTTTCTCGTCTTAAGCAAGTCCTGAGTAGTAGTGCGAAATGAATTTCATCTTGCATTGCTCTTGTGAGAAGAAAGAGGCTAAAATTCAGGAAGCTGTCAGTGTGGCGCTCTCGCAGCCTCTCTTTTTTCTTTCCTTCAGTGTGCGCAGGCTTAGGAATCCATATGCATTTTCTTTATGAAGACTCACCTCGTGAGGTCATCCTCGAGTCTGCTCTTCACATTGGCGCCGCGCAGGGTGATGAGGCAATTACCGTGGATTCGGTGGCGAGGCTCGCGG
>NZ_CABTZR010000107.1 GCF_902489365.1 uncultured Corynebacterium sp. | reverse complement strand
GATATCCATTTCCCAGGAAGTTGTTTTTCTGAGGCTTGAGTGTCGTGAAAAACAACTCTGAAACAACTTTGCCAACAACTGTGTCTAGTTTAGAGCTCCCCTTTGTTGTGAAAAAGCAGGTCAGACAGGTTGTTGCTGGTTGTTTGCAGTTGTTTCGAGGTTGTTGTGGGTTGTTTGTCGTTGTCTAAGGTTTTCGCCTACGGGGCGATCCAGCGGGTGTTTGGGCCGCGCTGTGGTCCGGCGGGGTCGATGATGGCGCGGCCGAGAGTGCGCAGGTGGCGCAGGATATTGGTGACTTCAGTTCGGCTGAGTCCAGTGTCTTCAGCAAGTTCGGAAGAACGTAAAGACTCACCGGACTTCAGGCGTTCCTCTATCCACTCCTGGACGCTGACAGTAGATAGATCCCCCGGGGATTCCTTGTCCATTGCCTTACGCGCGAAGTCGCTCAGCACCCATTCTTTGGCATCCCTTACCTTTGTCAACAGGTCCCTTTCCTCGAGGACCGCCACGAGTTCCTCCATTTCGATGTCGGAAGTTTGAGTCTTTTTCTTTATCTGGTCGGCGGTGATAAGCGGAGCTTCCCACAAGTGCTTCAGTGTGAGGAGGGTATTAAGGTTGCCGATGAGTTGGGATCCCTTG
Source organism: uncultured Corynebacterium sp. (assembly GCF_902489365.1). Lineage (GTDB taxonomy): Bacteria > Actinomycetota > Actinomycetes > Mycobacteriales > Mycobacteriaceae > Corynebacterium. The sequence goes on along the minus strand of NZ_CABTZR010000107.1, from coordinate 5,275 downwards.
ACGTCCGCCAGGCGCTGTAGGCATCGAACGAAATCGACATCTGGCTTTCCTGCGGACATGATGACCTCCACGTCAGTGTCGGTGGCATCAACCTGTGGAATCTCACGACCAGTGGACAACATCGCGGCCCACATGCGGTCAAAACCGCGAGAAGACTCCTCCGCGAGGCCAAGCATGCGCATGCTTGCCATCAGACGCGGATTGCGAGGAATGGACTGAGTAGTGAGGAGACGATGGGGTTCCACGCCCACGGGCAGCGGCCCGGGTGAGAATATCTTCAGGGTCCGGGGTGATTGCTCAATGACGATGGGGCGGGAGAGCTGCCAATCGCGGTGAATAACCGCATTGGTGACGGCTTCATCCACGGCCTGAGACGGGAAGCGAGGAATGGCGAATTCTTGACCGTTATCCAGCTGGACGCGTTCGACCTCTTGGTCGCCGCGCTCAGCGATGAGGCGGCGGACTTGGGGGAGTGCCTGGATAAGCGGTGCAGAAATCTCAGTAACTTGCGGGTCGGCGCCCACCATCGGGCGCCACAGGTGGCGGATTATCACCTGGGGAACCTCTGGTGGGAGCAGGAGAATTTCGCCGGCACGCTTGAGCCGGCCAGCCTCGTCGATAAGTCCCAACTCGCGGAGGAGGCCCGTGGTCGTCTCGGGTGCGTGTGCGCTTTCGCCCGAGCGGCTGCGCTTTACCTGGAGGAGTCGTCGCGCTTCGTTGAGTGACGCAAGATCGATGTCTTGTGTGGCCTTCTGGGACAGGGAGTTGGAAAAGTCGGGGTTGGCGCGCACACGTGAAATAGCGCGACGTAGCTCTTCGGGGACGGGGGTGCAATCTGTTCCCACGCGGCGGGAAGCCTGCCCCTTCTTGCGACGATAGAAGGACAGGGCTTCCGGGATACGAACAAGAATAAGGCGGCAGCCGCGGTAGTCGAATTCGGTCGCTTCAACCCGCAGATTGGGCTCTGTTCCGTGGAAAACTTTCTTCTCGATCCTTCCCGGATCCATTGCCGTTCCCGAAAAACCTGCGGGGCCGGGTGTCTTGTCGGCGACACCGAGGACAATGTGCCCAGAACCGGTGTCGCCGTTAGCAAAGCACACGGACTCGTCGATAAGTTTTTCAATGATGTCGCCGTCCGGATTCCCGCTGCGGCGAGCGCCCACCTGGCGGGCGGCGGGGTCCTCTTTGAATTCGAGGACCTCTGATTCCACCGCGTCGGCCTTCGCCCCGGCCCAGATTGCATCCAGGGCATCGCGGACGTGGGCGGGGAGAAAATCAAGCTCGGGCACTGTTGAGTCCATGTTCTTATTGTACATTTCCCCAGGAAGTTGTTTTTCTGAGGCTTGAGTGTCGAGAAAAACAACTCTTAAACAACTTTGCCAACAACTGTGTCTGGTTTAGCGCTCCCATCGGTTGGAAAAGGGCAGTTCAAAAGGGTTGTTGCTGGTTGTTTGTAGTTGTTTCGAGGTTGTTGTGAGTTGTTCGCGGTAGTTGTAGGCAGCGGCATGCGGCCTGGAGAGGGCTGAACCAGGGCTAATCCAGCTCTTGGTTCAGCTCCTCGCGCACCTTGGTGATGATTTCACCAAGGAAGCCCTCGCAGCCATCGGTGATGTCAGGGAATGTGGAGTCATCTTCGAGAATTCCCAACGTAAACAACAGGTCGCGGGTGATGGCGTGCGTGTAGTCGTATTCCGGGTTGAACTCCCACTCGCCGCGGAATAAATGGACTAGTTCGAAGGAGAGTTGAGGAATGCCCTCCGGTTCGGCGTAGGCATAGGGGATGTTGTTCAGGACGACCTGCGTGGCCCAAAGCGGATCGCTCATCGCCTTGCGGCCATACTTGGTGAGCTTGATATCCTTCGTCGTGGTCTTGAGCCAATCTAGATCCGTCAAGAATCCGCGCAGGTTCAGCAGCGGCTGGTGGTAGTCCTCGCGCTTAACATCTTCAAAATCATTGGGGCTGTTCAGGCCCTCCTTGAGACGGGCGACGGCTGCTTGCTTGAGGTAGCCGGAACCGGTCAGGCGCGGAAATTCCTCGATGACCTCGAGGTATTCTCGTATTCGCTGGCCTACGTGGGCGGCGATGGCGTCGTTAAGCGCCGGCAGCTCGTAGTCAGGGCGCAGCTCCGGGTAGGCCTCGTGGATGTCCGCGCGCCATTGCTTCAGCATCTCCGGGGATGGCACCGGGATGTCCTCGAAGGGAGTGGAGCGGAAAGGATCGAGGGGGAGATCCCCAGGCAGCGCGGGCTTCGTGCCGCCCTCCAGGTTGGCGGCCTCCGTGCCCATGGTGGCCAGGCGCTGCGCCACGGCCGGCGGGAAGAACGTGGTGAGGCGCTGATGGATTTGGTCCAGTGTGTAGTTGGGGAAGAGAGCGAAGATGCGCTCCATGCTCTCCGTGGGCACGGCCATGTAGGCCATGGTCGCCTGGACATCGAGGACCACCTTGAACATCGCCTCGGCACTGCCCAGCTCACTCATGAGATCGGGACCCTCACCGGCGATGAGGGCTGGCAGCCCCATGACGACGCGTGAGGTGTCCGCCACGCTGATGCTGATATTCCAGGCGCCGTCCGAGGGGTGGTAGTGCGCTACCTCCCGGAATGTCTCGAAAAAATCCTGGTCAATGATGCTGAGGACATCGATCGGAGTGTCGTCACCACCCACGAGGATTCCCGGGTGGGAGGGCTCCAGCCCGAGTGCGGCGTGGACGATGATCATCATCTCGCCCACGGTGACTTCCGCGGGGGCGGCGACGAAGCGGGACGTGGTGAAGAAGGGATTCTCCACGTCGATGCGGACGTTCCTAGCGAGGTTCATAGTGACCGACAGTATTAGAAAACCGTGCTAGCCGCGCGCCAACGCTTCGCCCACGCGCTTGCCAGAGTGGATGCATCCGCCGAGGAAGGTGCCTTCCAGCGCATTCTTGCCATGCATGCCGCCACCGCCGAAACCGGAGGCCTCACCGCAGGCATAGAGGCCGGGGAGGACCGAGCCATCGGGGTTGAGGCACTGGCCGTCCAGGTTGGTCTCCAGGCCGCCGAGTGTCTTGCGGGTGAGGAACTTCAGGCGCACCGCGATGAGTGGGCCCTTGGTTTCATCCAGGATGCGGTGCGGGGGAGCAACGCGGATGAGCTTGTCGCCCAGGAAGCCGCGGGCGACGCGGAGGTAGTTGACTTGGGCGTCTTTGCTGAAGGGATTATCCAGCTGGGAATCGCGATCTTCCAGGACTTTTCTAAGTTGGGTTACTTCAATGGTGGGGGAGCCCTCCGGTGCAATGTGGTTCATTCCGGCGACGAGATCCTCCAGGTTGTCTTCCACGACCCAGTCGATTCCGTTATCCATGAAGGCCTTGACGGCCACGTGCGTGCCGGGGCCCAGCTTGCCGGCGAGCTTCTTGAATTCCTTATCCGTCAGATCCGGGTTCTGCTCCGAGCCGGAGAAGATGAACTCCTTGTCCACGATGGCCTTGTTGAGCACGAACCAGGAGTAACCGTGCCCGGTCTGGCCAATGTGGGCGAGCGCGGCCAGGTTATCGGTTCCGGGGAAGAGGTTGGTGGGCAGGCGGTTGCCTTCCGCGTCGAGCCACAGCGCCGAGGGCCCGGGGATGATGCGGATGCCGTGGCCCGGCCAGATGGAATTCCAGTTGCTCATGCCCTCGGTGTAGGCCCACATGCGGTCGGTGTTGACCACGGAGGCGCCGGCCTGCTGGGCGATGTCGATGCCGCGGCCGTCGACATGCGCGGGAACGCCCGTGACCAGTTCCTCCGGGCATTGACCCCAGCGCTGCGTCGGCCACATCTTGCGAACCTTCTCCAGGTTGCCTCCGATGCCGCCGGTGGCGATGACCACGGCGGAGCCGTGAAGCTCAAAGTGCTTGACGACGTCCCTCGGGCTCGCCTCACCACGCGCCTGGCTGGTGGGGGAGAGGACGCTGCCGCGCACGCCGACGACGCGCGGGTTTCCGCTGTCGTCGTTCTCAACGACGAGCTCATCCACGCGGTGGCGGAAGTGGAATTCTACCTGGCCTTTTTCCTCTGCCTTGAGGAGTGGTTCGCGGAACACGCGCACGACCTCCGGGCCCGTGCCCCACGTGAGGTGAAAGCGCGGTACGGAGTTGCCGTGGCCAGAGGCATCGCCCGAGCCGCGCTCGGCCCAGCCGATGGTGGGTAGGACGTTGAGGCCCAAGGACTTGAGGTAACCGCGCTTTTCATTAGCGGCGAAGCGTACGTATTCGCGGCCCCATTTCTCACCCCAGAAATCGTGCCGGTCATCCTCGGTCACTGGGTCATAGTCTGCGGAGTTGGCCCAGTCGCGCCAGGCCAACTCTTCGGAGTCCTTGACACGCATCATGGATTGCTCGGGGGAGTTGACATAAAACAGCCCGCCGAGGGACCAGAAGGCCTGGCCGCCGAGGTTGTTGCGATTTTCTTGTTCGAGGAAGATGACGTGCTTGCCGCCCTTGAGGGCCTCGTAGCCGGCGACCATGCCGGCGAGGCCGCTGCCGACGATGATGACGGAGCCAGTGACCAAGTTAGTTTCTTTCATGACAGTAATGATAAAAGAAACTCGCCCCAATCGTGTGACTTGGCTCGCACATCACCGTCTCTGTGCCGAGGTTGTGGCCTAGGCGTAGGTGGTGTTCACCTTCTCTACGAGGGTCAACACATCGTAGGTCGCCACGATCTCGTCCTCCTGGTTGTAGAGCACGGCATCCCAGCAGACTTCGCCGTAGTCATCGGTCACGCGCGGGGTGATGCGCTTGGCGGTCAGCTCCACGCGGATGGAATCGTCGTAGGTCACCGGCGTGATGAAGCGCAGGTTCTCCAGGCCGTAGTTGGCCAGAACCGGGCCCGGTGCGGGCTCCACGAAGAGGCCGGCTGCCCAGGAGACCAGGAGGTAACCGTGTGCAACGCGGCGCGGGAAGAAGGGGTTAGCGGTGGCGGCTTCCTCATCGGTGTGAGCGTAGAAGGTATCGCCGGTCTTCTCCGCGAACTCGAGGATTTCCTCGAGGGAGACGTGGCGCAGATCGGAGGCGAACTGGTCACCAATCTGCAGCGTGGCCAGGTCCTTGCGGAAGGGGTGGGTGCCCTGGCCATTCTTCACGTCGGCGCGGGTCACGCGCTGCACGGCCGCGCCGCGGTGCCACTGGCCCGTGATGGCGGTGAGGTGGTCCGGGGTTCCCTGGATGGCGGTGCGCTGCATGTAATGGTGGATGCCGCGCACACCACCCAGTTCTTCGCCGCCGCCGGCTCGACCCGGGCCGCCGTGGACGAGG
>NZ_CABTZR010000106.1 GCF_902489365.1 uncultured Corynebacterium sp. | reverse complement strand
TCCTGAGCCAGGATCAAACTCTCCACAAAAAAGGCCGTGAAAAGCCCAAACCTAACAAACAGACAAACCACCACAGACCAAAAAGGCCTGAACTGGCTATCCAAAAATTACATAAAGAAAAAATCCAAAAACCAACCCCCAACCCGACGGGGATACAAGGAGGCTGGCCTAGTCAGAAGATTTAAATCAATACGCCCAAACAACTTATGTTATTTACAATGACGCCGCTTGAAAGAAAAGCGCCATCCGGCATACACCAACCGTGCCATACATACGGCACAACACGGCCAGAACAATAAAAATCAACCAACACAAAAAGTACATTGGCACACTATTGAGTTCTCAGACATCGTCACCACACAGCCATACGGTTCACCTTAGATGAAACGCAGTACTGCGAGTAAAGAAAATATTTGTTGTCAGGGCCTGTTTTCCTACCGCCTCTCTCCAAGAACCTCAGTTCCTGTGGGGCGCTGTCGGTCGCGCTGACTCATATAAAGTTACACACGGCCTCAAAGAAACACAAATATCCACGTCATGGCATGTTTTCGCCCACTTACAAGTGCGCTAAAGCGTGCCTTTAAGGCCGCGTTATGAACGGTTTCTAGCGGACACCAAACCAGCCCATCAGGCCCGGGCTAAAGACATTCACCTTCTTCGCCATCCGTGGGAAGGAAGCGGCCCACGCGGCATAGAGAAGCACCATCCCAGCCATCCCCCACACCACGGTGACCGAAGATGCAATGAGCGAAGTAATAAGCACGGCGGCTACGAGCGCGGTGAACGCTGTCGTGTAAATCCACGTGCTTTTATCTGTCACAGTAAAGCTCAGCAGCACAACCACCGTGGCAAGCACGACGATGGAATATCCGGGAAAGCGACCAGTCCATGCCACGGTGAGCAGGTCGACCACAAATGCCATCCCGACTGGAAAAGCTGTACACAGGAGCGTGACCCTGGCCCATCGAGTGCGCGGCACCCCGAAAGTAACCGCATCCTTCAGCGAACTACGGACTGAATCGGCGACTAACGGCAGGACAATCAAAGCGACTATCGTACCTGCGATGCCCACGCCCTTATCCCATAGCTTGCTCACCACGATGGCTATCGCTGTTGCGATGGCTACACCGATCGCAGTCCACATCCACGCGCGAACTTGAGGGCGCAACACAATCTGGGAAACCGGGGATGCGGAGAACCACCCCGTCGACGAATCACCATCGCTACCTACGATGAGGGAGCTCGCGGTCATGCGCGATGGCTCGACGCGCTTGGCCATGCAGAATATCCATGCTGCCGTTGGCGCGATGAGAGTCCACCACGGAAAGGCGAAGGGCGCGCTAACAAGAATGAGCACAAGCGTCAGGGAAGCATTGATTCGCCGGTGCCCATTCCACACCCGGGTGCTCAACCCAAAGGTCAGATAACGCGTGAAATCAGGCTGCGAAAGGTAGACCATAAGGACCATAAAGAGTGAGTAACCAATGGCCCACCCTTGCCCCCGGTCCATTCCCAGCACCGGAAGGACAACAATCCACAAGGCAAAAAAGAAGCTGTTCCAGCTCAGCGTCATATGTCTATAGAGCTTCATCATGCCTCCCCCAATGCCAACACTGCCTGTTCGAGGGATACCTCGGCGGCGCGAAGCCCCATCTCCTGGGCCATGTCGAAGACGTTGGTGGTGTGGTTGGGGCGGGCGTCGACAAGCGCGCGGTCTGCCACGGCTGAGGTTTCGCGCTCAAGGACCGGAAGCTGCAGGCGCCCCAGCGCGCGATCAAGGGCTTCGGCAGAGCCGGTGAGCTGGACGACGCCCTCAATGAACTCATCGATGGGTCCGGAGATCGGGCTCTCCCCCATCAGGGCCACAGTATCGAGCAAACCGGACAACTCGTTGAGGTGATGGGTGGAGACAATAATGGTGCGGCCGTGCTCTTCACGCAAGACGTCGTAGAACACCTCCCGCTTGGCGGCGTCGAGGCCGAGATAGGGTTCGTCGAGAAGCATGTATGGCACCCCCGAGGCCACCGCAACGATGAAGCTCGCCGCCGACTTCTGTCCACGGGAAAGCCCCGAGTAGTTCTTCACCGGTAGCTCGAAACGCTCCACCAATTCCTCGGCGCGCTCCTTGTTCCAGGTGGGCCAGCGCAGGCTGGATACCGTGAAGACCTTCTTCACGTTCCAGCCTTCGGGCAAGGGGTTGTCGATACCCATAAGCACAACCTTGTTGAGCACCTTTGCATTGTCATAGGGCTTGTCGCCATCGACCGTGATGCCGGAGCCACCCAATTGCCCGGCAATTTTGCGCAGCAGGGTGGTCTTGCCAATGCCGTTGGGGCCGACGAGGCCGTGAGTGAGGCCGTCGTCGAAGGTGAAGTGCGGGGTAGAAATCATGAGTAGAGTCCTCGACTTTCTGCAACAAGGTCGATGAGGTCATGGAGTTGCTGGCGGGTATAGCCCAGGTGCACGGCTTCGTCGATAAGCGGGGCTGCGTATTCAGCCGCAAAGTCTTGGCGACGCCGCGCCCGGATAAGGTCTGCGGCACCAGAGGTAACGAACATGCCGATACCTCGGCGTTTTTCGAGGATTCCGAGATCCACGAGGAGGGTCAGGCCCTTGCGGGCGGTGGCGGGGTTGATGCTGTGGAAGGCGGCGAGCTCATTCGTGGACGGTGCCTGGGCGCCCTCGGCGAGAGTGCCCTCAATGATGGCGTCCTCGATGAGTACCGCTATCTGACGAAAGAGTGGCTGCGCGGAGTTATCCATGCAGTCCCCCTAGTTGGTTGGTTACTCATGTAACTAACCATATAACCTGCTCCGTAACCTCCGCAAGACTTGCGGCAAACACGTTTATTACCTGGGAATTTCCTCAAGGTTATCGACGTTTTGTGACTAATGGGGCACACTGGACTACACCGGCCCTAGGCTGGAAGATCTCACAGAAGTGACCTAAGAAAATTAGTTAGAAGAAATAGAACGGAATTTAGGAGCCATGCTTGAACGAACACTTGTCTTCGTTGACACGTCATATCTACTCGCCAGTTTCTATAACTCCTGGGAGACGGGCGCCCGTGCCCAGCTAGAGATTGATTTACCCGAAGTGGTCAGCTCCCTCGGTTCGATGATTGAAAACCAGGTGGGCAACCGCGTTCACCGCCAATACTGGTATGACGGAATCCCCGATACCGGCCCCCACCGCTACCAACGCGCACTGCGCGTCTGCGACGGCGTCCAGCTACGCACCGGCCAGCTCATCGAGTGGGGCGAGCGCCGCACACAAAAAGCCGTGGACACCCGCCTTGTCGCCGACATGATCGTCTCTGCCATGAAGGGCCAAGTCACAGACTTTGTCTTGGTCTCCGGCGATGCCGACATGATTCCCGGTGTCCAAGAAGCCGTGAACAACGGCGTGCGTGTGCACCTCTATGGCTTTGGCTGGGATTCGATGTCCTCGGCGTTGCGCCATGCGTGCGACTCCACCACCATCCTGGATCCGCGAGAAGACTTCGCCGACGCAATGGAGCTCGAGGTCCTCGAAGGGCCACTGCCGCCGACCATTCGCGAGCCCCAGCACTCCGAGGACGGCAGCGAGGGCGAAGCCGTTGCCACCGACGAGCACGCAGAGGAGTGCGACGAACCTACCGAGGCACAAGCTGCCTTCCCCTCTGCACCAAAGCCTGGCCCCGCCACCCCTTCTGCCGCCGCGACGGACGTTGCCGCAACTGCCTCTCATCCCGAATCAGCCACACCCGATACCTCCCGCAAGGAAGAGGAGCCTCTCCCCTCCGGCGAGCAGACTTCCGCACCCAGCATCGACTCGCAGGAGCCTGCGGGCGCGGAAGCGGATGCGGCCCCCGACAGCTCGAAGCCAACCCCCAAACCAGCTGCACCCAAACCTTCGATGATGGCGCCGCGCCGCAAGCTGCGGTCGAAGTATGTTCCCCTCCCCGAAGAGGTGTGGAGCTCCGCAGGCTTCCAGTCCCCCTTTGACGTGGGGCAACAATATGCCTCGTGGTGGTTCGAAAACGCCGCGAGCGCCGACCAGCGCGATCAGGCCCATTTGCTCTCCGGCGGCGGCCTGCCCCCGGAGATCGATCGCCCGCTGCTGCAGTTCGCCTGCGAAACGCTGCACGAATACACGCTCACCGAAACCCAGCGCGTCAACCTGCGCGATGGCTTCCACTCGGGCATCCGCGGCGTGCTCATCAATATCCGCCGCCAAGATAGCTAAACCGCCGAAAGGGACCTTGGAGAGCGCGGGGTGCTGAAACACCCCGGCCGCGCTCGCTGCGCGGCTCTCTCTAAAAGGTCCCTTTTCTGTGCAGTGGTGTGCTTCGCAGTGGCTACTGCTTGTCCTCGGCGGTGTCCGATTCGGCGTTGACATCACTAGCATCAGCTTCGGCGCCGGCCTCAAGCGCTTGGTCGCTGTCGAAGGGGGAACCTTCGATCTCCTTATTCTTGGCCATCTCGGCGCGAATCTCATCCAGGCGGGACGTGGCGGCCATATCATGGCCCGCGGCCGAAATCTCCTGAATCCGGCTGCCGCCGGCCGCCTGGTGCAGCTCCTGAGCGCCGAGCGCATCCGCGTAGCGCTTCTCAATCTTGGCGCGCACCGAGTCCAACGTCGGCGTGGAATCATCCGGCTTGAGCTCGTTCATCGAGTTCAAAGCCTCGGCATTCTTCTCCTGCATCGCTGCCTGATCTGCCTGGGACAGCAACTGGTCGACTTGTGCCAGCTGCTCCTTCAGACGGGCCTCCGACTGCTGCTGCTGGGCCTTCGCCTGCTCAGCAGCCTGGGTAGCCGCCTCGTGCTGCGTTTTCAGGTTAGCCAGCTCGTTTTCCACGGCGACCAGCTGGCTCGCTACGACCTCAGCTGCCTGGTTGTACTCGGCGGCCTTCTGCGGATCCTCAGAGGCATCAGCCAACTCCAGCGCTCGGCGGGTCTGATCCTGATAATCCTGCTGGGTCTTCACCAAGCGATTGAGCTGCATTTCCAACTGGGTTTTGCGTCCAATAATCTCCGCCGCGTGTTCGGAAATCTCGCGATGCTGCTTCTTCGCACCTTCCACGGCCTGCTGGATCTGGACCTTGGGGTCAGCATTCTCATCGATTTTCTGATCGAAAGAAGCCATCACGTACTTCCAGCCTTTGCTAAATGGATTTGCCATCGCGCTCACTCCTTTGTAGTTCCTGCAACAGTAGTTAATGCAGCTCTTATTGGTGCCCTATATAAAAAGACGCTTTCCTGCGAGTGTAGCGATACTCACAGGAAAGCGCGCGCGGCGAGCGTACTTGGCCCTTCGCGCCAAGGAGGATTCTTCGGGACTATTCCGCCTGCTGGCTCTCCACCTGGGCGCGGACTTCGTCCATGTCGAGGGCCTTAACCTGGCCAATGAGATCCTCCAGTGCCGCCGGCGGCAGGGCGCCAGCCTCGCGGAAGACTAGGATGCCGTCGCGGAACACCATCAAGGTGGGGATGGACTGAATCTGCAGCTTCGCGGATAGCTCCTGGTTTGCCTCGGTATCCAGCTTGGCAAACGTGGCATCGGGGTGCTCTTCAGATGCCTTCTCAAAGACTGGGCCGAAGCGCTTGCACGGGCCGCACCATTCCGCCCAGGCATCGACGAGCGTGATGCCCTCGCCGGAGATGGTCTCCTGGAACGTGTCCTCAGTGATGTCAATCGTTGCCATGTCTTTTCCTATCAGTCTCGGGGATATTTGTCGGTTCTATCAACCCTCAACGGTACACAAGACTCGATTATTCCTTGCACATATACCCCAGGGGGGTATATTCTTGGCAGTAGCATTAACCGCTAAGAAAAGAGAAGGATTCATCACCATGAGCACCACAACCTACACCGTTACCGGCATGACCTGTGGCCACTGCGAGCTTTCCGTCAAGGAAGAGATCTCAGAGATCAGTGGCGTCACCGACGTTACTGCCGACCACACCACCGGCGCAGTCATCGTGACCGGGGAGGGCTTTAGCGACGACCAAGTCGCCGCCGCCGTCGCCGAAGCCGGCTACGAATTGGCCTAAACACCATGACCAACACCCTCACCCTCGGCATCACCGGGATGACCTTTACGTCGCGTTCCTCCCGCGTCGAGCGCAAGCTCAAC
>NZ_CABTZR010000105.1 GCF_902489365.1 uncultured Corynebacterium sp. | reverse complement strand
CAGGCCACCGGGTTACCGGCGTAGGTGCCGCCCAGGGAGCCCGGGTCCGGGGCATCCATGATTTCTGCACGGCCGGTCACAGCGGACAGCGGCATGCCGCCGCCCACGCCCTTGGCGGTGGTGATGAGGTCCGGGATGATGCCCTCGTCGTCGCAGGCGAACCAGGAGCCAGTGCGGCAGATGCCGGCCTGAATTTCATCGGCGATGAAGACGACGCCGTTGTCGGTGCACCATTCCTGCAGTGCCGGGAGGAAGCCCTTGGCCGGCTCGACGAAGCCGCCCTCGCCCTGCACGGGCTCGATGATGACGGCAGCCAGCTCTTCGGTGCCGACGTACTGCTCGATGTAGCGCAGGGTGCGCGCGGCTGCCTGCTTGCCATCGAGGCCATCGCGCAGCGGGTAGGACATCGGCGCGCGGTAGATGTCAGCGGCCAGGGTGCCAAAGCCGGACTTGTACGGCTTGTTCTTGGCGGTCATGGTCATGGTGAGGTTGGTGCGGCCGTGGAAGGCACCGTCGAAGACCACGACGCGGTTCTTGCCGGTGTAGCGGCGAGCAATCTTGATGGCGTTCTCCACCGCTTCAGCGCCGGTGGAGAAGAGACAGGACTTCTTTTCGTGGGTGCCCGGGGTCAGCTCGTTGAGTTTCTTGGCTACCTGGACAAAGCCCTCGTAAGGAGCGTTGAGGAAGCAGGTGTGGGTCAGGTGGCTAGCAGCCTCGGCGACGGCTTTGGCAACGCGCTGGTTGGAGGCGCCGACGGAGGTCACGGCGATGCCGGATGCGAAGTCGACGATGGTGTTGCCGTCGACGTCGACAAGCACGCCACCGTCACCGTCGGTGATGTAGGAGGGGTAGCCCGGGATGACGCCAGCGGCGACGTCTGCTTCACGGGCGGCATTCAGCTCCTGGCTGCGGGGGCCAGGGATTGCGGTGGAGACATTCCGCTCCTGGGGGAGGCGGTGCTTGAGATCCTGCATGCTGTCTGCTCCTTAATACTCGGAATTTTTTATGACGTGGGTCATTCTGGCGGCTAGACTTCATAAGGGCCATAGACAATTCGGTGAAAGAATGGTGAGAAATTGTCCACATTGGATAAGGGGGTAGCTGCCGGACTGGAAGAGGGAAGCGTTTCCCTGAGATGGTTGGCTAATCAACCCGATCTGGGGATAGAAATTCTGCACGATTGCGGGCGTCCTTTCTCCGTCATGCATCCCTGTGAGCTGCGCGATCCCCGCGAGTTTGTGGGATCTGGGGTGGTCATCTTGCTCACGGGCATGGCCTTTGAAAGAAAGCCGGAAGAGCTGGTGGAGTACATCCACAGGGTGGCCGCGGGTGGGGTAACGGGGGTGGGATTCGGCGTTGGCCTTGCCTTCGCCGAGGTTCCGACCGCCATGGTGGAGGCTGCCCGGGACTGCGATATTTCGCTCTTCACGGTGGCGCGGCGCGTGCCTTTCGTCTCGGTGCTCGCGCGTTTGCACGACGAGCTGCAGCGCCAGCGTGAGGAAGGGCTGGAGTGTTTCATTGCGCAGCAGGGCGCGCTGAACGACGCCGCCGTCGCCGGCCTCGACGCCCTCGTAGATAAGACCGGCCGCTTGCTGGGGGCACACTGTTGCCTCGTTGATAAGGACGGGCGGGTCTTTGCCCAGTCGAGCTACCCGGGGTTGCCTCCGGTGGATTGGGGCCCGGTGATTGCCGATACCCGAGCCCAGAACTTTTATGCCGCACGCCGCGTGGGCGGGTGGAATGTCTTGGCCCAGCGTTTGGCCGACCACGGTGCGCGCTCCTTCGGACTCTTGGCCGTGGCGCGTGATGGATTCGGTGTGAACGAGCGTGCGCTGCTCAAGCAGGCCGCGGGCCTAGCGGAGCTCAGCGTGAAGCGCCCGCAGGAGTTGCGGCGCACGCAGAATGAGCTCAACTCCATGGCTTTGGCCATCCAGCTGGGGCTGGACCAGCCAGAAGATCCCATGCGGCGCATCTTCCACCTCGTGGGTGATGCGCAGGGGAGGGTGCGTCCGGTCCTGGTGAAGTCCGAGGGAGAGCGGGCGCACCAGCGCTTCATCCAGGCCCTGGATGCTCGCCTTCAAGACCACGGGCGTTTGCTCTTCGAGTACGCGCTGGATAAGTCCTCCAGCCTCCTGCTCTTTAGGGGAAGCCGATCGATGAAAAACCTGCAGGATTTGCTGCGCGATATTCGCGGAAGCAAGCGCATTGTCGTGGGCCAGCCCATGCCGTGGACTGAGCTGGGGGTGGGAATTGTCCGCGAGCTGGAGTCCTTCGCCTTCGGGTTGCAGCCGGGCATGCTTGCGGGGCCGGAATCGCGCACTTTGAGCTGGACTAGGGATCCCCGCGTCAAGGGGGCGGTGCACAACCGCGCGAAGGAGACCTGGGGCAAGGTGCGTGATCACGACGCCGAGTACGGCACGGCGCTAGCGGAAACCCTGGAGGTCTACCTGCGCGCCGGCGGGCACGTGAGCCGCACCGCTGAGGAGTTGCACTCGCACCGCCACACCGTGCGCAAGCGCATCGCGGACTTGGAGGAGTTATTGGAGGTTGACCTCAAGGACCCCCTGGTGGCGGCGGAGCTTCTCATCCTGGGCGTGAGCGTTCCGGACTGAGTTCTTAAGAATCAAGGCTGAGCAAGAGCAGCTCTGCGCGGGTGACGGGATTGCTTAGGTCCACGCTGCAGAGTTGCTCTATCTTGTCCAAGCGGGCGCGCACGGTGTGGCGGTGAACGCCAAGCTCTGCGGCGGCGGTGGCTAGGTTGGCGTTGCCCACGAGGAAGGAGCGCAGCGTGGCGCACAGCTCGGTGTTGTGTTGTGCATCGTGCTCGGCAAGAAGGCTGACCGTCGCTGCGCGCCGGGCAGCGAGGGCCTCGGGTACGCCGGGTTCTGCCAGCCAGGTAGGGGCAGCCGAATCGAAGGACGCCACAGCGCCGAGTGGCAGGCTGCGCGCGTGGCTCTGGAGAGAGGACAACAGCGCCGGTGTCAACGCCTGCCATTGGATGCGCTGCAGGATGGACGTCCGGAGGTAGCGGGTGTGTTTCCCGCTTAAGCTCGGGTGCGCGGTGCCTGGGGGAAGCGCGATAAGTGCCGAATCGTGTTCCGGGCGGATGAGGCTGAGAGGCTCGGCTTTTCCGATTTCGCTCAACGCCCGCGCGAGGCGGGAGGGGGACGGTGCGGTGAGGAACAGGATATCCACGAGGTCATGGCTATCGACCATGTGGAAGGCCGCCTGCAGGGCGGGGGAGTCAACGCTGGCCAGTTGGGCGTCGAGCGCCAACGCCCCGAGGATCGTGTGCGCAGTGGTGTCGGGGTGATCCAAGAGCAGGCTGGCTAGGCCGGCGAGGTGCCGGATGAGCGCGCGGGAGTAGGAATCGAATTTCTCCGCACGCGTTACCGCGATGGCCCAGCGCCGTCCCGCCGAGCCGAAGATGCTGGTGATGGTGGCGCCTGTGCTTGTCGACGTCCCCGTTCCCCGCCCCGTCTGCTCCGCGGCCTCCACCGCGGCGTCGGCCGCACTGAGCTGGCCGCGATCGCTGCGGCTGACCACCGCTCCGGAGGAGCTGGCTACCGCTACCGCGGCGCTGAGTTCCTTGCCTGCCTGTGCGATGAGTGCGCCGATGTTCGTGGCCGCGGCCTGGTTGAGGCGCTCCTGCTGGCGGTGGAGTGCAAAGTGCGCGTTGTTGTCCAAGCGGGCCTGTTCCTGGGCCACGGCCGTGGTGATGGAGACGAAACGTGTGGCGCGCGGGACCTCAAAGAGGGTGAGATTGTGCTGGGAGCAGGCGCGGATTAGTTCTGGGGGAACCTCGCCGAAGGCTAGCCCGGTACCGAAGCCGATGCCTTGCACGCCTGCCGCGGCCAGGGCTGTGCCATAGCGCTCAAACCCCTCCGGTTCTTCCTGGAAGGCAAGCCCCAACGTGAGCATGAGCGCGCCGGGGGAGGTGAACTCGCTGGGGTCCGCGAGCTCGGAGGCATGAATGGTGTTGAACGTAGCGCTACCGGTGACGATGCTTCGCAGGTTCAAAGAGCGCTGGTTGAGCAGCCAGCGAAAGGAAATCTCGCGCATGCTGGACAGAGTACACAGCTATGGAAAGAAAATTTATACACCTCGTCCATAGTGCGCCAAGGGTGGTGGAGACCACACTAAGGGGCACACTATTCATCTGAGCACACAAGGAAGACCATGCAGGAACTTCAGTACCACATTGAGCAGTCCCGCCACCTGGGCCAGCAGGTCCCGGGCCCGAAGAGCGCCGCCCTGGATGAGCGCCGCAAGAACGCCCTCCCCGCGGGCATGGCGCCCTCACTTCCGGGCTACGTGGTGGATGCCGATGGCGGCATTCTTGCCGACGCCGACGGCAACCGCTTCATCGACCTTGCCTCCGGCATCGCCGTGACCTCCGCTGGCGCTTCGAACCCGGCCGTCGTGGCCGCGGTTCAGGAGGCCGTCGCGCACTTCACCCACACCTCCTTCACCGTTTCTCCTTACGAGTCCTACGTGGCGGTGGCAGAAAAGCTCAACGAGGTCACCCCGGGTGACCACCCGAAGAAGACCGCGCTGTTTAATTCCGGTGCGGAGGCTGTCGAGAACGCAGTAAAGATTGCCCGCAACTACACCGGCAAGCGCGGCGTTGTGGTCATGGACCGCGCCTTTCACGGCCGCACCAACCTGACCATGGCGATGACCGCTAAGCAGTCGCCCTACAAGAACGGCTTCGGCCCCTTCGCGCCGGAAATCTACCGCGCACCGATGTCCTACCCGCTGCGCGATGGCCTGAGCGGCGCCGAGGCCGCCAAGAAGACCATCACCATGATTGAGCAGGAAGTCGGCGCGACCAACCTGGCCTGCGTCGTTGCTGAGCCGATTCAGGGCGAGGGCGGATTCGTCGTCCCGGCTGAGGGCTACCTCGCAGCAATCCAGAAGTGGTGCAACGACAACGACGTGGTCTTCATCATCGACGAGATCCAGGCGGGCATGATGCGCACCGGTACCTGGTTCGCCTCCGACCACGAGGGCATCGTGCCGGACATGGTGACCATTGCCAAGGGCATTGCCTCCGGCATGCCGCTGTCCGCGGTGACCGGCCGCGCGGAAATCATGGACACCCCGCAGCCGGGTGGCCTGGGCGGCACCTACACCGGTAACCCGGTGGCGTGCGCGGCTGCGCTGGCAACCTTCAAGGAGTTTGAGGAGAAGGACTTCGGTGCGCGCGCCCAGAACCTGGAGAAGGTCGCCCGCGAGGAGCTGGAGCCCATCCTGGGCGATGAGCGTGTGGCAGAGTTCCGCGGCCGCGGCGCCATGCTCGCACTCGAGTTCGTGACCGCTGAGGGCGAGCCGGACTCCGAGCTGGTGCACAAGATTGCTGACGGCGCCAAGGCCGAGGGCGTCCTGCTGCTGACCTGCGGCCTGGACCACAACGTCATCCGCTTCCTGCCTTCCCTGGCTATCCCGGAGGACCTGTGGCGTGAGGCGCTGCAGGTCGTCGTCAAACAGTTCAACGAATACAAGTAAGGCGAATGCAGTTCTCACCCGGCGATGGCCGGGTGAGTTCACGTTTTAATAGTCATTTAGTAGTCATCGGAGAAGTCTTTGTCCAACAACATTTCTGTGCCGCAGAAGGATCAGTCCACGAAGGAATTCAAGCCCGCGCTGTCCTTCGTGCAGGGCATCGCCCTCATCTTCGGCACCAACATCGGCGCGGGAGTTCTCTCCATTCCTTATGCCGCTCGCAACGGTGGATTCCTCGCGCTCGTCATCGCCCTGCTTGTGGCAGGCACGCTCACGACCATTTCCATGTTGTACGTGGCCGAGTCCGCCATGCGTACCAAGGCCACGCTGCAAGTCTCGGGGCTGGCCGAGCACTACCTAGGGCAGTGGGGTCGGTGGCTGGTCTTCGTCGCCATCATCGTCAACGGTATCGGCGCGCTCATTGCCTATGCCGCTGGTTCCGGTGACCTGATCAACAATATCTTCGGTCTGCCGCCGCTTCTTGGCACGCTGATCTTCTTTGGGTTCGGCTCGTGGGTGATGTACCGCGGTCTGCACACCACGGGTGCCACTGAGGGTGCCATTACCGCCGGTATGGCCATCATCATCGCTGTCCTCTGTGGGTGGACGATTTTGGGCCCAGGCAT
>NZ_CABTZR010000104.1 GCF_902489365.1 uncultured Corynebacterium sp. | reverse complement strand
GCATACTCGCGGGCGAGCTGCGGGTCGTGCGTAATGACGGAGGCAACCAGCGAACCAGAGCCCAAGGCGGCGAGCTCAACGGCCTCGGCGGGGGAGTCGTAGCCCAGGAAGGAGACGACGGGGCCGAAAGCCTCGGTGTCGTGCACGGCTGGGGTGCGGTTATCGGCAAAGCGCAGGATGGTGGGGTTAAAGAATGCGCCCTCGGTCTCCTCGCCGCCGTAGACAATCTCACCGCCGCCTGCTTTGAGCTTCTCGACGGCCTCCGCGACGTCCTGCTTCTGATCCACGGAGACCAGCGGGCCCATGGTGGCGGAAGCATCGCGCGGATCGCCCACGACCACCTTGTCGCGCAGGCGTGCGCTGAGGGCTTCGATGGTGGCGTCGACAAGCGCATGCGGGACGATGGCGCGGCGGATGGCGGTACACTTCTGGCCCGCCTTCGAGGTCATCTCACCGAAGACGGCTTTGACGAAGGCGTCGAACTCCGGGGAATCTGCGGTGACATCGGCGCCCAGAATGGCGGCGTTGAGGGAGTCAGCCTCCGCGCTGAACTGGATGCCGCCCTCGATGACGTTGCGGTGTGCACGCAGGGTGTTCGCGGTATCGGCGGAGCCGGTAAAGGCGACGTGATCGCGGTAGTCCAGGTGATCCAACAGGTCACGGGCGGAGCCGGAAATGAGTTGCAGGCTGCCCTCCGGCAGGATTCCGGAATCGATCATGAGGCGCACGCAGGCCGCGGTGATGTAGCCGGTCGGCGTGGCGGGCTTAACAATCGAGGGCACGCCTGCGATGAAGGCCGGGGCGAACTTCTCCAGCATGCCCCAAACGGGGAAGTTGAAGGCGTTGATCTGTACGGCTACGCCAGGGATGGAGGTGTAGATGTGGCGGCCGATGAAGGAGCCGTCCTTGGAGAAGACCTCCGCTTCGCCATCCGGCATGACGGTGGAGTTGGGCATCTCGCGGCGGCCCTTTGAGGAGAAGGTGAACATGGTGGAGATACCGCCGTCGATATCGACGAAGTTATCGCGCTTGTTGGCGCCGGCCTTGTTGGCCAATTCGTAGAGCTCTTCGCGGTGATCCTGAAGGTAGATCGCCAGCTCCTTGAGCTTGAGGGCGCGCTCGTGGAAGGTGAGCTTTTGCAGCCCTTCGCGCCCGGTGTTGCGTGCGTAATCGATGGCGCCGGCGATGTCGAGGCCTTCGGCGCTAACCCTGGCGACGACGTCACCGGTGGAGGCGTCGTGCACGTCCGCAACGCGCGAGGGATTGTCCGGGGTGAGCCACTGGCCGGAGAGGTAGCTGGGGACGAGGGCTGCAGTCATAGCGAAAAGTTTGGCCTTTCCATTAGTTTCCGAACGGTTGGTCAGTAAATACAGGTTAGTATAGTCTGCGTCACATTTCTAGGGTTAAGTAAGGAGTGCAGCATGGCCGCAGAGGTTTGGAAGATTCAGTTGGGTGAGCTGGACAAGAAGATGGGTGTCGAAATCCTGGAAGAGTCGGCCGAGCGGGTGGTGGCCACCATGCCGGTCGAGGGCAATACCCAATCCTTCGGGCTGCTTCACGGTGGGGCCATGGCGTGCCTAGCAGAGGCCGTCGGCAGCTGGGCGGCGGTGATTCATGCCTCGACGCTGGGCAAGGTCGCCGTCGGCGTGGATATCAACGCGACGCACCACGCTTCCGGGCGCTCGGGTCTGGTGACGGCGACGGCCACCGCCATCAAGCTGGGCAAGACGCTGTGCTCCCACGAGATCGTCATTACAGATGACGAGGGGAGGAGGCTGTGTACGGCGCGCATTACGAATGCGTTGATTTCCCCTAAAGCGGAAGGGAAGTAAGGGAGTCCGTAAATAAAGCGTAAAAATCGGGGTCAAGGGGTGTAAAGATGCCGCAAATAACTCGTAGGTCTAGGGGAGACCGGGCTTAACGTCAATGCTCGGCAGGTGCTTTAGACACCGGCGCTCGGTGCTCTGGGGCACTGGGCACACCTTGTATTGCTTTCACCCAAGGGGGTCTCTCCCACATGTTGGACATTCTGGTCATCGTGATCGTGGTCCTTGTGTTCGGCGGTCCTTCCTCCATTAACGAGTTTATGGACGGAGACGCGTAGGACATGAACACCATCACAGCGGTCATCGGGCTCATCATTGTTGTCGCGCTCGTGGCCTATCTCATCATTTCCCTTATTGACCCGGAGCGTTTCGCATGATCGCCAGCATTGTGGCGGTAGCACCGCAGTACCTCGCCCTCTTTGCCCTTCTAGCGGCGGCTTATGTGCCGCTTGGTAACTGGATGGCCCGTGCCTATACCTCTGAAAAAGACTGGGCTGTCGAGCGCCTCGTGTACAGAATTTTGCGGGTTGACCCCAACCGGGGCCATAACTCCAAGAACTACACTCGTGCGCTGCTGGGCTTCAGCTTGGCCTCCGTCCTCGTCCTTTACGCAGTGCAGCGGCTCCAAGCAGTGTTGCCAAGCTTTGGCAACGCCCGCGAGAAAGCCGTGGAGCCGTGGATGGCCTTCAACACCGCGGCTTCCTTTACCTCCAACACCAACTGGCAGTCCTATTCCGGTGAAGACACCCTAACCAATGCCACGCAGATGCTGGGCCTGACTGTACAAAACTTTGCCTCGGCTGCCGTGGGTATGTGCGTCGCCGTTGCGTTGATCCGTGGCATCGGCCACCTGGGTTATCAGCGCGACGTGGCGGCATCGCAGGATGGCCAGAAGCTCATCGGTAACTTCTGGGTGGATCTCACCCGTGGTCTTGTTCGCATTCTACTTCCCCTGTCACTCATCATCTCCACCGTGCTCGTCCTCGGCGGAACCATGCAAACCTTTGGATCCAACCTGGTCACTGACTCTGGCGTAGATATTTCCCGTGCTCCCGTGGCTAGCCAGGAAGCCATTAAGCTCCTGGGTACCAACGGCGGTGGCATCTTCGGCGCCAATTCGGCGCACCCGTTTGAGAACCCGACCGGCTTTACCAACCTCGTGGAGATCTTCTCCCTGCTTGTCATCTCCTTCTGCATGATCCGCACGTATGGTGTGATGCTCAAGTCGCAAAAGCACGCGTGGACGCTGCTCGGCGTGGCTGGTGGTTTGTGGACCGTCATGGTTGTTCTGGTGACTTGGGCACAGCACACTCTTGTGGGCGGTGCGTCCCAGTTGGCAGGCGCCAACATGGAAGGTATCGAACAGCGCCTTGGCATTGACGCCTCCGCATTGTTCGCCGTGTCCACCACGGGTACCTCGACGGGTGCCGTGGATTCGATGCACGATAGCTATTCGCCACTGGGCGGTGGTCTGCTCATCCTCAACATGCTGCTGGGTGAAATCGCGCCGGGCGGTGTGGGCACTGGCCTCTATGGCCTTGTGATTGTGGCTATCCTCGCTGTGTTCATCGGTGGCCTCTTGGTGGGCCGCACACCGGAGTTTATGGGCAACAAGATTGGCCGCAAGGAAATTTCAGCGGTCAGCCTGTACATCCTCACCATGCCGGTTCTGGTCCTCGTGGGCGTCGGCGCTTCCGTGGCGCAGCGCAAGCTCGTCGAATCCTCAGCGACCAACGTCGGTGCACCGGGAACGGCTGATAATGCCCACAGCCTGTCGGAAGTTCTCTACGCTTTTACCTCGGCGGCGAATAACAACGGTTCTGCTTTTGCTGGACTGACGGTTACTGAGCCCTGGTGGCAGATCACGTTGGGCTTGGCCATGCTGTTGGGCCGTTTCCTGCCCATCGTCTTCGCCCTTTACCTAGCCGGAAGCCTGGCAGGACAGAAGCGCCAGGCCACCACCGCAGGCAGCTTACCCACCTCCGGCATTACCTTCTCGCTGTTGACTATCGGTGTAATCCTGCTGGTTGCAGCGCTCACTTTCTTCCCTGTCCTCACCCTGGGTCCCATTTCGGAGGCACTATCATGACAACCCAAACCATCACCGCTGAGCCGGATAAGACTCCTCACCGCAACGCTCCGGAGAAGAGCAGTGGTCTCGCGGCTGCGGCGCTGAAAACGCTGCCGAGCAAAATGTCCCCGCTCGCCCAAGCACGCAACCCCGTGATGTTCGTCGTGTGGGTCGGCGCCGCACTGACCACTGTGTGGTCCATCCTCAACCCCAGCTTTTACGGCTGGGTCGTGACGGTATGGCTGTGGTTCACCATTGCCTTTGCCGCCTTCGCCGAGGCTTATGCCGAAGGCCGTGGCAAGGCCCAGGCAGACAGTCTGCGCTCTGTGCGCGATGATGCCACTGCCAATCTCATTACTGACTCTGGCATTGAAGTGGTTCCCGCGTCCGAGCTGACCAAGGGTGCCATCGTGCGTGTGGAAGCAGGGGAGACCATCCCGGGTGACGGTGACGTCATCGAAGGCGCCGCAACCGTCGACGAGTCTGCTATCACGGGTGAATCGGCTCCCGTCGTCCGCGAGGCCGGCGGTGACCGCTGTGCCGTGACCGGCGGCACCGTGGTGCTCTCTGATTCCATCAAGGTCAAAATCACCTCCGAACCGGGCTCCACCTTCGTTGACACCATGATCGCCTTGGTGGAGGGCGCGGAACGCCGCAAGACTCCGAACGAGATTGCGCTGAGCATCCTGCTCTCCACGCTGACCATCCTCTTCCTCGTCGCCGTCACTGCGCTTGCCCCAATGGGGCTCTTTACCGGCGCGGAGCTTTCGCCACTATCCCTTATCGCTCTGTTGGTCTGCCTAATCCCTACCACCATTGCCGCCCTACTTTCGGCAGTCGGTATCGCCGGCATGAACCGCCTCGTTCGCCACAACGTTCTGGCCACTTCCGGCCGTGCGGTGGAAGCAGCCGGTGACGTCGCCACGCTTCTTATGGATAAGACGGGCACCATCACTTACGGAAACCGCCAGGCCACCGGCCTGATTGTGGCTTCGGGCGTTGACGAGCGCGAGGCTGCAGCGATTGCTCGCATTTCCTCCCTAGCGGATGAAACCCCAGAAGGCCGCTCCATTGTGGCCTGGCTGACTGAAAACTACTCTCTGTCCAGCGAAGGAGATGCAGAAGCGCGGAGTGCGGAGGTCGTTCCATTCAGCGCGTCGACGAGGATGTCCGGCCTTGACCTGGCTCACCGCAAGCTGCGCAAGGGCGCTGGCGATGCCGTACGCAAGTGGGTTACTGAAGCAGGTGGCACCTGGCCGCAAGAGATCGAGGATTCCGTAACCCGAATTGCACAAGACGGTGGCACCCCGCTGCCTGTCGCCGTGGAAGAATCCGATGGCAGCCGCACGGTTATTGCGGTGGTGCAACTGAGTGACGTCGTCAAGCCCGGCATGGCCGAGCGCTTCGCCGAGCTGCGCCAGATGGGAATCAAGACCATCATGGTCACCGGCGACAACCCGCTGACCGCAGCTGCCATTGCCAAGGAAGCCGGCGTCGATGATTACATCGCCGAAGCTACTCCGGAGGACAAGCTCGCCCGCATCCGTGAGGAGCAAGCACAAGGCCGAATGGTGGCCATGACCGGTGACGGTACTAACGACGCCCCGGCGCTGGCCCAAGCGGACGTGGGCGTGGCCATGAACACAGGTACCTCCGCGGCGAAGGAAGCTGCCAACATGGTGGACTTGGATTCTGACCCGACAAAGCTCATCGATGTCGTTCGAATTGGCAAGCAGCTGCTGATCACCCGCGGTGCGTTGACCACCTTCTCCTTGGCCAATGACCTGGCGAAGTACTTTGCCATCCTGCCGGCGCTCTTCTCTACGCAGTTGCCGCACTTGGAGCGCCTCAACGTCATGCACCTGCATTCCCCTGAGTCCGCCATTGTTTCCGCGGTTGTCTTCAACGCGCTCATCATCGTCGCGCTCATCCCATTGGCGCTCAAGGGCGTGTCCTACAAACCGGCCTCCGCGTCTTCACTGTTGCGCCGCAACCTCGGTATTTGGGGATTAGGTGGCGTGATTACCCCGTTCATTGGCATCTGGCTCATTGACCAGGTCGTCTCCCTCCTCCCAGGCCTATAAAGAAAAACTGCAAAGAAAAGGAAGCAATAATGCGTGTTTATCTGCGTAATCTCCTTGCCGGATTTGTTGCCGTGCTCTTATGCGTCGTCGCGCTGGGCATGATCTATCCGGCTGCGGTGTGGGGAATATCTCGCATCACCCCGAAATCTGCCGAGGGAAACCTTATCTACCGGGGTGAATGCCTGGT
>NZ_CABTZR010000103.1 GCF_902489365.1 uncultured Corynebacterium sp. | reverse complement strand
GCTCTCGCCATACTCCTGCATTACCCTCCCCTCCATCTCGCCGAAGCGCTGGCCAGCGAACTGTGCCTTCCCACCCAGCGGCTGCTGGGTAATCATGGAGTACGGGCCGGTGGAGCGAGCGTGAATCTTCTCGTCGACGAGGTGGTGCAGCTTGAGCATGTACATGTAGCCGACGGATACCGGGTACAGGTAGGGCTCACCGGAGCGACCATCGAAGAGACGGGCCTTGCCGTGCTCATCCACCATGACGTCACCATCGCGGTTCGGCTTGGAGGAAGCCAGCAGGCGAGAAATCTCCTCGTTGGTGGCACCGTCGAAGACCGGGGTTGCGGTGAGCGACTCTGGCGGGACGTCGTACAGCTCTTCCGGAAGGGTCTTGAGCAGCTCAGCGTTGGCCGGATCCTCGGTATCGATCTTCCAACCGGCGTGTGCCAGCCAGCCGAGGTGCACCTCGAGAACCTGGCCGATGTTCATACGACGCGGCACACCGTGGGTGTTGAGGATGATGTCCACCGGGGTGCCATCCTCCATGAACGGCATATCCTCCGGCGGGAGAATCTTGCCCACAACGCCCTTGTTGCCGTGGCGGCCAGCGAGCTTATCGCCGTCCTGAATCTTGCGCTTCTGAGCCACGTAGACGCGGATCATCTCGTTGACGCCCGGGGCCAGATCGTCGTCATCCTCGCGGGAGAAGCGGGAAACGCCGATGACCTTACCGGTCTCACCGTGCGGCACCTTCATGGAGGTATCGCGGACCTCGCGGGCCTTCTCGCCGAAGATGGCGCGCAGCAGGCGCTCCTCCGGGGTCAGCTCGGTCTCACCCTTCGGGGTGACCTTACCGACAAGGATGTCGCCGGCGCGGACGTCGGCGCCGATGCGGACGATGCCGCGCTCGTCGAGGTCACGCAGGACGTCATCAGAGACGTTCGGGATCTCGCGGGTGATCTCCTCCGGACCCAGCTTGGTATCGCGAGCATCGATCTCGTGCTCCTCGATGTGGATCGAGGTGAGGATGTCCTCCTCCACGATGCGCTGGTTGAGGATGATGGCGTCCTCGTAGTTGTGGCCTTCCCACGGCATGAAGGCAACCAGCAGGTTGCGGCCGAGGGACATCTCACCGTTGTGGGTACCGGGGCCGTCGGCAAGTACCTGGCCTGCCTCCACACGGTCACCCAGGGAGACCAGCGGAGTCTGGTTGTAGTTGGTGTTCTGGTTGGTGCGCTCGAACTTACGCAGCATGTAGGTATCACGCTGACCCTCGTCATCCATGATGGTGATGAGGTCCGCGGTGACGTTCTCCACCACGCCTGCCTTCGGAGTGATGATGAGGTCACCAGCATCGTAGGCGGCGCGTTGCTCCATACCGGTGCCGACGTACGGGGCCTCGGAACGAACCAGCGGCACGGCCTGGCGCTGCATGTTCGCGCCCATGAGGGCACGGTTAGCATCGTCGTGCTCGAGGAACGGAATCATGGCGGTAGCCACGGAGACCATCTGGCGCGGGGACACGTCGACGTAGTCCACGCCGGCGGCGTCGGTCACGCCGATATCGCCGTCCTTGAGGCGAACCTCGATGCGGTCGCCGGTCAGGGTGCCGTCAGCATCCTTCTCAACCTCAGCCTGCGCAATGGCGAAGCGATCCTCTTCATCGGCGGTGAGGTACTCCACCTGGTCGGTGACCTTGCCGTCCACAACCTTGCGGTACGGGGTCTCGATGAAACCGAAGGCGTTGACGCGGGCGTAGGACGCCAGCGAACCGATCAGGCCAATGTTCGGGCCTTCCGGCGTCTCAATCGGGCACATGCGGCCGTAGTGCGATGCGTGAACGTCTCGCACCTCAATGCCGGCGCGCTCACGGGACAGACCGCCCGGGCCCAGCGCGGACAGGCGGCGCTTGTGGGTCAAGCCAGACAGGGAGTTGTTCTGGTCCATGAACTGCGAGAGCTGTGAGGTACCGAAGAACTCGCGGATGGCAGCAGAAACCGGGCGGACATTGATCAGGGAGGTCGGGGTAATCGACTCTGCATCCTGGGTGGTCATGCGCTCACGAACAACGCGCTCCATGCGGGACAGGCCCACGCGGACCTGGTTCTGGATGAGTTCGCCGACGGTACGCAGACGACGGTTACCAAAGTGGTCGATGTCGTCCGTGTGGATGGCGATCATCTCACCGTTCGGGGCCTTCATCTCACGCTCACCGGCGTGCAGGCGCACGAGGTACTCGAGGGTGACGGCGATGTCTTCCTCGGTCAGGGTCATTAGACCATCGTGGTCTCCGCCCAGGCCGAGCTTGCGGTTGACCTTGTAGCGGCCCACCTTGGCCAGGTCGTAGCGCTTCGCACGGAAGAAGGAGTTATCCAGCAGTGCCTGCGCGAGGTCACGCGTGGGCTGCTCGCCCGGGCGCTGCTTGCGGTAGATCTCCAGGAGAGCCTCATCGGTGTTGGCCACGCCATCGGACTCAAGGGTGGACATCATGAGCTCGGAGAAGCCGAAGCGCTCCTTGATCTGCTCCTCGGTCCAACCCAGGGCCTTGAGCAGCACGGTGACCGGCTGGCGGCGCTTGCGGTCGATGCGCACGCCGACGGTGTCGCGCTTGTCGACGTCAAACTCGAGCCACGCACCGCGGGAAGGAATGACCTTCACGGAGTGCAGCGGGCGCTCGGTGGACTTGTCGATGGTCTGGTCGAAGTACACACCCGGGGAACGCACGAGCTGCGAAACGATAACGCGCTCGGTGCCGTTGACGATGAAGGTGCCCTTCTCAGTCATCATCGGGAAATCGCCGATGAAGACGGTCTGGGACTTGATCTCCTGGGTGTCGTTATTAATAAATTCTGCGGTGACGTACAGTGGCGCCGAGTAGTTGATGTCCTTCTCTTTGCACTCGTCCACGGTGTTCTTCACCGGCTCGAAGCGAGGCTCCGACAGGGACAGGGACATGTTGCCCGAGTAGTCCTGGATCGGAGAAAGCTCCTCGAGGATATCCTCAAGGCCGCTCGTCACGCGTGCGTCTTCGCCGCGCTCTGCCTGCTCGCGCTCGCGCCACTCGGGGGTGCCGATGAGCCACGCGTAAGAATCGAGTTGTAGATCGAGGAGGCCCGGGACGGCGATGGGCTCGCTGATTTTAGCGAAGGAGTATCGCTTCGGGGCTCCAGGGATGTTGGCCACTGACTTGGTCTGGCGGGAGACTGCCAAGATGGGTCCTTCCAGTACCTCTGGCGGATTGCCTCCCCACCCTGGCCGGTGAGGTGCAAAACCGCTGGTAGATTTAGCATTCGGTCTGCTGTGGAACGACTGGGTTTAGAATGCACAAAATCACCTTGTCAAGTCGGTTTTGCCATCACCGCTCGAAAGGCTAAATGTGCACTAAAGATCCAGATTCCAGCGCAACGAAATAGCCTATAGCATAAAGGCAGCCTTGTAAAGGCGAAACACACTCTTGGCGTGTCGCTGCGGAGATCCGCACGCGCAGGCCTCTAGCGCGAGCGTCTAGCGGGAGTGACGGCTCGCGGGGCGACGGAAAGCACCCAGCGCCCCCATCAGCACCAAGAGCGCGCCTATGCCTACGCCGCCCCAGCGTACCCACAGCCCCACAGCACTCCGCGGGAAGCGCTCTGCTTGCTGGAGCAACTCCGTGCGGGATTCCTCATCGGTCGCACCGTTGAAGGCAAACTGTACCTCGCGCTCGTTGCCCTCGCGGTCGGCCCAGTAGTCCTTGACATCGACGTCCATACCCACGACGAGTCCGGTGGCTTGATCCACAAAGAGGTCTCTCGTTGCAGCATGGAAGAGGTAGCCCTGCTCGGTGGAACCATCCTCATTGCTCAGCGTTGTGGTCGTGTTCCCGGCATAAAGGGTAGCCACGTTGGTGGGCTCAATCTCCTGGTGGTAGCGGTAGACCGTACGGCCGTCGATGTCGAGGGATTCCTCGAAGACGGCATCGGCAGCCTTGCGCAGCACCGGGTCAAAGACCGGGTAGGTGGTCTGCTCGGCTTCGGCGGGCAGCTTCAGCCAGTAGCCCTCAACTGGGACCTCCGCCGTGGGCGAGCCCATGGTGTGGGAGAGCGCCGCCGGGCCCGTGGCCTCACCGCTGAGGCGGTCGACGGGATAATTCCACACACGCGCAAAGCTCAAGTCCTCGACGTTGCCCGTGCCGCCACGGATGGCGGATTCGCCGACTCGCAGCGTGGCGGTCTCCTTGTCCGCCGGATCCTGGATGTCCAGGTTGAGCTGATAGGTCATCGGCCCCTCGTACTGCGAGACACCCTCTGCGGACAGCTCCTGCGCGGTGGCGGTTTCATCCTGCATCGTCCACGTGGTGTCCTTGATATCCAGCGGCAGGCGCGGGCTAAAGCTCAAGAAGCTCGACGCCGCCAGGCCAGCTGCGATCAGCGCAACGCCGAGGCCGAGCAGAAGGACGGAGAAGATGCGGGACTTGGGCAGCATGGTGGCTTATCCTACCGATTCGTTTGCTCAAAACACATTTCCCTGGAGGGGGCGTTTCAGATTCACGTGGCATTGACGGGGGGCTACCGGAGCGTTTAATAGTCTAAGGATAAGTGCCCCACATCACACTTGAGATCGGATCGGCAGATTGCAGGAACCAATGAAGAATGACCCCCAAAGCAAGAACAGAGACTTCCGCCTCTACCTATGGTCAGACCTCGTGGCTCAGATAGCTGGGGTGGGAGCCGGGCTTGCTATTCCGGTGGTCACTCTACGCTTGAGCGATAGTCTTACCCTTGCCGGCCTGTATGGGACCATCACCGGAATAGCTGCACTGACGGGCGGAATCATCGGCGGCTCTCTTGCGGATATGTGGCGCCGCAAACCACTCATCATTGTGACCAACGCGCTGGCCGGGGTGCTCAACCTCGCGTTAGCGGGCCTCATCCTATCCGGAAGTTTCTCCCCCATCGTCTTCGGTGTGCTTCTCGGGAGCATGATGCTCTTTTACCGAATAGGTCAAGCTTGCTCCGACCCTTGCCTGCCCCAGCTCGTTGAGGAAGAACAACTCGCCGCCAAACAAGGGCTCATCCAAGCGCGCCTGCAATTTGCGGGACTCATCGGCCCCACTGTGGGCGGCGCACTTCTAGAAGTTAATCTGGCACTGCCCTTTGTGTTTGTAGGCTTGGCGAATTTCCTCACCATTGTTTTCTTCCTGTTCATCAGGGCTCGCCTAGACCCCGCAAAGAGGGCAGAGAACAAGCTCCTACGCACAACGAAGGAAGGCTTAGCCATCGTGGCTCGCTCACCCCTGCTGCGCGGGCTCATTGCCATGCAAACACTGTCGAACTGCGCAATTAACGGCTCACTGTTCATGGCCGTCCTCATACTGGAGGAGGGGAACAACCCTGGATGGGTAACGGGACTAGCCCGCACGTCCATCGGCCTCATCGGGATTGTGGGTGCTTTGTCGACGGGTTGGTTGCAGAAGAAGTTCTCGTTCGGCACCCTGCAGGTAGGCACGTGTGTCTGGGTTGCTGCGTCAATCGCCTGTGGCGCCCTGCTCAGCCCCAGCCTGTTGATGATCATCCCGCTAGGACTGTCTGTTCTTACAGCCCCAGCCGCCGGAGCGGTAACCTATGCCGCACTCCACAGGCTTATGGCAGAAGAAACATTTGGCCGAGTCACCAATATCCAAATGAGCACCGTCGTCTCACTCTCTAGCGTGTGGTCGACCCCTCTAGCCGCATTGTCTCATCGCTGGACCTTGACCACCGGTTTGTGGGCCAATGCGCTCGCCGGGCTCCTCGCTATCGGGCCCGCCCTCGTCTTTGTGCGCCGAGCCGATCGCGCCCTTGCACAAGCAGACGCGAAGGAGAAAGAGAATTCCCCTAGCCGCTCATGAGCGCGATTCCTCTGCTTTTATGAACGAGAATCAGCTTTTTCTTTGTGATTCCACGGAACGATAGCGCTGACATCAGTGGTCTGGCGAGCTTTCCACAGATCGTATTCCTCTTGGAGCCCGAGCCAGAACTCGGCGGAGTTCCCAAAATAGGCCGATAAACGCAAAGCCATATCGGCACTGATACCGAGCGCACCGCGGGTAATTTTGGAAACTTGGGAACGGGTAGTGCCAATGTCGTTGGCCAGACGATACTGGGTAATCCCGCAGGGTTTGAGGAATTCTAGGAGAAGTACCTCTCCAGGGGGCGGAACGGGAACAACATCAACATGAGAATGCGCGTCAGTGGTAGTCGATAAAGTCAACGTCAACAGCTCCCTCGGGTGTCCACTTGAATATGATGCGCCACTGCGAGTTGACGCGAATTGCGTAGTAGCCCTTAACCCACGCCGGCTTAAGGGACATTTCGTGTGGATAAACCGGTACGGATTTCCGGGGCAGCCTGGGATAATGCGGTGATCTTGATTTTGAATCGGTTCCAACAGCCCGATCGATGAAATCAACACCGGATAGTCCTAGGTCTGTGATAG
>NZ_CABTZR010000102.1 GCF_902489365.1 uncultured Corynebacterium sp. | reverse complement strand
GTGGTTGAGGAAGCCGTAGTTGCCGTCGGTCTTGGCATTAACCGCCATCGCGGTGGCCATCCACACGGGCGTGACCTTCACGGCGAAGCGATAGCCCTTCCACGTCGGTCGGTAGCCCAAGCCAAAGGTCAGTGCTAGCGAAACGGCGAGTGCCACGATGTGGAAGAACCAGTAGGTGCCAAACCGCAGCCACCGCGGTGAGAAGTAGTAGATGACATCCGGGGTGATAATGGCCTGCGGGTTGAGGATGATGCCCCAGAAGTAGGTCAAGGTCAGGGCATGCTCATTGCCGGTGATCAGGCCCAGCGCCAAGATCGGACGCAGCACATCGCACAGGTGCAAAGGCAAAGACTCCCGGATATCGAATTGCTTCGGGTCTAGGGAGATGACCGTCCACGCAGTACCCGCCACCAGCAAGGCCCAGCCCACCATCCGGCGGATAAAGGTCTCGCGGGAGGTTCCCTTGATTCTGCGAGCAGCGACGATAAAGACCCCGCAGGCCACCACAGTGATGCTCAACATGAGCGCGTGCAGCGCGGTCCACTGCTGCATGCGCGGGTAGTCAGTTGGGCTTACTCGGGGCTTGCGGGGTCGTATCATAACGGGGCTTTAATTTACCCCTTTGTATGAACACGTGAGAGATGAGAGGGTTTTTACGCGGCTAGCTCGGAGTATTCGGAGAGCTTTCCGTCCTTGACCTCGACCACGTTGTCGGCATAGTCCAGTAGGCTGCGGTCATGCGTGATGAACAGCGTGGCGGTGCCGAAGTCATCGGTGACACCGCGCAGGAGCTTGGCAATCTCGCGGGAGAGGGTGGAGTCGAGGGCAGAGGTGGGCTCATCAGCAAGCAGCACGGAAGGCTGTCCCATGAGCGCGCGCGCAATATTGACGCGCTGGCGCTGACCACCAGAGAGCTGGTTCATGCGGCGGTTGCCAAAGCCCTCCAAGCCCACGAAGCTGAGCAGCTCATCGGCACGATCCTGGCGCGGCTTGCAGCCCTCCATGTGGTCAATGATGAGCAGCTGTTCGCGCGCCGTCAGGGCGGCCAGCAGGTTGGCCTGCTGGAAGATGAGCCCGCGGGAGCCGGTTCGCTCCACGGTGCCGGAGTCCGGCTCGATGAGCCCGGCGGCTACGGAGAGCAGCGTAGACTTGCCGGAGCCCGACTCGCCGATCACGGCGGTGAGCTCCCCCGGCTTGACGTCCAGGCTCACGCCGTCGAGTGCAGTGGTGCGGGACTGGCCGTCGGGGTAGGTCACCACGATGTCGCGGAGGGACAGGGCGGGAGTAACGGTGGTAGTCATTAGGCGTTGCCTCCTAGGGCGTCGAGCGGGTTGATTTTGGAAACGCGGCGGGTGGCTAGGAATGCACCGGCGATGCCGAGCAACCAGATGCCGAGTGCTGGGACAATGACGGTCATGGCGGAGACCTCGAAGGGCACGGCACCTTGGGTGGCAAGGCCCAGCAGCCAGCCGACGAGCGCGCCTACCCCAACGCCGATCGCCAGGATGATGGCGGCCTGCGCGATGGCATCCTTGAGCAGGTACTTCACGCTGGCGCCAAGGGCGCGCAGGATGGACAGGTCACGGGTGCGCTGGATGGTCCAGATACTCAGGAAAGCGATAGTGACCAGCGCGGAAATACCGTAGAGGAAGGCCTGCATGGTCAGCAGGGAACCGCGCTCCGAGCTATAAGCCGGAAGACCGGACAGGGCCTTGCCCATGGACACGGAGGTGTCGGTCGGCTCCTGGGACAGCACGGCTACGCCCACCATGTCCTCAGGAGAATGGGAGACCTGCTGCCAGGTTTCGGTAGAAACCCACACCACCGGGGAGTGGGAGTAGTACTCATCCGCGACCGCTGCCTGCACATCGAGGTCCACACCACCAAGGGTGCCCCGGGAAGGCGCGTTCATCTCTTCATCGATGGATTGGCTCAAGACCATGCCTTCCTCCGGAATCACGGTGTTGGAGCCAGGGATCTGGGTGCCTTCGGGCAGGCCGAAGACTGCCACGCCGCCGTGGCCCTCCAGCTTGGTCTGCGAAGTACCAAGCGGAATGCCAGAAGCGAGGACGTCCTCGGCGAAGATCTCCGACTCGGTGAAGGACGGGTCTTCCGTCGAGAAGGTCACATAAGGAGTCTGCTCCCCGAGTGCCTCGAGGGCAGACGTATTTTGTTTGGATAGGCCTTGGGTCAGGCCGGACAACATAACGAGCAACAACGTAATGAGAGCCACGACGCCGCCGATCAGGAAGAAACGACCGCGGGCGGTGACTATCTCTCTCAATGCCAGGAACATACTATTTATCCTGCGTGTGCGTGCGCCGAAAGTAATCGAGTAGCCAGTTGAACCTCCACTCAACCAGTTGGTTGATTCGCCCTCCCCCACCTAGGCGATAGGCTTGTGCCTCGTGATGATGAGCAACAAACTGTGGACCGTGGGACTCCACGCGATGTTCGGTTTTCTCCTCGTCTTCGGCGTACTCCGCGCCTGGGCTGATGAGCGCCTCGACGCCCGCGTCTTCGGCCTCTCCATCGCACTCGCAGTGGTCTACACGGGGTTTGTCGTCTTCGGCTCCCGCACCATCACCCGCCCCATCCCCACCACGTTGTGGCTCGCCGCCCTATGCCTGTTGTGGGTCGGTCTCATGGTGCATGCCCAAGACTTCATGTGGCTCGAGTTCCCGCTGGTCTTCGTCTTTATCCATGCGCTTCCCTTCTGGCCAGGCATCGTTGCCAGCGTGGTGCTGTGGGCCGTCGCCGCCTTCGTCCCCGCGTGGCTCCACCCACAGGGGTGGACTGCGGCCGCGGCCATCGGTCCGTTTATCGGAACCTGCTTTGCCGTAGCCGTTTACCATGCCGCCCGCCGGGTTCAGGCGGAGGCGGCGCACCACGCGGCCGTCGCCAAGCAGCTGCGTGAGACCCAGGAGGAGCTGGCGGCCAGCGAGCACCAAGCCGGGCGCCTCGAGGAACGGGAACGTCTCTCCCGCGAAATCCACGACACCGTAGCGCAGGGTCTTTCCTCCATCGTCCTGCTCAGCCGCGCCGCCAAGAACACGTCCGCGCAACAGGACGTGACCGAGCAGCTCGCGCTCATTGAAAAGGTGGCCCAGGACAACCTGGCCGAGGCCCGGCGCTTCGTCAAAGAGCTCGCAGCCCCTGCCTCCTCCATCGACGCGGAACTGCGCACCCTCGTGGATGAGCTCCAAGCCCAAGCCACGGGCCTCGGGCTGCGCACCCGCTTCGGGCTCAAACTCACCGGTAGCGCTGATGTCCCCGCCGAGTTTTCCCACGTCATCCTGCGCGCCGCGCGCGAAGGACTCACCAATGTCATGAAACATGCCGATGCCGACCGCGCCGTGGTCACTCTGGGCTCTTTCGAGGATGAGATCACCTTGGATGTCGTCGATGACGGCCGCGGCATCGAAGGGCCGCGCGGCTTCGGGTTAACCGGCCTGGAGCAGCGTGTTCGCAGCGTCGGCGGCAGCGTCCAGGTAGAATCTTCACCCGCCGGCACCGCGCTCGCGGTGCGAATCCCAACAGGAAGCAGCCGCAATGGTTAACGTGATGCTCATCGATGATCACCCCGTGGTCCGCGCCGGGCTGCGCGCGATTCTTAACGCCTTCCCCGACATCGAGGTGGTGTTGGAAGGCTCCGACGGCTCGGCCGTCGAGCAGCTGACGGATGCTGATGCTCCCCATATCGATGTGGTCGTCTGCGATATTCAGATGCCAGACGTCGACGGCATCGCCGCCACCCGGCGCGTGCGCGAGCTCGACGGTCCACCGGTGCTCATCCTCACCACCTATGACACGCAGGCGGACATTCTGGCCGCCGTGGAGGCGGGCGCGCTGGGTTACCTGCTCAAGGACGCTCCCGAGGAAACGCTGCACACCGCGGTGCTCGACACGGCTGCGGGAAAGCGCACCTTGGCGCCTGAGGTCACCAACCTCCTGGCGGAGCGCTTGGCCCAGCCGGAAACCGCGCTTTCTCCCCGCGAGCTGGAGATCCTGCAAGCACTAGCCACGGGAGCCTCCAACAAACAGATTGCCCAGCAGCTCTTCATCTCCGAGGCCACGGTCAAGACCCACCTGATTCACGTCTATCAGAAGCTCGGCGTGGAAACCCGCACGGCGGCCGTCTCCGCTGCCCGCGAACGAAAGCTCATCCAGTAAATGCATACGTACGATTGCATCGTGGTGGGTGGCGGCCAATCCGGCCTGGCCACCGGCTATTACCTGCGCCGTCAGAAGCTCGATTTCCTCATCCTCGACGCCAACTCCTCCCCGGGCGGGGCCTGGCAACACGTGTGGGACTCACTCACGCTCTTTAGCGATGCCCAATCCTCCACGCTGCCCGGCTGGCCCATGCCTTCTTACCCGGGTTTCCCGCCGGCGTCCCACGTGGTGGACTACCTCACCCGTTATGAGCAGCGCTATGACCTTCCGGTCCGGCACGGGGTTGCGGTGGAGCGCGTGCTTGACGACGACCCCCGCTTCCGCCTGTTTACCTCTCACGGTGAGTTTTCCGCCCTCACAGTTGTGGCCGCGACGGGCACGTGGTCCGCGCCGTTCATCCCCTTCTACCGCGGTGAGTTTCAGGGGCGCCAGTGGCACACGGCGAGCTACCCGGGGCCGAATCCTTTCTTAGACAGAACCAGCAGCGGCCATACCAGCCGTGTGGCCGTTGTCGGCGCCGGCAACTCCGGTGCCCAGATTGCTGCCGAGCTAGCCCTCGCCGGTGTGGACACCACGTGGTTTACCACGCACCCTCCGCGCTGGATGCCGGATGATGTGGATGGGCGCGTGCTCTTTAGCCGCAACCGCCAGCGCATGCTGGCGAAGCTTCGCGGCGAACCGGACCCAGGCCCCGAAACTGAGCTAGGAGATATCGTCATGGTCCCGCCCGTCCTCAAGGCCCGGGATAGCGGGCTGTTGGGCACTACCCCGATGTTCGATTCCCTCGATGAACTCACCGAGCGGGGCTTCAGCGATCTTATCTGGGCCACCGGCTTCCGCCCAGCGCTGCGCCCGTTCCCCGGGCTGTTGGCAGAAGGAAAGCCCACGGTGGAAGGATTCTTCCCCGTGGGCTATGGCACGTGGACTGGTCCGGGCTCGGCCACGATTACTGGTGTGTCACCCTATGCACGGCAGGTGGCGGGGGACGTCGCCAAGCTCGTTCGCTCTTCCCGCTAGGCGCTACAACGCCACCATGGCGAGGAGCACCACCGCTGCCAGCGCAAGCAGGAATCCCAGGCGGCGCAGAATCTTCACCTGCTCGTCGCGCCCCACGCGCGCCATGAGTGCGGCGCCGAGGACAGAGCCCACGGTGTTGTACAGAAGATCATCAATGTCGCTAAAGCCCAGGGCAAAGATGTACTGGGCGCTTTCTATGCACAGGCTAACCATGAGGCCGATGAGCATCGCCCCACCCAGGCCCCAGCGAATACTGGCAAGGTTGCGCCCGGCCACGTAAAGCGCCGCGCCCAGCGGCATGAAGAGAGCAATATTCCCCAGGAGATCGGTCCACCCGCCGTACCACACGGAGGCGTTCTCAAAACCGCCAAAGAGCTGCAGGTTGACCCTTCGCACCGCATGCGCGGAGCCGTCCACCACGCCGGGGATATCCATAAAGGACTTGCCTATCGTGGCCAACGCCACGACCACCAGGGACAGGGCCGCGACCAAGAAGGAATCACGACGCAGGTGCGGATATGGATCCGGCGCGGGTCGTAGCCTATTGCGCGGGTGTTGAGCTTTAATCCCAGACATGCGCTTCACCCTAACGATGTTCTCTGGAAACCGGCTGAAGCATAAGCCAGAAAACACTGCTTCACATCCTCTGTACGATAGTGCCCATGAGCACACTCATTGTCACCCGCACGGATTCCGGAGCAACCCATTCTTTCCAGGAGCAGCCCCTGCTCGGGGAAGGTGACACGGTCGTAGATGTGCAGTTTTCTTCCCTCAATTACAAGGACGCCATGGCCTTGGAGGGCGATAAGGGCGTCATGCGCATCGATCCGCTCGTCCCGGGCATCGATGTGGTGGGCACCGTGGTGGAAACTTCCGATTCACGCTTGAGCCCTGGCCAGCTTGTCGTCTCCTGCGGCGATGGCCTGGGCGAGTTCCGCCATGGCGGCTACACCACCCGCCAGCGCGTCAACGGTGAAGCCACCATCCCTGTACCCCAGCGTTTCAGCGCGCACGATGCCGCCGCAATTGGCACGGCCGGATACACCGCCGCTATCTGCGTGAACCAGCTGCGCACGCACGGCACGACGAAGGGCCATATCCTCGTCACCGGTGCCACCGGCGGCGTGGGCTCCATCGCGGTCCAGCTGCTCAAGTCTTCCGGCTACGAGGTCACCGCCGTCACCGGCCGCGTGGAATCCCAGTCGGAGTACCTCACCTCACTCGGCGCGGATCACGTGCTTGACCGCGCAGCGCTGTCTG
>NZ_CABTZR010000101.1 GCF_902489365.1 uncultured Corynebacterium sp. | reverse complement strand
TGTCCGGATCCGCAATCATCCGCTCGGTGACAGTGAGCTTGAACTCATCCGAAGCTTCCTTGTCGTCCAAGGTTGCCTTGACCTCAACGTCGTAGGACGTCAGGTCTGCATCAGCAGGCACCTCGCCCTCGATCGCCTTAGTCTTCGGGTTGTACTCCAAGAACTCAGGCAGGCCAGTAACCGAAACCTCAGAGCCCTCAGTGGACTTAACCGGGATAGAGACCTTCTCACCACGCTGAACCTTAGTATCCGGAACAGCATCAACGTTTACGTCAGCACCCGGAACCACCGGATCCTCGC
This sequence comes from uncultured Corynebacterium sp., assembly GCF_902489365.1. GTDB lineage: Bacteria > Actinomycetota > Actinomycetes > Mycobacteriales > Mycobacteriaceae > Corynebacterium. The sequence continues at coordinate 6,214 of NZ_CABTZR010000101.1, read as the reverse complement.
CCGAAGCGTCCGGCTCTTCAACCGTGACAGTGACTTCAACGTTGTCCTTCGAGCCATCCGGGTAGGTCACCTCAACCGGAACAGTGATCTCGTCACCAGGCTTCGCATCCTCAGGGATGGTAACGGTGATCTCACCGGTGTTCTCATCAACCTTCACGCCCTCCGGAGCCTTGTCACCCGGGGTGAACTTGGTGCCCTCCGGCGGAGTCGTCTCGTTACCGTCCTTGTCCTTGAACTCAGGCTTCTCAACCTTGACGTCCTCGCCAGGCTTACCAGAACCATCCTCATAACCAGGCTCGTAAGTGTCAGCGTCCTTGTCACCAGGCTGCTCCGGAGCATCTGGCTCTTCAACAGTGACGGTGACGTCAACATTGTCCTTCGTGCCATCCGGGTAAGTCACCTCAACCGGAACAGTGATCTTGTCACCAGGGGTAGCATCCTCAGGGATGGTCACCGTGATTTCACCAGTGTTCTCGTCGATGGTCACACCATCAGGAGCGTTCTCACCAGGACCGAAGGTCGTACCCTCAGGAGCCTCGCTCGGGTTACCGTCCTTGTCCTTAAACTCCGGAGCAGGAACAGTCACGTCCTCACCCGGCTTACCAGAACCACCCTCATAACCAGGCTCGAACTCGGTGTTCTGGTTCGGGGTCTTCGGGTTGCTGTCATCCTCATCCGGGATGCCGTCGTTATCGTCGTCCTCGTCCTCAGCGTCAGGCTTACCGTCACCATCGGTGTCCAGCTTGAACTTGGCCTTAGCATCGTCCTTGGAACCATCAGGGTAGGTTACCGTGACAGGAACATCGAATTCTTCGACGGTGTCCTTGTCGAGCTTGGACTTGTCCGGGTAAGTAACAGTGATCTCACCGGTCTTTTCGTCGATCTCGACTTCATAGCCCTCAGGAACCTCGAAATCCTTAACCTCACCGGTTTCTGGATCCTTAGTACCGATTACGAACTTGGAGCCCTCGGGGGTGTCAACCTTTTCCTCGGTCGGGTTGCCCTCGGCATCCTTGCCAGTCTTGGTGAACGTCGGGGAGGACTTGGTCTCCTTACCAGGAACAACCAGCTTCTCTTCGTAAGCAGGCTCGTACTCGTCCGATGCCTTGTCGGTTACAAGAACAGACCATGCTGCAACGTCGTTATTGCCCGAGACAACAACAACGTTGTAGACGTCGCCCTTCTCGGCATTCTCTGGGATGTCGAAGGTGCACGCGGCAACCTGGTCCTTAGCGGCCTTCGACTGGTCGAGCTCGCAGGTCTTAGCGACCTTGCCGTCCTTGTCACGCCATTCAATCTTCGATGGCAGAGCAGATAGCTCGCCACTGAACTCCGGAGTCACCGTGGTGCCCGGAGCGGCCGGCTTGTCGGTCGCGTTGTAGTCAGCCGTGATCGACACCGGAGCGTACGGCATGAGTGCGTGGCGGACGTTGTAAATATTGTTCAGTGGCTTTCCGTAACGCGGGGTGTTCAGGTCTTCAACCCTCGAACTGACGGTCTGGTTTTCAGCCGGCACTGCATCTGCCGGCTTGAAGTTGCCACCCGCGTTGAAGCGCTGGAAGATCGGGGTGTGGAAACCTGTGTAGCCGTTCTGGACGATGCCGTCCTTGTTTTCTACCCACACAAACACGTGGTTCGGGTTGAGGAAGTCCTCGCGCTCCTGGCTCTTGTCGGTGTAGTCACCAAAGCGCAGCGAGTAGTTGCCCGACGGGTCGGTCTTACCGTAAACGGTCTTGAGAATGTACTCGGGGTGGTCCTCGAGCATCTTCTTGGTTTCTTCGGACAGCTTGTCCGGGTCGTTCTTGAACTTCTCGTGCAAAGCTGCGTTTGCTGCAGCACCGTCCTTGGTGAGGGTCGATGCATATACGGTGTAGCCATCAGCAGCTGGGTCCTGGGCAACAGAGTCACGCTTCGGGCCGGTTGCCGGGAAGCCCCAGTCTGGGTCACCACCAGTTTCAAGCCACACCTGACCGGAAAGAGTATTCGACACCTTAAGCTGGGCACCTGGCGCACTAATTGGACCTTTAGGGTCCTCAACGAGCTTGTCGCCCTTGGCTGCCATCCAGCTTTCCTTGTGGTTCGGCGGAACTTCACGCAGGAACGCAGCCATCAGCTGCATGTTGCCGTCAGCTGCGACGAAGGAGCCCATCGGGCCTTCGACAACACCGTTAAACGAACCGGGGGTCCAACCGTTGGCCTGACGGAACATCTCAACACGGTTGCCGCGGTCATTGGTGAACGGTTCAACCCAGATGCGGTGCTTCTGATCAGTACGCGCCGACCAAGAGTGCTCGCGGCCCTGATGGTCGGTCCAGGTGATGCCCTTATCGCCCGTACCGAAAGCGAAGGTGCCCTGGCCGCCGTTACCGCCGACCACGTCAGGAAGGGTGTGGGTCTTTGCGCTGAAGATTGGCGAGTAGGAGCCGTCCTTGTCGCGGAATTGGGCGTAGACGGTAATGCCGTCCAGCTTCACGTTGCCGTTATCGTACGCAGCACCCGGGTTGCCATTCGGGCTGGTCAGATACACGTGGCCGGAGATCAACCCAAAACCGACGCCGTGAGCATCGGTAAGGTTGGCGGCCTTGGTGACGCGACCGCTGGCAATCATATCAGCATCGATGATCTGGTTCGCTGGATCCGCCGTCGGAGCAGGGTCGGTTGCGGTTTGCGCATACGCAACCGGAGCCGCAACAGGGTGGACGAACGGAGCTACAAGAGCGACGGAAAGCGCGGCGGCTGCAATCGTCGTGCCGCGGCGACGAGCAGAACCGTTAAAACTCTTCATATTCATGAAGAATCCTTTCTTGAGAACAATTAAAGAACTGGTCAACAGCCGCCCCCACCTCGGACTTCGCAGCCTCTTAAGAGTTCCTGAAGGCAGACTGGACTCAAGCTGAGACCCTACCCCCCCCCCGCAGCTTCCCGCAAGTGCAAATCTCGCCCGGGGTTAACGGTGTTCGTGCATGTCATAGCGCTTTTGTTGATTAGAAAATCATAAATTTGCAGGTCACAGCCCGCTCCAATGTTTATGCCGTCCACAGGATGTTTATGTTTGTGATTTTGTCGGCAGATAGAAAATCCCCCGTCACCACCCCTACAGAAGGGGTGGTGACGGGGGCAGCGCGCTCTAGTCCAAACGGCTAGTCCCGGCGTGTCTTACACCGTGTGACAGTTAGAAGGTGTAGTCCTCCTCCAGCGGGACGGAGGCGCCGGTGAACTCACCGAAGCCATCGTCGCCGTAGATGGAATCACCGTAGGTCGGGATGGAGTACGCAGCATTGCGTGCGGCCTCAGTCGGCTTCACGCTGATGTTGCGGTAGCGGGAAATACCCGTACCAGCCGGAATCAGCTTACCGATGATGACGTTCTCCTTCAGACCAATGAGCTGATCCGAGCGCTTGTTGATGGCGGCGTCGGTAAGCACACGCGTGGTCTCCTGGAAGGACGCGGCAGACAGCCAGGACTCCGTAGCCAGCGAGGCCTTGGTAATACCCATGATCTCACTGCGCAGCTGTGCCGGCTGGCCACCTTCAGCAACCTGAGCGGCGTTAACCTGCTTAGCCTCAGAAAGGTCAACCAGGGTACCCGGCAGGAACTCGGTGGAACCGGCCTCAATGACCGTACCGCGACGCAGCATCTGGCGGATGATGATCTCGATGTGCTTGTCGTGGATGGCCACACCCTGTGCACGGTAGACGGCCTGAACCTCGTCGATGAGGTGCTTCTCCACGCCACGGCGGCCGAGGACCTCCAGGACGTCGTGCGGATCAGCGGCACCACGCATGAGGCGGTCACCGGTGCTGACGTGGTCACCGTCGCGCAGGGAGCGCTCGATCATGGCGCCCGGGTTGGACTCCATCGGGCGGCGAACCTGAGCCAGACCCTGGCGCTTCGACAGCTTCTCGTAGACCACGTTGTCGGAGCCATCATCCGGGGTGATGGTCAGAGTCCAGAAGTTGCCCTCATCGGACAGGGACACGGTGCCGTCGACGGAAGCGATGGGAGCGCGGTTCTTCGGGTTGCGGGCCTCGAAGAGCTCCTGAACACGCGGCAGACCGCCGGTAATATCGCCACCGACACCACCCTGGTGGAAGGTACGCATGGTCAGCTGGGTACCCGGCTCACCAATGGACTGTGCGGCCACGATGCCGACTGCCTCGCCGATATCAACCAGCTTGCCGGAAGCCATGGACTTGCCGTAGCACTTGGCGCAGACACCGGCCGGGGTCTGGCAGGTCAGCACGGAGCGGACCTTGATCTCCAGAACACCAGCGGCGACGATCTTGCGGCTGAGCTCCTCGGTCAGGTCGGTGCCTGCCTCAGCGATGACCTCGCCGTTTTCATCCTTGACGTCGTTAGCCACGACGCGGCCGGATGCGGAGGTCTCCCACAGCTCGTGCAGGTCGTAGGAGCCTTCGGCAACCTCGACGCCGAGCGGGACCCGCACGCCCTGACGGGTGCCACAGTCTTCCTCGCGGACGATGACGTCCTGCGCCACGTCCACCAGACGACGGGGGAGGTAACCGGAGTCAGCGGTACGCAGAGCGGTATCCGCCAGGCCCTTACGGGAGCCGTGCGAGTTGTTGAAGTACTCCAGAACCGACAGGCCCTCGCGGAACGAGGTCTTAATCGGACGGGTGATGTAGTCACCCTTGGAGTTCACAACCATGCCCTTCATACCGGCCAGGGTCCAGATCTGACGCATGTTACCGGCCGCACCGGACTTCACGATCATCGGAATCGGGTTGTCGTCGGGGTACATGTCCTCAACGGCATTACCCACGGTGTCCGTGGCGTCCTTCCACAGCTCCACCAGGCGGTCGTAGCGCTCGCGCTCGGTCAGGGCACCCTGCTCCCAGTACTTGCGCTCGATGCGCTCTGCTTCCTTCTCATAAGACTCGAGGACCTCGGTCTTGTTCGGCAGAACCAGAACGTCGTGCATGGTGATGGTCACGCCGGAACGGGTGGACCAGTAGAAGCCCGCGTCCTTCATCTTGTCCAGAACCTGGGCAACGGTGATCATCGGGTACTTGGCAGCGAGGTCGTTAATGACGTCACCCAGCAGCATCTTGTTGCCGGCGCCGCCCTTACGAACCATGACGCCCTCGAGGTACGGGTAGTTCCACGGCAGCAGATCATTGAACATGATGCGGCCCAGGGTGGTCTCAGCGAGCCAAGCCTGGCCCTTCTGCCAACCATCCGGGAACTGCTCAGCCTCAATGTCTGACGGCGGACGCAGGTGGGAGATGCGCACCTTGATCGGAGCCTGCAGGCCCAGAACGCCACGGTCACGAGCCATGATGGCCTCCGCGTAGGAGGAGTAGACGCCCTGCTCTGGACGGTCCTCGGTGGCGGGCTGGTAACGGCCCTCACCGCCGATCTCGTCCTCGCCCTTGTCCATGGTGAGGTAGTACAGGCCGGTAACCATATCCAGGCGCGGCATAGCCAGCGGCTTACCGGAGGCCGGGGACAGAATATTGTTGGAGGCCAGCATCAGCACGCGTGCCTCAGCCTGTGCCTCGGCGGACAGCGGCAGGTGGACTGCCATCTGGTCACCGTCGAAGTCAGCGTTGAAAGCCTCACAAGCCAGCGGGTGCAGTTGGATGGCCTTACCTTCGACCAGCTTCGGCTCGAAGGCCTGGATACCCAGGCGGTGCAGGGTAGGTGCACGGTTCAGCATCACCGGGTGCTCGGAAATGGCCTCTTCGAGAACGTCCCACACCTCAGGGCGCTGACGCTCCACCATGCGCTTGGCGGACTTGATGTTCTGTGCGTAGTCGTTTTCTACCAGGCGCTTCATGACGAAGGGCTTGAACAGCTCCAGAGCCATGAGCTTCGGCAGACCACACTCGTGCAGCTTCAGCTGCGGACCAACAATAATCACGGAACGGCCGGAGTAGTCCACGCGCTTACCCAGCAGGTTCTGGCGGAAGCGGCCCTGCTTACCCTTGAGCAGGTCAGACAGGGACTTCAGCGGGCGGTTACCCGGGCCGGTGACCGGACGGCCGCGGCGGCCGTTGTCGAAGAGCGCGTCAACGGACTCCTGCAGCATGCGCTTCTCGTTGTTCACGATGATCTCGGGCGCGCCGAGATCGATCATGCGCTTGAGGCGGTTGTTGCGGTTGATCACGCGACGGTACAGGTCGTTCAGGTCAGAGGTGGCGAAGCGGCCGCCGTCCAGCTGCACCATCGGGCGCAGCTCCGGCGGGATCAC
>NZ_CABTZR010000100.1 GCF_902489365.1 uncultured Corynebacterium sp. | reverse complement strand
GACTCCGTCGGCCCGGCCCCGGTACCAACTACCCGGAACCCGGCAGTACCGGGTCTCCGGAACACCGGTACCAAAAACCCGCATCTGACACACACCTCAGCGACTCATAGAAAGAGATGCCCCACCTTTAGCTCTGCCATACTTGACGCATGACCACGCTAAAGACTTGGGCTGAAGCAGTTATCGACACCCTCGAGCGCGAATTTCCCGCCGCAATGCACCACACGAGCAGCTCAGCTGATGATTGCACCGTGCGCCCACGCGAGCTGCACCCCAGTTTCTACGGCTGTTTCGACTGGCATTCCAGCGTCCACATGCAGTATTCCGGGGTGCTGTTGGGTACCATGCTCGGACCCAAGTCTCCCACCAGTCTTGCCGCGCTTCTCGACGATCGCCTCAGCCCCCAAGCCCTCACCGTCGAATACAACTACCTTGTCGAACACCCCGGGTATGAGATGCCCTACGGGCGCGCTTGGCTGTTGCAGCTAGCCTCCATCCGCCCCAGCGAAGCAATGGATAAGCTCGTCGAACTCACCGCGCAGCACTGCCACGACTGGCTCGGTTCACTCAACCAGCCGGTGCGCCACGGCATGCACTCCAATACCGCCTTCAACCTTTTCCTCACCCTCGAGGCAGCGGAGAAACTTCGCTTGGATTCACTAGCGGATTCGGTGCGCGATGCTGCGGTTCGCCTTTTCGGCGATGACCGCGACTACCCGCTCGAATGGGAGCTGTCCGGGCACGATTTCCTCTCCAACGGATTATCAGAAGCTCTGCTCATGTCGCGCGTTCTCCCGGACTTCCCGCAGTGGTTCGACGGTTTCCTCCCCCACCGCGCCGAAGCACTGGATTTCCTTACCGATATCCCAGAAGTACTCGACCCGACCGATGGCCGCCTGGCCCATCTCTACGGCCTGGCACTCACAAGGGCGTGGATGATTGTTGAGCTCGCCGAGTATTTCGACGCCTCGGCTCTGCCGCGTGCCGAAGCCTTGGTGGCCAGCGCGCGTCCGCAGCTTGTCGACGGCCACTTCATGTCCACCCACTGGCTTATCACCTATGCGCTGCGCTATCAGCTTGCCGTCGGGTAGTACTGTATTTTTCTAATCATCTAACTCTCAGGAGCACACCATGGATTCTCGCTACTCGGCGCGGCGCGATAGCTACCGCCTGCCGGAAGAGGGAATCCGCATCGATCTCCGCGCAGAACGAGCCCGCCGCCGAAGCCGCTCCTCGTACGGCCGCGCGGGGGCCGTCGCCAAGCAGCAGCCCAACCGCCCACGACGCCGGTCAAACCAGGTCACAGTGCGCCATCGCAAGCCCAGCGACAGCCGTGGCCTCCACCTCGTAGCCATTGTGACGGTGGTGCTGGTCGGCATTATCGCCGCGCTCAAGCTCAATCAGGAACCAGACACACCCGCACCGCAGCCCACAGAAGTAGTAACGGAGCCTGCCGCCATCATTGAGCCTTCACCTGCAGTCGAGATGTACATCCCAACGATTGATGTGCGCGCGGACTTCGAGGAAGGCTCCTGCCGGGTCAAGGACGATAAGATCAACCCGGACTCCATGAATAAGGCCTGCACCTATACCGCGGAGGACAAGCCCTATTCGCTGCCCGGAACGGACTCGCCGGACATCGTGGTCATTGCTGGACACACGGGCGCGGGTGTGCCGGCGGTATTCAATAATCTCTACGACGGCCGCGCCGATGAACACAAGGCCGCGGTGGGCGACAAGCTGTACCTGCGCACTCAAAGCTCCGGCGAGCAGTGGCTGGTGTATATAGCCACGGATCTGCACGACCCTTCAAAGGACGGCCTTGAGCAGGACGAGAGTATCTGGGGTGCCGATGCCAAACCGGGCCGCCTGCTGACCATCAGCTGCATTCAGCCGGCCAACCCACTGGCTTCTGCAGTACGCAACGCGGTGGTGGGCTGGCAGTTTGAGGGCGTAACGACCACACCTGAGCCGGGCGCAAGCTAGCGCTCAGTCGTACTTTTCACCCCCGTGCAGGGGTACCCGTTTTGACAGGCCGTTGTCGAACACCTCGCAACCAGCAGCCCCACCAGAACCTGCTCTTCTACCAAACAACCAGCTCCTTTACATTACGACCAATACTTCGCGCTCATCGAACACTGCCCCAGATCAGCACGACACATCCCCCATAAATTACGAGACATCTTCACGTAACCCCTGTGACTGATGTGAAAACTGTGACTATTGTGGTTCTGGTCTGATGAACTCCCTCTCGCAAACCCACTAGGAGAAACATATGAAGCGCATCCACCGCACCCTGACCGCAGCCGCACTGGCTGGCTCCCTCACACTGGGCGGCACCGCCGTTGCCTCCGCACAGATTCCGGCCCCGGCCGTCTTCGAACTCGATGGCACTACCTACCAGCGCCAGGCCGACGGCTCCTACAAGAGCACCAATCCACTGGGCTCCGTCTCCCTCACCGCAGAACAGGCACAGGCCGCTTGGGAGCGCCTGCAGGAGAAAGAAGCCCCCGCCGACAACCCCGCCGAGGATCCAGCAGCCCCGGTTGATCCGGATCCTCAGGACAACGCTCCTGCACCGGCCGACCCGGACCCGGCTCCGGCCGGCCCGTCCCAGGTTGACACCCCGATCGACAACGGCAGCGACGCTTCTAAGAATGACCCAGAGAAGCCGGAGACTGGCGGCGAGCAGCCCGAGACCGGCAACGAGAATCCGGGGGCCGGTGAGGATAAGGACAAGCCTGCTACTCCGCCCTCTGGAGAGACCGATCCGACGGGCGGCTCCCAGCCCCCGGCTGGTTCCGCCGAGGATTCCGATTTCGACGCCAAGCAGCTGGCATGGCTGGCCCTGCCGGCCGCCCTCGTCATCGGTGGCGTGACCTGGTACCTGGCCAAGGATGGCAAGACCTACGTGAAGTCCCAGGAGGCAGCCCAGAACGACGCTCCGAGTGCCGAGGAGAAGGCCGCTTCCGAGCAGATGCTCAAGGAGAACAAGGACGAGGTCATCGCCCAGGGTGGTCAGGTTGCCGAAAGCACCGCCGAGAAGTCCCAGGTACAGTCGCGCGGTATCTCCGCTGAGACCGGTTCCAACACCGTTGCTCGTGGCCTTGCCGCACTGGCCATCGCAGCCATGATTGCAGCTGGCGCTTTCGCTGCTCGCCGCAAGTTCTTTATCTAAGAGTCCCTGCGCCGCGTTCCGCGCGCCTCCAGGCCTTACTTTTAAGAGCATGGAGGAACGCGGTTCTCGCAGTTTTGCGCCCACCAACTAATCGCACTCCCACGCTGCCCCACCGCAGGTGATCTTTCGGACCTTAACCGCATTTCGCTTAAACGCTTGAGGTAGCGTTAATATAGTTGGATAGCCCCTGCGCACCAAGGGTTTTCTATCTTTCACTTTCCTTCGCGCTATTTCTAGGAGAATCCCATGAAGAAGGCTTCACTCGCTCTCGCCACCACCGCTCTGGCGGGCTCTCTGTGTGTTATTGGCTCGACCATCGCTACCGCCGACGAGTCCACCGCAAACGCCACCAACACCTCGGCTACCGAAATCAACTTCTGCTGGGCCCCAGCCGAAGAGTTCACCACCACCATCGAGAACACCGAGCACACCTTCAAGCAGGAGGAATTCGGACTCTGGCGCGCTACTGACAATGAAGAATTGACCCTGAACCGCGCCGAGGTCATGGCGATTGCCAAGGACGACGCCGCTGCCTGTGGCAAGCAGGACACCGCAGCCGCTGAAATCCAGGAATCCCTTGCCAAGAACCCGCCGAGCTCGACGACGTCCACGACGACAACGCCGACCACCCCGACGGAGAAGCCCGTGGAACCAGCGGATGACCCTTCGCAGGCGCCGACCGGCACCAATGAATCCAGCTCCTTCGATAAAGCCCTCAGCTCCAAGGACGGTGAGCCGACCGATCTTGGCATTGCCGCCATCGTCACTGCTGTCCTAGGCGTCATCGGCGCCATCGCCGCTATCGCTCCGAACGTGGCAAAATCCCTGGGCATCAAGCTGCCTTTCTAACAGCTCCGCCCGCTCAAGAAAAAGCGCTCCTCACCACCAATCGTTGAGGAGCGCTTTTCACGTAGCAGGACGTGTATCGATCTATTTCAGAGTCACCTTGTAATACAACGGCTTCGACTTCCACGTAAAGATCACGTCATCGACACGCTCGGAGTAGCCACCAGTGGAGTTGGTGTACCACAGCGGGATGGCTGGAAGGTCCTTCATGAGCACCGCTTGGGCATCGTTGACCCGCTCAACACTCTCCTCTTCGTTGGCTGCCGCTGCGGCCTTCTTCAGAAGCGAATCAAACTCGGGGTTGGAATAGTCGGCGTCGTTAGTCGCAGCGCCCGTGGCATACAACGGTTCCAAGAAGCTCGACGGCGACGGATACACCGACTGCCAGCCGGTGCGGAACGCACCCTCGATAGTCTTGTTCGTGACTTCATCGCGTAGCGATTTGAAATCCGGATACGGCGCTGGCTGCGCATCAATATCAAGGGTGTTTCGAATGAAGTTCACAACAGCATCGACCCACTCCTTGTGACTACCGTCGGAGTTATACGCCACGGTGAACGGCCCCTTGAATGGCTTCATCTCCTCCGCCTTGGCCCACAGCTCGCGAGCCTTGTCCGGGTTATAGGTCAGGACGTCATTGCCAGGGATGTCTGTGGCACCGTCGTTAAGCACAGGCGACGTAAAATCCACCGCCGGGGTGTTCGTCCCCTGGAAAATGGTCTGGGTAATCTCGTCGCGGTCAATGGCCATGGACAGTGCTTGTCGACGCAACGCCCCCGCCTCCCCGCTAAAGTTCTCATCCCCAGCGGGAATAGTAATGGACTGGAAAATTGCGGCAGGCTCATTCACTGCGCGCTCACCGAGATCAGTTTCAAAGTTGGCCATGGCCGAGGACGGAATCGAGTCCAAAACATCCAGATTCCCCGAAAGCAGGTCAGCATAGGCCGCGCTGGCATCGGCATAGAACACGAAGTTCAAACCATCATTCTGCGCCTTCCGGTCACCTTCATATTTCTCGTTGGGAACGAGGATCGCATTCTGGTTATGGTTCCATTCCTGCAGCTTATAAGGGCCACTTCCCACTGGGTTTTGGCCGTAGGCGTCGATGTCATCGAAGGCTGATTCGTGCATGGGGAAAAAGACGGAATAACCCAAACGCGTCTCGAAATCCGCCGTGGGCTCATCAAGTTCAATGGTGAACGTCTTCTCATCGACAACCTTGAGCCCCTCCATGCTCTCTGTTCCTTCTTCGTAGCCCTTGATGGGCTCGAAGAAATAGGCAGAGAGCATGCTGTTCTTTACGGCGTTGTTCCACGTATCGACATAGTCCTGGGCACGCACCGGGGAGCCATCCGAGAACACCGCGTCCTCCTTGAGCGTGACCTTGTACGTCACGTCATCGGTCTTCTCTATGCTCTCTGCTTGGTCATTGTGCACCTCACCGTTCTCATCGAAGTACACGAGTCCCGAGTAGATGAGGTCGATGAGCGTTGCTCCCGGCACATCGCTGGTGTCCGCCGGGATGAGCGGCTTTTGGGGTTCGGTGGAGTTAGTACTGATGAAATCAACATCCGCCGCATCACCGGAACCATCTCCTCCGCATGCGGTCAGGCCAGCTGCTGCGACGACAGCGGCGAGGCTCGCGCCGACTTTTGTCCCTTGCATGAGTTCTCCTTAGGGGTAGCAGGTGTGTGAATTCCCTCATAACAATACGGCGATATGTCGTGCCCCACTCAATAAACGCACTCTCCGCCGCCGGAGACTTTCACAGATTCCCTGTGTAACGCCTGTCAACTTCCTCGGCGCCTCACCCACACCTCTCCCCGGCCGCACCACCGCCAAACAGCCTTTTTCGCGTTTTCGCGGCACCATAACCGCGCCAGCAAATATTATTGCGCGCTGATAAGCCCTTGGCAGCTGTCATGGAATACCCATATAACCTTTCACAGCTTGACCAATCCCTTTCCGACCTTCGTTAGCATGTGGGAGGTCGAAGTCAGTAAGCGATGACGAACATCGCCTGATGACGACCTTTCACTTTCATAAGACGTCCCCGATCTATTCCCAGGAGAAATAATATGAAGCGCATTTCCCGCAACCTCACCGCTGCCGCTCTGGCGAGCTCCCTCGCACTGGCTGGCACCACCGCCGCCAACGCGGAGGAGAACACTGACGCAACCGTCGACGAAGCCATCAACGCCATCGCCGAGACCGGCGACACCGACACCACCACTGACACCGAGAACGGTGGCACCGAAGGTGACAACGAGACCACTCCGGGTGAGGGCGAGACCACCCCGGGCGACGACGAGAAGCCGGGTGAAGGCGAGAAGCCGGGTGAAGGCGAGAAGCCGGGTGAAGGCGAGAAGCCGGGCGACGACGAGAACCCGGGTGAAGGCGAGAAGCCGGGCGACGACGAGAACCCGGGTGAAGGCGAGAAGCCGGGTGAAGGCGAGAAGCCGGGTGAAGGCGAGAAGCCGGGTGAAGGCGAGAAGCCG
>NZ_CABTZR010000099.1 GCF_902489365.1 uncultured Corynebacterium sp. | reverse complement strand
TGCACCGTGCTGAGCGCATGATGAACGAGCTGGATGACGTTCGCGTGGCCGATAAGGTTGCCCACATCAAATTCCCGGAACCCGCTCCCTGCGGCAAAACTCCGATGAACGCCAAGGGCCTGACCAAGATGTATGGCTCCCTTGAGGTCTTCGCTGGCGTCGACTTGGCCATCGACAAGGGCTCCCGCGTGGTTGTGCTGGGCTATAACGGCGCTGGCAAGACGACCCTGCTCAAGCTTCTGGCGGGCGTGGAGCGCACCGACGGCGAAGGCGGCATCGTCTCCGGCCACGGCCTGCGCATCGGTTACTTTGCCCAGGAGCACGACAACATCGATCCAGACAAGACCGTGTGGGAAAACACGATTGAGGCCTGCCCGGATGCTGGCCAGCAGGATTTGCGCGGACTGTTGGGCGCCTTCATGTTCTCCGGCGACAAGCTGGAGCAACCCGCCGGCACGCTTTCCGGCGGTGAGAAGACCCGCTTGTCGCTAGCAACGCTGGTGTCCTCACGCGCCAATGTGCTGCTTCTCGACGAGCCCACGAACAACCTCGACCCACAGTCCCGCGAGCAGGTTCTCGATGCCCTGGGCACCTACACCGGCGCCGTGGTCTTGGTTACCCACGACCCGGGTGCGGTCAAGGCGCTCAACCCGGAACGCGTCATCATCATGCCGGACGGCGATGAGGATTTGTGGAACGACGAGTACATGGAAATCGTGGAATTGGCCTAATAGACTTTCGGGCATGACCGCCCAGCCTGTTCTCCTTGATTGTGATCCTGGCATCGACGATGCCCTTGCGTTGATCTATCTCGCCGCGCTTCACCGTGCCGGAGAGATCGAACTAGTCGGGGTTACCACCACCGCAGGAAACGTAGGGATTGAACAGACCACCCGCAATGCTTCCTACATCCTGCAACTGTGCGGCCTGGATGAGGTGCGCGTCGCGGCGGGGCTTCCGGAGCCCAGCCAGGTGGAGCTGGTAACCACTCCGGAAACCCACGGCCCAAGCGGCCTTGGGTACCTGAGCGTGCCGGAGGAGCACGCTAATGCTGAGCCTGCCGAGTGGACCAGCATCTGGGCCGAAGCTGCGGACCGCAACGCGCACCTCATCGTGACAGGCCCGCTGACTAATGCAGCGTATTTCGCCGCGGCGAATGCCGCCGACTATGCCTCGTTTGCGGACGTTACCGTTATGGGCGGCGCGATTAATTATCCCGGCAACACCACGCCCACCGCGGAGTGGAACTTCTGGGTCGACCCGCATGCTGCGCGCGACGTCTTTGCTTCCGCCACGCGGCCTATCACGCTGTGCCCACTCAACGTCACTGAGACGATGCTCATCGGCCCAACGCAGCTGGAACGGCTACGCGAAGCGCTCGCGCAGCACCCAGTATCGGAGGTCCTACCGGAGATTATGCGTTTCTACTTCGAGTTTCACGAGGCGCACGGCTCGGGCTATCAGGCTCAGATTCACGACCTGCTCACCTGCATGGTGGCGTTGCAGAAGGCCCCGTTCTTTTCCACCTCGACCACTGTGCGGGTGGTGAGCGAACCGGAGTGGTTGCGCGGAACGAGCGTGGCGGATCTGCGCGGACACTGGGGACAGCACCCCAATGCCACGCTGGTCACCGTCGTCGATGTTGACAGTGCCCACCGAGAGTTCCTGCGCGCTGCAAAAATTCTTGCCCTTCCGGAAAACCTATAGTGAGCTAGAATCAGGGGCACAACCCACACCGCTCAAGACTCTTCTCTTGGGTCCTTCCGCTTCCCACGCACAGGGTCTAGAAGTGGTCAGACCCCGCCGTGCTGCCGCAGGAGAGGAAGAAGTCATGAACACCGGAGATACCCTCGATTCCGTCATCGAACCGCTGCTCACCGGATTAGTGAGCAAACGACCTGAGGTCCGCGTGGACTGGGCCTATACCGAATTGAAGGAGGGCATAGAGTCAGGTCAGTGGGATGACCATGTTGATCAGATTCGTGAACGCCTCACTGGCTACCTGCGCACAGACAAGGTGTGGACTAAGGCGCTGTCTGCTCGGTTGCTTAATGTCCTCGCGGAAGCAGGCCACTTCCGCTACGAGGACTACCTCACGTTCCGCGCGTGGTATGTCACAGAGGAGGACACACGCGGCATCGTCAAGGACATCGGTCCTATCATGGCCGTCGGCTACGGCGCTGACTACGTAGAAACCTGTGTTCGCATAGGAATGATCCCGGCTGTCGAAGGTGCGGCGATCATCTCGTGCCGCCTTCGCGCCCCCGGAGGAGTGTGGCATGACGATGAGAGCATCCGCTTAGCGCGTGCGGCCTGCACCACAATTGGCAAGAGCACCTCGCTTCACATCCTCGAAATTTGGACCGAGCGGCTGAGTACTACCGTGCTCACCGAAGGCATTCGCAACAATAACCGTGCCGTAGTCGAGAATTTCGCCCACTTTCTCACGGCCACAGCTGACATGGTCCGCAGTGAACCGGAGAAGTGGGGAATTGACGCTGAACGCGCGGATCTCGTGTTGCCGATGATTGCCGAGATTGAAGAAGAACTTCGCAACGCCAGTAATTAGCAAGAAATAGCACCATAAAAGCGCACCTTCGTTACTTCCTGTGGGTGAGCGCGCTGCCATGGGTAGTGGTCCGGTGATGCCTGGACGGGTTCACTGAGGTCAAGGAGGGTATCGGTTCCAGCTGGGCCACCTACAGTGAGTTCACCTTTGCTTATAACAACCGCTGATTCGAATGTACGGTCTGCCCGCTTGCTGCGAACAAGAGCCATCGGCACCTCAACGAAGACCGTTTTTCCGCGCCGCAAAACCGTGAGGTCTGCGGTGACATAGCTAGGTCGAATACGTTCGGCAGCGATCAAGCCCCACACAAAAATAATGGCCCACAGCGACAGCAGCAACGCCAGAATTCGTAGAACGCCCACAGGAAGTAGAAAGTGAACGACCACCATTTCAACCACCAGCACTGCAGTGAGGAAGCCGAGCATCTGTAGCCTGCCCGGAGGGTGGGGAAGCGCCACCGCTCCGGCGGGGACCAACGTCTGGCCCCGCATCCAGCGCCACAGATCGTGGTAGAGGCCCAATTCATATTTGGCTAGGCGAAATCCAGGATGTTTCTCCACAAATCGCCAGATACTAGCCACCTGAGCCACCTGCCAAAGCTTTGAGCGCTACACCTTGCGCACCAGTAGTCGGAGCATCAGCCACAGTCAGCGGAGCGTTACCAGGTCGCAAGGTGGGATAGATTCCTCGCATCAATCCGTGTTCCCCCAGGTAGCGCAGCTTCTCGACGATACGCGCGACCCCACAATCATGCGGAGACAGTGAGCCAAGCTCTCGCCACAACATTTCAGCCTCGCGGAGAGCTGCAAGGCAAGTGTTGTCCCGAAGATTCTCTCGTAGTTGTTCCCATGTCGCTGGTGTGGCGACACTGGTCAACGCCATGAGATCCCAGGAATCCAGTTCCAGCTGCCGCAGGGCAGGGTCTTCGATGACTTTGCCCAAGGATTCTCGAATATCGGTGGGAGTACCGTGAGGAGCTGCGGCCAAAGCACGCAAACGCTCACGCTGCCGCTGCAGTCGGGCAATTCTTTCTTCCACGAGGACGAAGGATCGATCAATGGCATTAGGAGATGCGACATCAGCGACGGGAACGCCGGCGTCGATAAGTACTCTCGCACGGATCACAGCGGCGAGATCAGAGATCGAGTAGTCGCGATAGTTTCCGCTTGTACGCGCAGGCTCTGGAACCACCCCCATTTCGTGTAAATGACGCACGGAGCGCACTGAGCAACCAGCGACCGCGGCAACGTCCGATATCTTCATAGGACAAAGCTAAACCCTCACATAGTGTGAGGGTCAAGTGCTTGGTGAAAATTAATCCGAGATGGTGAGGCCTTAATTGCGAAAACCGTGCACCGGCGCCGGGATGAAGCCACCGCGGTTAATGAAGGTGGAGTTGCCCACCTCATTAACCGGAATGACCGGTGCGTAGCCCAGAAGGCCGCCAAAGTTGACCTCGTCGCCAGCCTTGGTGCCTGGAGCAGGGATGACGCGCACGGCGGTTGTCTTATGGTTCATCACGCCAATGGCGGCTTCATCGGCGATCATGCCGGCGATGGTCTCCGCGGAGGTATCCCCCGGGATGGCGATCATGTCCAAGCCCACAGAGCAGATCGAGGTCATGGCCTCCAGCTTGTCGATGGAGATAGCGCCAGAGCGCACCGCATCGATCATGCCCTTGTCCTCAGAAACCGGAATGAAGGAACCAGACAGGCCACCCACGCGGGAGCAGGCCATCATGCCGCCCTTCTTGACGGCGTCGTTAAGCAGAGCCAGTGCTGCCGTGGTGCCGTGTGTACCCACCTGGTCGAGGCCCATGTGTTCCAGGATGTGTGCGACGGAGTCACCCAGCTCTGCGGTGGGAGCGAGGGAAAGGTCAATGATGCCGAAGGGGACACCGAGGCGTTCGGACGCCATTTCACCCACGAGCTGTCCGGCGCGGGTGACCTTGAAGGCTGCTTTCTTGACCTCTTCGGCGACCTCGTTGAGGGTGGCTCCCTCAAGGGATCCGAGCGCGCGATCGACGACACCGGGTCCGGATACGCCAACAGAAACGACGCAGTCCGGCTCCTCAATACCGTGGAAGGCACCGGCCATGAAGGGGTTATCGCCCACGGAGTTGGAGAAGATCACGAGCTTGGCGCAGCCGATGGCGCTGCGTTCCTTGGTCAGCTCGGCTGCCTCCTTGATGATGCGTCCCATTTGTGCCGCGGCATTCATGTTGATGCCGGCGCGGGAGGAGGCGATGTTGACCGAGGAGCAGACGAGGTTCGTCTCAGCGAGGGCTTCCGGGATGGAACGGATCAGGGCCTTTTCGGCGGTCGTGGCGCCCTTTTCCACCAGCGCAGAGTAGCCGCCGACGAAGTCGACGCCGGTGGCTGCTGCCGCACGGTCGAGCGCGCGGGCGACGTCGACGGGGTTGCCTTCGACGCCGGCTACGATGAGCGCGACTGGGGTGACGGAGATGCGCTTGTTGACGATCGGGATGCCGAGCTCGGCCTCGATTCCCTCGCACACCTCAACCAGCTGTGCGGCACGGGTGGTCACGAGGTCGTACACGGCCTCGGCCGTGGCTTCCATGGTGGAGCGCGTGCAGCCGAGCAGCGAAATGCCCATGGTGACGGTGCGGATGTCGAGACGGTACTTCTCGATCATCTCGATGGTATCGAGAATGCTGGCGGTATTGAAGCGGTTAAGCATGACTGATTCTCGCTCCTAAATCTCATTCATGGCGGTGAACAGCGCTTCCGACTGCACGCGAATGGATTGCTTGATGGACTCACCGACGGTATTCATCCGCTCCTGAATCTGCTGGATGCTGACCTCATTCTCATCGAATTCGACGCGCAGGATCATCGTGAAGTACCCAGACATGAGAGTCTGCGAGACGTCAACGATATTGACATTAAGTTCTGCGAGAGCGGTGGAAACGGCGGAGATAATGCCGGTGTTATCAACACCGGTAACAGTCATGATGGCGATCATAATTTGATTGTAGCCCGTGGGTTTTTCACGCTGCCCTGGGGTCATGCAGAGACATCAGGTAGCGCGTACGGTGGCGCTCATGACTGATACGACAACAACTGCACGCAAGAAGGTTCTGTACATCGGCGGCCATGGAAAGGTTGGGCTCTTGGCAGCGCCCAAGCTTGTCGACGCCAACCTCACCGTCCATTCCCTTATCCGTAACCCCGACCAAGTTGCCGATATAGAAGCCCTCGGTGCCACCGCAGTGGTGCGCGATCTCACCGAGCTTTCTGTCGAGGACTGGGCAGAGCTTTTGGCTGACTATGACGTTGTCGTGTGGGGCGCTGGAAACGGTGGCCGCGCGGGTGCGGAAGTGACGTGGGCAGTGGACCGCGATGCAGCACTCGCATCGATCGCTGGCTTGGAGAAGCTAGTGGAGGAGGGCAAGCACACCCCGGCCTATGTGATGATTTCCTACATGGGCGCTACTGAAAACACGACGGATCCTTCCGATGAGTCGTGGTACGCCTACGTGGAGTCCAAGAAGGCCGTAGATAACAAGCTCAATTCGACCGATCTCAATTACCTTATTCTGGGTCCCGCGGCGCTCACGGAAGAGCCTTCTCAGGGCATCACCGTGCTTGATAGCGATGCTGAGCGCACGAGCGATATGACGACTTCCCGGGAGCTTGTCGCCGAGGTTGTCGCTGAGGTGGCTCGCCGCGATAGCTTCCCAGCCTCGCCATTAGAGTTCATCGATGGCGACGGCGACGTTAAGGACATCTAGGAAGCAGAGGATGCCGCGGCGTTAAGTCCGGCTCTCACTTGCTCGCGGGTCAGACCGTTGTGCAAGCTCGCGTAGCGAAAAGGTTTAATAGCGAGGTGAGCGGCGATGTACCACCCCGTGGTGTGCTCGAAGGTAGCTTGGCTTTGGAAGCGCACCACGGCTATACCTTGCTCGCGGAAGGCGCGGGGAGACGTGTGGGATTCAAACTCGTCGCTGATGATTTCTTGAACCGTGC
>NZ_CABTZR010000098.1 GCF_902489365.1 uncultured Corynebacterium sp. | reverse complement strand
TGGCGCGTCACCCGCGTCACCGACATCTTCCCCGAACTGACCTCCGCTTTTTAACACACTCACAGAAAGACATTCATTATGCGCCGCTTCACCGCTCTTGCCGCCACCGCCCTTACCCTGTCCCTCTCCCTCACCGCCTGCTCTTCCGACTCCGATAACGGTTCCGATTCTGCCAAGGGCTCCGATGAGAAGCTCACCCTCGCGCTCATCCCGAACGAGAAGGTCAATGACCTGGTGACCACCGCGAAGCCGCTGACCGATTACCTCTCTGAAGAGCTCGGCGTGGAGGTCGAGGGTGTCGTGACCAAGGATTACCAGGCCGCCGTCGAGGCCATCGGCTCCGGCCAGGCTGACATCGCCATCGCCTCCGCTGCACAGCTGGCCTCCGCTGAAGACATGTACGGTGCTCACGCCGTGCTGCAAGATGAGCGCTTCGGTGCAGATTCCTACGCCGGCCAGTTTGTCACCAACAACCCGGACAAGTACTGCGAAGATGAGCCAGTCAAGTCCACCTACGCTGCCAGCGGCGCCGAGTACCTGTACTGCAACGGCACCGCCACCGCAGACGAGAACAAGGGTCAGGGACCGAAGGGCCTCGAGGCACTGAAGAAGATCGATGGTGAGACCACCGTCGCTATGCTCGGCGCCACCTCCCCGGCCGGCTACCAGCTGCCCGTCATGGCGATGGAGTCCCAGGGTATCGACGTCGATAACCTCAAGAAGGTCCCGGTGACCTCCAACGATGCTTCCATCATGGCGGTTTACAACGGCGATGCCGAGGTGGGCTTTAGCTTCTGGGACGCACGCTCCACCATCGACTCGTCCGAGGCTCCTGACTTGGCTGAGAAGCTCGTCGTCTTCGGATACACCGACATGTACCCCAACGGCGGCGTCGTCATTTCGGACGATGTCCCAGAAGAGCGCCGCAAGGAAATCACCGAACTCATGGATGGTTTCTCTGAGGTCGACCCAGACACGATGTCCGCCATCTTCGATATCACCGACTGGGTTCCGGCTAAGAAGGAATCCATTGACATGGCGCGCAAGGTCAACGAGCGCTTCGCGCAGTAGGTTCGCGCTCCTCCACTGCCCATTTCCCACTCAGAAAGGTTCCCCATGACGGAGGAGAAGGCGTGGGGCATTCGGTTCGAGAATGTCTCGGTGCGCTACCCCAACGGAACGCTGGCGCTTGACGACGTCTCCGTGGACATCGCCCCCGGTGAATTCGTCGCCATCGTCGGCCTCTCGGGTTCCGGTAAGTCCACGTTCATCCGCAGCATTAACGGGCTCGTTAAGCCGACGTCCGGAAAAATCTTCGTTGGCCCCCACGAGATCTCCGCCGCGAAAGGCTCCCAGCTGCGTAAGCTCCGTGGCCGCATCGGCATGATTTTCCAGGAGTTCAACCTGGCAGATCGCGCGAGTGTGTTCGCCAACGTGCTCGTTGGCCGCTTCTCCCACAACCCTGGCTGGCGCACGCTGTTAGGTATCTCTACTGCTGAGGACAAAGCGGTTATCGCCGAGGCATTGGAATCCGTGGGCATCCTCGACAAGGCGTGGAACAAGGCCGGTGCCTTGTCTGGCGGCCAAAAGCAGCGCGTGGCCATCGCCCGCGCCCTCTCCCAGAAGCCGGCCATTATGTTGGCCGATGAACCCGTGGCGTCCCTCGACCCGCCTACCGCGCACTCCGTCATGAAGGATCTCCGCCGCATCAATACCGAACGTGACCTCACCACATTGGTGAACCTGCACCTTGTGGACCTGGCCCAGGACTACGCGACACGCATCATCGGCATTCGCCACGGCAAGATCGTTTTCGATGGCCCCGCCCAGGGGTCCACCGTGGAGGATTTCGAGGCCATTTATGGCCGCCGGATCCGCGAGGAGGACCAGCTGGGGAGCCAAGGGAGCACAGTATGACAGCCGTGCTTCCTCCTCGTCAGCGCAACTGGCCCGGCATTCTCGGTGGGCTCGCCGCGTTCATCGCGCTGACCATCGCCACGTGCATCCCCGCTTGGGGCGGAATTGACATCCACCTGGGTCAGATCGCGCGCAACTGGCGCAACGGTGCCGACAGGCTCGCGCAGATGTTCACCCCGGATTGGTCGATCCTTCCGCGCACGTGGGAGCCTCTGCTCGAGACCCTAGCCATGGCCGTGGTGGGTGCCGCCATCTCCGCGGTGATTGCCCTTCCGCTGTCGTTGTGGGCTGCGCGCCCGACGAATCCGTCGACGCCGTGGCGCACACTCGTGCGCGGTATCGTCAACGTTATCCGCGCGGTACCCGACCTCGTCTACGCCACCATCCTCGTCGCCATGCTCGGCGTGGGTGCCCTCCCGGGCATTATTACGCTGGTGCTTTTCGACGTCGGCATCGTGGTCAAGCTCGTCTCTGAAGCGATCGACTCCGCTGATGACTCCTACATGGAGGCCGGCCGCGCCGCTGGTGGTACGCAGAATCAGATCAATCGTGTGACTGCTCTCCCACAAACCTGGCCTGCCTTTGCCAGCCAGGTCATTTACTCTCTCGAACTCAACGTCCGTATCTCCGCGGTATTGGGACTCGTGGGCGCGGGTGGCATTGGCTTGCTCATCGATGAGGTCCGTGGCTTCTATCGCTACGATGCGCTTTCCGCCATCGTGCTGGAGCTGCTCGTCGTCGTCATCACCCTCGAGGTCGTATCCGTCAACCTGCGAAAGAGGTTGCGATGAGCACTGCACTTCCAGCAACTGCACCATCCGCGCTACCTTCACGTTCCCGCAGCTGGGGTGTTTGGGCTGCGTGGGCCGGAATTTTGGTCATCCTCGCGCTGTCTTTCGGTTACATCGATGTCAACTTGTCCGCGCTCAAAGAGCTCCCCGCCAACATCTGGCACTACCTCGTACTCATGTTCTCGAACCCGGACTGGTCCAAGCTTGGTGAAGCACTCCTCCAGACGTGGCGCTCCGTGGCCATGGCGTGGATCGGCGCGCTTCTTGGCGTAGTGCTTTCTACAATCCTCGGCGTCCTCGCCGCGAACACTGTCTCCCCTGGCTGGGTATGCCTGCCGCTGCGCGCGCTCTTCGCCATCATCCGCGCGGTCCCGGAGATCATCATCGCCATCATTATCCTGACAGTCACTGGACTCACTCCCTTTACAGGTGCGCTCGCCTTGGCGATCGGCGGCATCGGTACACATGCCAAGTGGACCTATGAGGCCATCGAAACCGCGCCGACCGGCCCGGCTGAGGCCGTCAAAGCCTCTGGCGGCACCCTCGCAGAAATGGTGCGTTGGGGAACGTGGCCAATCGTCCAGCCTGAATTAGCATCCCTGGCGCTCTATCGCTTTGAGATCAACGTGCGTACCTCCGCGGTCCTCGGCCTCATTGGTGTCGGTGGCATCGGTGATATGCTCACCGGCTATACCCAATACCGCCAGTGGGACGTCGTCGGCGTCCTGCTCATCGTGGTCATCGTCATCACCATGTCCATCGACGCCATCTCCGGCGCCATTCGCCGCCGGATTGTGGCCTCCACGTTCACCTGATTCTTGTCCTCCCATGATTGATTTCGCCCCGCCGTCCGCACACATCACTACGCGCATGCCGAGCCTGCAGCCCATCGAGCAGCGCGTGGCCCAAGCCATTTTGGAGGACATGGACTTTGTCCTCCACGCCACTGCGGACCAGCTGGCGGCTAAGGTGGGAACGTCGCGTACCTCCGTCATCCGCACCGCAAAGGCGCTGGGCTATGACGGATACCAGCAACTGCGCGTAGCGCTCACGCAGGAAATCGCGCAGCGCCCGAAACCGCTTCCTGACGCCGACTCCACCCACGTCGGCCGCATGTCCGCCGAGATTGCCTCCTTTAGCAACTACTTGCATGGGCTCACTGCCCTGCTCAACGAGGATGAGCTGACCGCAACGGTGGAGGTATTGACACAGGCCAGGCGCGTCCTCGTCGTGGGCAACGGCCTCTCCGCTCCCCTAGCGCAAACCATGGCGCTGCGACTGACAAGCATCGGGCGCCCCGCCGAGTTCGTAGCGGAGGCCATGGGCCAGCACATCGCCGCGACGCAATTAGATAAAGACAGTGTGTGCCTCGTGGTCTCCGGATCCGGATCAACCACGCTCACGCTCAACGCCGCCACCGCAGCCTTCGAAGCGGGTGCAAAGCTCATCGCGCTGACCTCGTTTACCTCCTCGCCCCTGGCGGAGCTCGCCTCCTACACGCTGGTCATCCCCTCCCCTGATGGGACGTTTCGCGCGGAGCTGCAGGATGCCTCCCGAGTGGCCTTCCTGCTGGTTTTGGAGGCGCTCGTCACGCTGGTGGATTCCCACCTCGATGATTCCGCGGCGCGGCGCACGGTACTCTCCGTGGTGCAATCGGCGATGGAGGATTAATTACCCACGTAGGCGTAGGCTGCGGCGATGAGTGCCTGGGTCGCGGTAGTCAGCGTCGGCTGCAGCTCCGGCGCAAAGCGCGGGTTGTGGTTGGGAATTGATGCGCCATCGGTACGGCCGCCGAAGCCCCAGAAGCAATAGGGAGCGCCGAAGGCATCGGGGATCCGCGAGAAGTCCTCCGATGCGGTCCACGGCTCCATATCGAGGACATTGCCGCTCCCCAGGACGTCGATAAGCTGGGCGCGCACCTTTTCGGTCACGTCTTCATCGTTGACGGTGAGGGGGAAATTATCGCTCTGCAGGATCTCCGGCTCGCGCGGGGACATCGCTGCCCGGCACTCCGCCTTAACAATGCGGTGAATCGCCTCAACGATGTGATCCCGGACGTCTTCGTCATAGGCACGGATGTTGATGCATAAAGTCGCCGAACCCGGAATGATATTGGCCTTCGATCCCGCCTGCAGGGCGCCAACGGTCAACACGGCGAAGTGGTGAGGGTCGACCTCACGGGAGACAACTGTTTGCAGCCGCAGAACGATGGAGCTGGCGAGCACCACCGGATCAACGCTGAGGTGCGGCATCGAGCCATGAGAACCGTTACCATAAACGGTGACGGTGAGTGAGGTCGCTGTAGACAAGACCGGGCCGGACGCGATGAGTACGCTGCCAGCGGGGGCATTCTTATCAATGAAGATGTGCTGGCCAAAGGCCACGTCAGGGGTGGGGACTTTATCGGTGAGGCCCGCGTCCACCATGGACTGAGCACCCTCGGCGGTCTCTTCGCCCGGCTGGAACAGGGCGATGAAGGTACCGGACCACGCGTCAGCGGCCTTCGCCAGCGCCTCCGTGGCACCCAACAAAGCGGTCACATGGGCATCGTGGCCGCAGGCGTGCATTGCCTCGCCCGTAGCGGAGTAGTCCAGGCCGGTGTCCTCTGTGATCGGCAGGCCGTCGAAATCGGCGCGCTCCAAAACGGTCGCTCCTTCGCCGTTGCGGAGGATGCCGACTACTCCCCCGCCGAATTCCAGCACCTCAACTCCTGGAAACTCCTGGAGCTTATCCGCGATAACACCGCGGGTACGCTCCTCCTCCATGCTGAGCTCAGGATGCTGGTGGAGATCCTTGTAGAGAGCTTCTTGCCACTGCGTGGCCTCTGCTGCGCGGTCTAGGATGTGGGCGATACTCATGCCCACAGCCTACGCACTATGAGCGCACGAGTTAGCCGCCGATCTTGAAATCGCAGACGTCGCCATCCTGCATGATGTACTCCTTGCCCTCCTGGCGCACCTTGCCAGCGTTGCGGGCCTCAGCCATGGAGCCAGCGGCGTCTAGGTCATCGAAGGAGACGATTTCGGCCTTGATGAACTTCTTCTCAAAGTCGGTGTGGATAACACCCGCAGCCTGCGGAGCCGCAGAACCCTGCTTGATGGTCCATGCGCGGGCTTCCTTCGGGCCTGCGGTCAGGTAGGTCTGCAAGCCGAGGGTGGCGAAGCCGGCCTTGGCCAACGTCGCCAAGCCAGGCTCTTCCTGGCCCACCGACTCGAGCAGTTCCAGTGCCTCCGCCTCATCGAGCTCAAGGAGGTCGGTTTCGGTCTGGGCATCGAGGAAGACGCATTCCGCAGGGGCGACAAGCTGGCGCAGCTCCTCCTTTTTGGCGTCATCGGTGAGCACGGCCTCATCCGAGTTGAAGACATAGAGGAAGGGCTTCGCGGTCATGAGGTGCAGCTCGCGCAGGAGGGATAGGTCGATCTCGTTGCTCTTGGAAGCGGCGAAGAGGGTGCGGTCATCTTCCAAGATGGCCTGGGCCTTCTTGGTCTCCTCCACGGTCTCTGCTAGGTCCTTGTTCTTGCGGGCTTCCTTTTCCAAGCGCGGCAGGGCCTTCTCGATGGTCTGCAGGTCCGCGAGGATGAGCTCGGTATTAATAACGGAGATGTCGTGCGCCGGATTGACCTCACCGTCGACGTGGATCACGTTCTCATCGGCGAAGGCGCGCACCACCTGGCAGATGGCATCGGCCTCACGGATGTTGGCGAGGAAGGCGTTGCCCATACCTTCACCCTTAGACGCACCCTCCACGATGCCGGCGATATCCACGAAGGACACGGTAGCCGGAAGGATGCGCTCGGAGTTGAAGATTTCCGCAAGGCGGTTCAGGCGGGAATCGGGGAGCTCAACGAGGCCGACATTGGGTTCAATGGTGGCAAACGG
>NZ_CABTZR010000097.1 GCF_902489365.1 uncultured Corynebacterium sp. | reverse complement strand
GATCCTTTCGCCGTGGGTGCGGTGGATGCACCCGTGGTGATTTCGGAGTTCTCCGATTTCGAGTGCCCGTTCTGCTCCCGCCACGCTAATGTCACCGAGCCGGATATCCTTAAGAAGTACGTGGAGAAGGGCCTGGTGCGCATCGAGTGGAATGACTTCCCCGTGAACGGCCCCGCCGCCGTCGAAGCTGCCAAGGCCGGGCGCGCGGCCGCGGCACAGGGTAAGTTCCAGGAGTTCAAGCACGAGCTCTACACCGCCAGCAAGGACATCAGTGGCCACCCAGAATTCGGTATCGAGGACTTCATGAAGTTCGCTGAGAAGGCCGGCGTTGCGGACTTGGATAAGTTCCGCCAGCAGGCCACGGATGATACCTACGCCGAAGTCATCGAGACAGCCACCAGCTACGCCTCCCAGATTGGTATTACGGGCACCCCGGCCTTCGTGGTGGGCGATCAGTTCATTGGTGGCGCGCAGCCACCGGAAGTCTTTGAACAGACCATTCGGGAACAGCTAGGCAAGGCGGCCAATGGATAAGCCGCCACTCATCGTGTGGATCTTCATCGCGCTCGTGGTTCTGACCGCGTTCTTAGGCGGCTATGCAGTGGGGGTGAGCGTATGAGTATCGGAGTTTTTGGCGCCGTCATCGCCGGTGTACTGACCTTGATCAGCCCCTGCTCAGCGCTGTTGGTGCCAGCCTTCTTTGCCTATGCTTTTGAATCGCAGCGCCAGCTGCTGCTGAAGACCCTGGTCTTTTTCTTAGGCCTGTGCACCACGCTCGTGCCCATCGGCATGGGGCTGGCTGCAATCCTCGCGCAATACCGCAGCCAGGTCATCACGGTGGCGGGCTGGATCATCATCGCGCTGGGAATCTTTACCGCCTTGGGCGGCGGTTTCCGCATCCCCGGTATGGATGCCTTGTCCGGTAAAGCGCGGGGCAAGGTGTTTCTGCTCGGCGCGGTCTATGGCTTCGCGGGCTTTTGCGCGGGCCCACTCTTAGGTGCTGTTCTCACCACGGCCGCAGCGTCCGGCAGCGCGCTCTACGGCGGACTCATCATGATGGCGTATGCCGCGGGCATGGCTGCACCGCTCTTTGTGCTGGCTGCACTGTGGGAGCGCCTCAATGTGGGCTCGTGGTCCTGGCTGCGCGGACGCGAGGTGGTCCTCGGCCCTGTGCGCACGAATACCTTGTCCATTGTGTCGGGAGCGTTCTTCGTGCTCATTGGCGCGCTATTCATTGCCAGCTATGGCACCGCGACCTTGCCCGCGGTCTTAAGCACGGACGCGCAGTTCGCGGTGCAGGAAAAAGCCCGCGCCTTCAGCGCGGGCATAGCGGATGCGTGGGTATGGTTTGGGCTCTCGCTTGCTGCCACGGTGGTAGCAGGCATCAAGGCTGCCCGCACCCCGACCTAGTAGCCGCGTGCGATGTACTCGTCGATACGCGCAGCCTCAGCACCAATGGCGGTCTCGTCGCCGTGGCCCGGCAGGACGCGGGTTTCCGGCGGGAGGTTCAGCACGCGGTTGCGCAGGGACTCGATGATGACGTCGAAGTCGGAGTACTTGCGGCCGGTGGCACCCGGCCCGCCGTTGAAGAGGGTATCTCCCGACAGCAGCGTGCCTTCGTCCGCGATGTAGAGCACCACGCATCCCGGCGAGTGACCCGGCGTGTGGAAGACCACGAAGTCACTATCGCCCACGGTGAAAAGCTGGTTGTCCTCCAGCGGCACGAAAGTCGCATCCTCGTGCGTTTCCTCCCACAGGGGACGGTCATCCGGGTGCAGGTACACGGACACGCCGAAGTGCTCAGCCACCTGGGGTGCGAGCTCGCAGTGGTCGTTGTGCGCGTGGGTGAGTAAAACGCCCTTGACGGTGCGCTGTCCTACCTCGTCGATGACGCGCTCGGCGTCGTGGGAAGGATCGATGATGTAGCACTCGGCGTCGCTTGACGCGCCACCTGCGGCCAGGATGTAGACGTTATTGTCCACGTCCCACTCGCCACCGTCGAGGCGAAACTTTCCTGAAGTTACAAACTGTTCAATGATCATTTACAGCTCCACTACGGATCGAAGTACCTTGCCGGCCTTCATGGTAGCGAAAGCCTCCTCCACGTCGTCGAGGCCAATGCGCTCGGACACGAAGTCCTGCAGCGGGAAGCGGCCCTGCAGGGAGAGGTCGACGTACATGGGGAAGTCGCGCTCCGGCAGGCAGTCGCCGTACCAGGAGGACTTCAGCGATCCGCCGCGGCCGAAGAAGTCGATGGCTGGGACGTCGAAGCGGCTGGTGAGGTTCGGAACGCCAACCATGACCATGCGGCCGGCTAGGTCGCGGGAGTAGAAGGCCTGACGGGTGGTAGCTGGAATGCCCACGGCGTCGATGGCCACGTCGGTGCCGAAGCCCTCGGTGAGCTCACGGACTGCCTCGATGACCTCGTCCTCGGACTTGTCCTTCGCCGCGATGGTGTGGGTCGCACCGAACTGCTTGGCCAGCTCCAACTTGTCCGGGTCCAGGTCCACGGCGATGACCTTCGAGGCACCCGCCAGCACCGCGCCAGCGATGGCCGCCATACCGACGCCACCGCAACCGAAGACCGCGACGGACTCGCCGCGCTTGACGTCACCGGTGTTGACCGCAGCACCCAGGCCGGCCATCACGCCACAGCCCAACAGGCCCGCGGCCGCCGGGTCTGCCTCCGGATTGACCTTGGTGCATTGGCCTTCATGGACCAGGGTCTTCTCGGCAAAGGAGCCGATGCCGAGCGCCGGGGTGAGCTCGGTGCCGGCGTCGGCGTCGCCCTCGGCAAGCGTCATGCGAGCGGACGCGTTGTGGGTGTTGAAGCAGTACTTCGGCTCGCCCTTCTTACAAGCGCGGCACTCGCCGCACACCGCGCGCCAGTTCAGGACCACAAAGTCACCGACCTCGACGTGGGTGACGGCATCGCCCACGCGCTCGACGACGCCCGCCGCCTCATGCCCGAGCAGGAAGGGGAAGGCGTCCTCGATATCGCCATCGCGGTAGGCCAGGTCGGTGTGGCACACTCCGCAGGCCTGAATCTTGACCACGACATCGTGCTCGCCCGGGGCGGGCACGACGATGTTAACGGTCTCGACGGGCTCGCCCTTCGCGCGCGCAATCACGCCGCGGACAACCTCCGAGCCTTGCTGAGAGTTATTTTCATTTAGATTTTCATTAACAGCCATGTCCGCGAGGGTACGCGAAAGGCCCGGGCAGCGTTGCCCGGGCCTAAAAGGCAGAAGAACACGTTTCTAGAAGCTAGCCAGATGGTTAGCCACAAACTCGTGACCGCGAGCATTGATGTGCAGCGGTAGGTTTCCGGGACCGGCAGAGAAGTCCACCAGACCTGCCCACAGTCGCTTATTGGCATCGGCGCACATTCCGCGATCCCAGGTCATCGGCTTCATGTCCACAAACTCGGTACCCGTCGCGTGCGCTAGGTCCACCTGCATCCACTGCGTGACGTTTTCATAGCGCTGCACCATCGGCAGGGCCGTGGCATCGGCCGGCTTCGGACCAAAGTGGAGGAGGCAGTAGCGGTCGCCCGAGCCGATGGTCGGATAACCCACGATCTGAATGCGGGCATTGGGGGCTGCTGCACGAATCTTGTTGATAATCGGCGCATTTGCGCCAACAAAGCGGGCACGCATGTCGGCGTCGGAAAGCTGGGCATTGTTATACGTATCGTTAAAGCCGCCCGCATAGAGCACACGCTGGGTGTCCGGGCTGAGCGCGCCACGACGGATGGCATCATCGACCTGCGCGTTCATCTGCGGACCCTGGGACATTGAGACCGCACCGGAGCAGGAGAAATCCGCCACCGGCATGCCCAGCTTGGAAGCGACGCGCTTGGCGTAGTTATTGCCGGAGGGACAGTCGAGACTCGGGTTGCGGTTGGAGGAGCCGAGGCGCGAGGAGAGGTAAACATCTAGCTGCGGATCCGCCAATACGGAATCGCCAAAGGCAACGAGGTTTCGCTCGCCGGCAGCAGCCTGCGGAGCCTGGGACAGACTTACTGCCACGAGGAGGGAGGCGCAGAGGGCAGTGATGCGCTGGGTAAACTTCACGTGACTGATGTCCTTTCGAGAAAAGGGTATGTTCTTAACCGAAACCATATTAAACTAAGCTAGCAGTTAATCTCGTGTAACAATAGCAACAACTGTAACAATTTGTCGTTTTAAAAACAGGCGCGCTAAGCGCCTCCCCGTAACCTTCTACCCCTTCCCTACGATGAGAACCCTATGAAGCTTTCTGATCTCACCTTCCATGCCGCCGCTCTCGCGCGTTTTGTCCCCGCCCTCTTTCGCGCCGGCCTTATCAGCCCCGCTGGCGGCCCACGGGCAGTGCTCTCCACCGCGCCGGTTCTCGCCCGCTACCGTTTCACCACCGCCCGCGAGGTGGAGCAGGCCTACCTGACCTGCCCAGAACGCCTAGCGCTTATCGACGACGACGGGGCCCTCACCTACCGCCAGCTGCGCGATCACTCCCGCACCTTCGCGCGTTGGCTGCTTTCTTTGGGCCTCGACGAGATCCGCCTTGGCGTTATGGCTCGCAATGGCCGTGGCATCATCACCCCGCTGGCCGCCAAAGGTTATGCCGGAGCGCACATCTTCCTGCTCAACGTTGGTTCCTCCCCCGAGCAGCTCGCCGGATGCATTGAGGAAAACCGCATCAACGTGCTCGTTATCGACGATGAATTCGCTGACCGCCTCGCCCCCGCAGACAGCGCTAGCCCCAACCCCGTTGCTGGCGTGCAGGTCGTGATTGGTCATGAGTCCGGCGAGGAGATCCCGGCTGAGCTGGCCCAGGCCCCGACGCTGCGCCAGATCGTGGTGAACCCGCGGGACGTCGAGGAGCAGAAGCTTCCGACCTGGCCCAAGCATGGGCATATCGTGCTGATGTCCTCCGGCACCACTGGCATCCCCAAGGGCATTATGCGCCCAGAGCCCACTCTGCCGGTGGTGGTTGCCTCCATCGTGGATGCGGTGCCGTGGCGTGGGGACCAGAAGGTGCAAATGACCGCCTCCATCTTCCACACGTGGGGCTGGGCCTGCCTCAACATCGCGCTGGGCCTGCGCAATACCATTGTCACCCGCCGCGTCTTCGATCCGGCGGCCGCACTCGATGACATCCAGCGCTACCAGCTCGATGGCCTGCTCTCCTCCCCGGTTTTCTTCCGTCAGATGGTGCAGGCGGACCCAGATTCGGCCTATGACACCTCAAGCCTGCAGTTCATTGCGTCTGCAGGGCATGCGCTGACCCCGGAGATCGTCAAAGAAACCCACGAGCGCTTCGGCCCGATTCTCTGCAACGTCTATGGCTCCACGGAGCTGGCGCTGGCATCGACGGCCACCATGGAAGAGGTGGCTAAGGACCCAACCATCGGCGGCAAGATTGCCTCTGGCACGAAGCTGCGCATCCTCGATGAGGATGGTAAGGAAGTCCCGCGCGGCGAGGTCGGCGAAATCTTCCTGACCAACTCCACCGCGCTCATTGGCTATACCAACCCGAAGATTCCGCTCAACAAGGTTGATGGCCTCATCTCCATCGGCGACTTGGGCTATATCGACCCCGACGGCTACCTTCACGTGGTGGGCCGCGCCGATGACATGATCATCGTCGGCGGCGAGAACGTGCACCCGCAGTCGGTGACGGAGGTGCTTGAAACCATGCCGGGTATCGCAGAGGTGCATGCCGGCGGCGTGGAGGATGAAACCACTTTCCAGCGCATCGCCGTGTGGGCGGTGACCACGCGCGACGCCTTGGGCAACACCGTGACTGCCGACGCCATCCGCACCTGGGTTCGCGAGAACCTCGCCGACCACTCCGTGCCGCGCGATGTCCACTTCCTGGACAAGCTGCCGCGCAATGCCACGGGCAAGGTGGTGCCGCGCCTGCTAAGCCACACCGACTAGCCCACGCTTTTAGACCCCCCAAGTCAAAACTGCCCGAGTTGCCAAAACCAACCTTGTTTCATGTGGCGGTTTCAAGTGGTGGATGCATCACTTGAATAGTTCTTGGATTTTCTCTTCTGGCGTGTACCAGTTGAGGACTTTTCTGGGGCGCCCATTGAGTAGGTCTTGAATCTGCTGAGGTTACTATTATTGATACAGAGACTACGGGCTTTAACAAACGCTACGACCGCATCATTGAATTAGCTGTCGCTCGTTTCGATGAATCGTTTAACTTGGTCGACCAGTGGCATACGTTGCTCAACCCTGACGGGAAGGCCATAAACAACGCGCATATCCACGGCATCACCAACGCAGATGTTGCCCAGGCCCCACCGTTTCGTGACATCTATACCGAGTTCGCGGCCCGCCTTGACGGCATGGTGCTCATGGCTCACAACGCCCCGTTTGATTCAAAGATGCTTGCGGCCGAAGTTGACCGCATTACTCCGCCTGGAACACCGGATGATGCAGTGTTCTTTGGTTTCGTCGATACTATCGCACTAGCTAAGCAGCTTGTCGATGCACCGTCCGACAAACTGTCCTCATTGCTTGAACTTGTCGGCCTAGCCAATCCGAACGCTCACGTGGCAATAGCCGACGCCACCGCCACAGGAATGCTGTTTAACAAACTCCTTGACGGCAACGCTGCACAG
>NZ_CABTZR010000096.1 GCF_902489365.1 uncultured Corynebacterium sp. | reverse complement strand
GGCCGCCGTACTTCACCATCTCATCCATAACCTGGTTGAGCGGTTCCGGGTACGTAGCGGCGGAAGCGGCCGGGGCGCCGGCTACAGCCAGGGAGGTAGCAGCGGCCAGAGCAACGAGGGTACGACGAATCTTCATGGAAATACCCTCTTGTTGTGAGGAATCGGACGGGGATGAAGAGGGGCAGGCACACACAAGATGTAACCTGGCTAACACTGTAACGCCACTGTACATATCTCGCACGATGAAAAGGTGTGCGATCCTGCCCGCGACATGAATGTCCACACCGCTTACTAGAGTGATGGGCATGGCAAAAAAGGTTCGTCCCGTCCACACGTGCTCCGAATGCGGCTTCGTCTCCCCCAAGTGGCTCGGCCGCTGCCCCGAGTGCGGTTCATGGGGAACGTTGCAGGAAACCGCGGCGTCAGAAAGCAGCACCGCGGCCCAGGCCGCTGTATCTGGGCGCCGACCAACCGGCCTAACGCCGACGAGCCCAGCGGTTCCGATTACGAAGGTGGGCGCTGCCGCCACGAAGGCCCTCAACACTGGCATCGGGGAGCTCGACCGGGTTCTTGGCCGCGGCATCGTTCCCGGTTCGGTGGTGCTCATGGCGGGTGAGCCGGGAGTCGGAAAATCTACTCTGTTATTGGAGGTCGCCTCCCGCTGGGCACAGCTGGGCCGCACCGCCCTCTATGCCACGGCCGAGGAATCCGCCGGGCAGGTCCGCGCCCGAGCCGAGCGCACTGGGGCCTTGCACGAGACGCTCTACCTCGCGGCCGAATCGAATTTGGATGTCGTCTTTGGTCACGTCGAGCAGCTCAAGCCCAGCCTCCTCATCGTGGACTCCGTCCAAACCATGCACGCAGCCGGGGTGGAGGGCGTAGCCGGTGGCGTGGCACAGTCGCGTGCGGTGACCGCAGCCCTGACCACGCTGGCCAAAACCACCGGAATCCCCATCCTCCTCGTCGGACACGTGACCAAGGACGGCAACGTCGCTGGCCCGCGCGTGCTCGAGCACCTCGTGGACGTCGTGTTGAACTTTGAAGGTGACCGCCAATCCTCCCTGCGTCTGCTCCGGGGACTCAAGAACCGCTTCGGCGCCACCGATGAGATGGGCTGTTTTGAGCAAACCGCCGCTGGCATCCGGGAGGTGGCGGACCCTTCCGGCCTCTTCCTCTCCCACCGCGGCAGCACCCCAGACGGCTCGGCGGTGACCGTCGCCATGGATGGTGTGCGCCCCATCCTGGCCGAGGTGCAGGCGCTGACCGTCGACCCCGTGGCGAAGAACCCGCGGCGCGTGGTCACGGGGCTCGATGCCAACCGTGTCCCGATGGTGCTCGCCGTACTGCAGGCCCGGGCCGGTGAACGCACCAACGACAAAGACGCTTACGTGGCCACGGTGGGCGGCATGAAGATCCAAGAGCCGGCGACGGATCTCGCCGTAGCGCTCGCCACGTGGTCTTCCTTGCACGAGCAGCCGCTACCACCGAAGACGGTGGTCATCGGTGAGGTGGGCCTGGCCGGCGAAGTTCGCCGCGTACCGAACCTGGACCGCCGCTTGGCAGAAGCGTCCCGCTTGGGTTACCGCTACGCCATCGTCCCTCCCGGAAAGGTGGAGGTCGGCGGTAGCATGCAGGTGCGCCAAGCCGCAACGCTGAGCGAGGCGATTGCAGCGCTTAAAGCAAGTTGAACGGCAACGCTGGGGAGTAGTTTTCCCCGATGACGGTATGCAGGAAGTAAGCGCCTGGCTCGGCTTCCTCGCGCTCGGTGCACTTGCCCGGCTCGGAACGCTTGCGGGACCAATCCGCCTGGAAGTAGCGCGTCTCACCGGACTTGAAAGTCTGCTTGCCGGTTTCCACTGAGGCATAGCAATCGGTATCGGACCACACGCGTTCGTTGGAGCCCATCTTGTAAACCTCGAAACGCAGCTGCTCTTCATCGAGATCGATAGAGCAGTCCTCCGTCGTCGGGTTGAATACCTCCAAGTAGAAGGTTGGCATCTTACCGGCGGGGACGCTGTCCTCGTTGGTCTTGGCCATCACTTTAAGGTCCTGGAGGGTACACGTTGTCTTGGATGGATCAACGGTGAGCTCAGCTGGCTTTTCCTCGGAGGTCGGTTCTTCTTTATCCGCCTCCCCCGCCTCGGGCTCGGTGGATTCCTCAGACGCGGTGGACTCGGTCGTCTCCACCGCCGAGGTTGCATCCTCCGACGGAGTCAGAGTGCCCGACGCCGCCGCCTGCTGCGACTCGGCTCCCGGGTCCTCCTTCGAACCGCTAAAGAGCGCGGTGGCAGCCCAAATAAGGATAACCACGAGTACCAGAATCGCCACGAGCGCGGCGATTCGGCGACGCAGGTAAATCTCTCGCGGCAGCTGCTTCGGGGTACGGGATGGCTCAGTCACAGCTCTTAGTTTAAGGGGACTCGAGCTCAACCCGGGCCAGCCCGGGGCCGCGTGTCTTGAGCAGCGACTTCTATGCGCTTAGTCCCCGCTCAGTGCCCGGACCAGTCGGCGAGCCTAGTGAACGCCGTGCAGGACGACGGTCTCCACGCTGGAATCCTCCAGGAGGTAGCGCAGGCCGACGATGCCGAGCGTTCCGGCGTCGAGAAGCCGGCGTGCAGCCGGGATGTCAGAGATGATCTGGGAAACCACCTGCGCGGTGTTTTCGCGCTCGAAGTCAGCGCGGTCTTCGCGGCCATCGCGCTTGGCCACCATCGAGGCCGCGGCAACTTGCTCGATGATTGGGCGTTGCAGGCCCGTGGGCAATTCGCCACCATCCAGGAAGTCCTTAGCCGCGCCCACTGCACCGCAGGACTGATGCCCCATGACAACGAGCAGGTTGGCGTGGAGGTTTTCTAGGGCATAATCCAGCGAGGCCATCACCGCGCTGTCCAAAATGTGGCCCGCGGTGCGGATGACGAAAGCATCGCCGAAACCAATGTTGAACACGTGCTCGATCGGCGCTCGGGAGTCCGAGCAGGCCAACACGATGACGCGCGGATCCTGGCCCTGGGTCAAGCCAGCGCGCAGCTTCGCATCCTGGTTGACGGCAATGAGGTTGCCCGTTACGAGGCGTTGATTACCTTGCTGAAGGGCTTCCCACACTTTCTGTGGATTTTGAGGAACTTTTGCTAGAGGCATGTTTCTCAGCTTAGTCCTCAGAGCCCTACACTGAGGTGCCTATGGATACCCAAGCTGTCGTGGAATGGTTCGATGCTCATGAGCGCCCCCTGCCGTGGCGCCGGCCGGGTACCTCGGCGTGGGGTGTGCTCTTAAGCGAGGTCATGAGCCAGCAAACCCCCGTCGCACGCGTAGCCCCGCAGTGGGAGGAGTGGATGCGCCGCTGGCCCACCCCACAGGACCTCGCGGCGGCCTCCAAAGCGGATGTCCTGCGCGCGTGGGGCAAGCTGGGCTACCCGCGCCGCGCACTGCGCTTATGGGAATGCGCGAAGGAGATTGGTGAAGGGCCGGTCCCGGGGGACGTCGACAAGCTCTTGGCGCTACCGGGGATCGGTGAGTACACCGCGCGCGCCGTGGCCTGTTTCCATTTTGGCCACAACGTTCCGGTGGTGGATACCAACGTCCGCCGCGTCTACGCCCGCGCCGAGGAGGGTCGCTTCCTTGCCCCGACTCCCGCGAAACGCGAATTGGCACAGGTAGAAGCCTTGCTTCCGGACGAGAACGGTCCGCGTTTTTCGGCCGCACTCATGGAACTCGGCGCACTGGTGTGCACGGCGAAGAACCCCGACTGTGCTGCCTGCCCCATCAAGTCCACGTGCGCTTGGCAGCTTGCGGGCTGTCCGGAGCCCAGCGAAGAAGAGACCGCGCGGGCCAAGAAGCGCGTGCAAAAGTTCACCGGCACGGACCGGCAAGTGCGAGGGCTGCTTCTCGACGTCCTCCGCGGCTCACCCCACCCAGTTACCCAAGCCGACCTGGATGCGGTATGGCCGGATACAGCACAGCGTTCACGCGCACAGGCCTCACTGCTCGAGGATGGGTTGATGGATGTCAACGACGAGGGTTTGTTCCACCTGCCGCACTAGGCACATATGACACGATGCAGCCTGGGGTGGGTGGTCATTAGCGCCAGCGTCCCCGGAAATTCAGGCCGCCGGGCAGGTTGACCCACATGCCGCCGCGGGAGTTAAACGTCACGGGGCCGACCTTCGTCGACATCGAGGCACCAGAGCCGGAGAGGTTGATCCAGCTGTTCTTTCCGGTCTTCTTGCGCTTGCGATAATAGATTCCCATGCGTGCCAGCTTAGCGCGGATGCGAACCACGACGCCGCAGGCTACTCTGAGCTTTGTGCGAATAAAATCCCTGTTAACAGTGCTAACGACCACCGCTGCCCTGATTCTGGCATCGCCCGCCGCCCACGCGGTGGAGCCGGGCAGCGTCCAATCGGCGTCACCGATAGACCAACCCGGCGTTAAGGCCACTGTTATCTCTTATTCCTCCACCCTCATGAATGGCGCCCCCACCACGGTGACCGGCATGGTCTACGAGCCCTTAGCACCATGGACCGGACCAGGCGAGCGACCCACCATCGTCTACGCTCCAGGAACTCGCGGGGCGGGCGACCAGTGCGCGCCTTCCCGAGCCCACTTCGCCGCCGACGGCAACCGGCTTGACCAGCGCTATGAAGCTGCGGCCGCGCGCGTCTATAACTACGCGGCCTCCCAAGGCGTGCGCGTGGTAGTCACGGACTACATCGGGCTCGGAACCCCCGGGCACCATTCTTATGTCAACAACGTCGAGGAGGCTCACGCGGTTCTTGACGCCGCCCGCGCCGCGCTCCGGCTCGCCGGTGCTCCCTCCGATTCCCCCGTGGGATTTGTCGGCTATTCCCAAGGCGGCGGTGCAGCTGCCGCTGCAGGCGAATACGCCGCTAGCTACGCCCCCGAGCTCAACGTCAAGGGAACCTTCGCTGGCGCACCGCCAGCGGACCTCTTCGAGGTGATGCAGGCGGTCGACGGCTCAGCCCTCGTTCACGTGTTGGGCTACGCCATCAATGGTTTTGCGGAGCGCAGCCCAGAGTTCTCCCGGGAGATCATCGGTGAGATGAATCCGCGCGGCCACAAATTCCTCGCCGACGCCGCCACCTTTTGCTTGCGCGAATCGATGTCTACCTGGGGAAATGTTCGAACCAGTGAGCTGACCACGAGCGGCGAATCCTTCGCCGAGCTCCTGCGCCGCAAGCCGGTGGCCTCCCGCATGCTGCACGAGCAGCGCCTCGGCCAGCGTGCTCTCAATGCCCCGATGATGGTGGTCAACTCCCCGACCGATGACATCATCCCCTACCAGCAAGCGCGCCGCATGGCCGACGACTTCTGCGCAGCAGGTGGCACCGTCTACTTTGAGGACGCCCGGGCGGTCAACGTGAGCCCGGGCTCGGGCACCAACCACGCCGCGCCCACGGTCCGCTCGGTCCTGCAGGGCACGAACTACCTCATCGACCGCTTCCGCGACGTCCCCGCACCGTCAAACTGCCAAGCTTCCTAAGTCCTAGTGCAGACCGTCCAGGGATGAAAATGGCTCCTCGGCGGCAATGTCGTGCAGGGGCACGCGCACCCAAGGTGAATCACTGTGTGCGAGCAACTCGGTGAGCCGTTGCGATTGGTCCTTCATCGCAGCGGCAACGTCGGGCTCACCGTCGCTTGCCCAGATCATTCGTCCCCACCAGAAACTTGCGGCTACGTCAGCCCACGACACAAAGTAGCGCTGCAGGGCCGCCACGGCCTTATCTGAAATCTGAAGAAACTCTTCCGGAGAGAGCCATCCCAGCTCCGTTGCCGGACCACCAACGCTGTGAATTCGGATTATGTCCCATGCGCGCGTAGTGGTGGGTAGTGCCGGAGCCGCTGCTTTGGCAAAGTTTTCGGAGCGCAGCATCCGTACGAGGTAGCGGAACTTATGTTCCCCACGACGCGGATCCACACCTTGGACAACAAAGAAGTCTTTGAGGAACTCGACCCTTTCCTCCACTTCCGCATCTAGCTCGCGCTCGGGGATGTCCTTCACGGCGTATGCGAGCGGCAAAAGCAAGTCATTTTCTAGGTGCTGATCACCCTCGAGTAGGGCATCGATAACCTGATGCGCTTCCTGGGCACCGGTGACCCCCCAGTTTTGCTCGAGAGATGCTTTGTAGTACTTGGCCGCCCTTGCGTTGATGTTCTCAACCCCTAGCGGGGTCGCAAACGCCCTATTGCTCTTGTACGTCATTCCCCACGAGTGGCGGCGCACTTCATCTTTGCTCGGCGCCGGTTCCGGCCACGGGAACTTTGTAAGGCGGTAGATCCAAGTATCATCAAACTTTGCTGGCGTGAACGTAGGACTCATACCGTCACAAAGTACCGAGGTTCCTAGCGTGCATCCGTGACACCCCTTCTATCACCCCTTTGCTAGGGGGCGCTCTTCGGCATGATTCAGCGCATCCAGTCATTATTTTTGATGTGTTGTTAGTCTCGTGTGCATGACAGGACCCCAAATTGCATTGACAGACCGGCCAGATCTCGGCGCTGCACTTAAACGTGCTGGCGATTCCGAGATTGTGCACGCTGCCGCAGTAGCCGTTGTGGAAGGCCTTGGCGTCGACGAGATTGTCTTGGAAGCCGCCGCTACGAAAGCAAGCGGGGTGGATGGCGCCGCGTTTGTCACCAACCGTAGGATCCTCGTGACCGCCAACAAAAAGGATCCCTCTCATTTTGAGTTCCTAGAGCTCGACAATCTCGGTAACGTCATCGTTCTGCCCT
>NZ_CABTZR010000095.1 GCF_902489365.1 uncultured Corynebacterium sp. | reverse complement strand
TGGAGCCCTACTGGGAGGCCGTGCGCCAGCTCTACCAGCCGTTCGAGAAGGGTATTCCTGGACCGACCGGCCGTGTCTACCGCCACGAGATTCCGGGCGGCCAGCTGTCCAACCTGCGCGCGCAGGCTACCGCGCTGGGCTTGGAGGACCGCTTCGAAATCATCGAGGACACCTACGCTGCGGTGAACGAGATGCTTGGCCGCCCGACCAAGGTGACCCCGTCCTCCAAGGTGGTCGGTGACCTTGCTCTGCACCTCGTGGGCGCTGGCGTGGACCCGGCTGACTTTGAGGCCGACCCGACCAAGTACGACATCCCGGATTCCGTCATCGCCTTCCTACGCGGTGAGCTTGGTACGCCTCCGGGTGGCTGGCCGCCGCTGCGCGACAAGGTCCTGGAAGGCCGCGCGCCTGGCGACGTCGCCGTCAAGCCCGTGCCGGAAGAAGAGAAGGCGCACCTGACTTCGGACGATTCCACCGAGCGCCGTGCTTCCCTCAACCGCCTGCTCTTCCCGAAGCAGTTCGAGGAGTTCAACGAGTTCCGCCGCACCTACGGCAATACCGAGGCGCTGACGGATACCGTCTTCTTCTACGGTCTGGAAGAGGGCAAGGACTACATTGTTCACCACTTCCCGGAGGGCTCCAACGACCGCGCAGACCTCAAGCCCATCACCTTGCGTCTTGACGCGATGGGTGAGCCGGACGAGAAGGGTATCCGTAACGTGGTGCTCAACGTCAACGGCCAGATCCGCCCGCTCAAGGTGCGTGACAACAACGTGGAGTCCACCGTCGCCACCGTGGAGAAGGCTGACCCGTCCAACGATGGCCACGTGGCCGCACCGTTTGCCGGCGTGGTGAACCCGACCGCCAAGCCGGGTGACGAGGTCAAGGCCGGCGACCAGATCGCTGTCATCGAGGCCATGAAGATGGAAGCCTCCATCTCCGCCACAAAGGATGGCACCATCGAGCGCGTCGCCATTGGCGCCGCCACCAAGGTAGAGGGCGGCGACCTCATCGCCGTCATCAACTAGAAAAACCGCTGAACCCTCCTGCTTAGATAGAACATCCAAGCAGGAGGGTTTACTTTCTGTATTTAAGGGGCTAGGTCTTGTCCGGCCAGGAACGCAAGGCCATCGACCCAATGGACGTGGCCTGTCGGCGGTGGAAATCGGTCTAGCGTGATGAGTATGCAGCGTGAGCCAGCCGGGGTATGCGCGAACGGGGCTAATTCTCGTTCCAGTGTAGAAGGTTCTGAGGTGGCGTAAGCTACCTGCACGTAAAAAGTGTCATCCCCACGAGTTGCGATGAAATCTATTTCCCCGTCTGGGACTGAGCCAGTGGACACCTCATAGTCTCGGCGAAGAAGCTCGAGAAACACCATATTCTCAAGGTCGTGGCCCAAGTTGAAATCACGGGAACCAAGTACGGCATTACGTAATCCTGGATCTACGAAGTAGTACTTACCGTTGCTTCTCAGCCATTGTTTTCCCTTAGTATCACGGCTGCGACAGCGGTATAGCAGGTGGGCGTCCTCCATCAACTCGAGGTAGCGATCGATGGTTTCAGAGGAGCTAGCGTATCCATCTGCTTTAAGAACTCCGCGGATTCGGCGGGTGGATAGCTCTGAACCAGAATTATCGAAGATGAATTGAGCAAGACGTAGGAACGTCGATGTATCACGGATTTGGCCACGAAGAGCGATGTCTCGGGTAAAAATCGAATCGAAAAGCGCACGATTGAAATCTGAGGCAACTCCGACATCGTTTGCCAGCACACTTGCAGGGAACCCGCCGATTCGCATCCACGCCGAAAAGTCTTCGGCAGTCGGGATCGTTGGCGATGACTTTTCACGATGGGTGAAGGCAGTGAACTCGCTTAATGACAAGGGGAGCATTCGAAGCTCTATGTAGCGGCCGGCAAGAAATGTAAGGGATTCGTCAGCAAACATAGAGGCATTCGAACCAGTGAGAGTGATTTCGAGATCATCATTGAGCCTTAACGAGTTAATGATTCTTGCCCAGTCTTCGAGCTCTTGCACTTCGTCGACATGGAGATAGCGAAGCCCTTGGTCTAGGGCTTCCTCGACGAAAGAATGGAAGGCATGCGGCTCACGGAGCCGATCATTACGTGCGTCCTCAAAATTAATGACGAGAATGTCTGTAGCAGGCACTCCCGAGTTGAGGAGATCCTGTCGATATAAGGAAAGCAATGCGGACTTTCCGCAGCGACGCACACCCGTGACTATACGCACAAGGTCACGATCCTCGATCGCGTGCAATTTTGCAAGATAATTTGGGCGAGGAATGAGGCCAGCCATGGTGTCGAGTATAGTCGACACTTCTAGGGGAAATCGAGAAAGCGTCGAGTATAGTCGACACCCTTTGCGGACTTGTGCTGCTAGAAACGCTTGAGCATCACGTGGGCATCCGGACGGCCCGGGACGTCGATGTCGACGAAGCCCTCGGATTCATACAGCTTGCGGGCGCCAGTGTTCTCCGGCTCAATCCACAGCGAAATGGCCGGGGCTTCCTGCGCCTCGGCGAGGTCGCAGGCGTTGCGCAGGAGGCGTCGTCCAGCGCCTAGGCCCCTGTAGCGGGACTCCACAGCAATGAAGAGCTCGGGGATCTCCTCTGGATCGAGGTCTGTGGCCCACTGGGACTCATCAAAAGGATCCGCTTCGGGGTTGCCTGCGTAGGCAGCACCCTTCGTTTCAGTGGTGTAGTAGCGCAGCCACGCACCACCGACGGGGACCCGGTGGCTGGACACGGCGATGACGCCGCCATCGACATGGGGAGACCATTCATCGACGTACATCCCCACATCAGGCGTGTGGAAATCCCCGATATGGGCGTCCTCGTCACCGAGGACATCGGCGAGGAAAAGGAGGCGGGAGAGGTAGGTACGGTCGTGCTCCTTGGCCAACCGTACGCCGAACTCAGAATCGTTAACGCTCATGCCTTCCGAGGCTACTTGATCTCCAGAATCGGCTCGCCTTTGTTGATCTGCGTGCCGGTGGATACCTTGAGGTCGGTCACGGTGCCGGACTTATGGGCCTTGACGGGGTTCTCCATCTTCATGGCCTCGAGGACGACGACGACCTCGCCCTCTTCCACTTCCTGGCCTTCCTCGACGGCGACCTTGATGACGCTGCCCTGCATCGGCGCGGTCACGGTGTCACCGGACACGCTTGCCGACGCCCCCTTGCCACGACGCTTCTTCGACTTCTTGCGCTTGCTGCCTCCGCCCAAGAGCAGGTTGCCCGGCAGGGCCACCTCGATACGGCGGCCGCCCACCTCGACGACGAACTTCTGGGCAGCCTCCTGTTCTTCGTCCTCGGGTGCTTCGGCGGGGTCGACGTATGCGGAGAGCTCGTTAACCCACTCTTCCTCGATCCACTTGGTGTAGACCGTGAAGTTGCCGTCTTCGGCGACGAAGGCGGGATCGGTGAGGATGGCCTGGTGGAAGGGGATAACCGTGGGCAGGCCCTCGATACGGTACTCGGCCAGGGCGCGGCGTGCGCGCGCGATGGCGGTGGCGCGGTCCGGGCCCCACACGATGAGCTTGGCCAGCATGGAGTCGAACTGGCCGCCGATAATGGATCCTTGGCGCACACCGGAATCCATGCGCACGCCCGGACCGGAAGGCTCGGAGTAGGTGACGACGGTTCCGGGGGCCGGCATGAAGCCTGCAGCGGCGTCCTCGCCGTTGATGCGGAACTCAATGGCGTGGCCGCGCGGGGCCGGATCCTCGGAGATGGAGAGCTCGCGGCCCTCAGCAATGCGGAACTGCTCACGCACCAGGTCG
Source organism: uncultured Corynebacterium sp. (assembly GCF_902489365.1). GTDB lineage: Bacteria > Actinomycetota > Actinomycetes > Mycobacteriales > Mycobacteriaceae > Corynebacterium. Next base: position 3,355 of record NZ_CABTZR010000095.1, on the reverse strand, counting down.
AAGCCGGTGGTCTCCTCGGTGACGGGATGCTCCACCTGGAGACGGGTGTTGACCTCGAGGAAGGAAATGAGTCCGTCAGAACCAACGAGGTATTCCACGGTGCCTGCGCCGTAGTATCCCGCCTCGCGGCAGATGCGCTTGGCCGACTCGTGGATGGAGGCGCGCTGCTCATCGGTAAGGAAGGGAGCAGGGGCCTCCTCGACGAGCTTCTGGAAGCGGCGCTGTAGGGAGCAGTCACGGGTGCCCATGACGACGACGTTGCCGTGCTGGTCGGCGAGGACCTGAGCCTCGACGTGGCGGGCCTTATCCAGGTAGCGCTCGACGAAGCACTCTCCGCGGCCGAAAGCGGTAACGGCCTCGCGGGTGGCGGACTCGAAGAGATCCTTGATCTCCTCGCGGGTGTGCGCGACCTTCATGCCGCGGCCACCGCCGCCGAAGGCGGCCTTGATGGCAACGGGGAGGCCGTGCTCATCGGCGAAGGCTTCGACTTCTTCTGCGCTGGCAACGGGATCCTTGGTGCCCGGTGCCATAGGAGCGTCAGCGCGCTCGGCGATGTGGCGGGCGGTGACCTTGTCACCCAGTTCCGCGATGGATGCCGGGGATGGGCCGATCCAGATCAGGCCGGCGTCGATGACGGCCTGAGCAAAATCGGCGTTCTCGGAGAGGAAGCCGTAGCCGGGGTGGATGGCGTCGGCGCCGGATTTGGAGGCGGCGTCGAGAATCTTGCTGAAGTCGAGGTATGACTCGGCGGAAGTCTGGCCGCCGAGTGCAAAGGCTTCGTCGGCAAGCGTGACGAATGGGGCATCGGCATCGGGCTCGGCGTAGACCGCTACGGATGCAATGTTGGCGTCGCGAGCCGCGCGGATAACGCGGACCGCAATCTCACCGCGGTTGGCCACGAGGACCTTGGTGATGTTCTTGGTTTCAACTGCCACGGCAGGAACCCTCCTCCATGATTTGTGATAGGACTGCGTACTATTCTTGCACACCAAAACATGAGGATACCTTCACATCTTGGTTTCGTGTCAAAAAATAAACCCGCACCAGCGCGGATGCGGGCTTATTTCGGCGTGTTGCTAGCGCTCAACGGGCATGCGAACCATGTTGCCCCATTCTGCCCACGAGCCGTCGTAGACGCGTGGCGCCTCGAATCCGAGTAGATACTTGAGGACGAACCAGGTGTGCGCGGCCTGGGCTCCGACGTGGGAGTAGAGGACGGTCTCCGTTGCTGGCTCGAGCTCGCCGTAGTTGACCTTCAGTTCGCTCAGCGCGCGGAAGCAGCCGTTCGGGTAAATCGCGCGATCCCATTCGAGGTTGATGGCACCGGGAATGTGGCCGTGGGTCATCGTGGTGCCGTAGGCGGACTCGCCGGCTCCGGTCTGGTGGGCGGCCTCGCCACAGAACTCCTCTGGGCTGCGGGTGTCCACCACCGTGGCTAAGGAGTCACGCAGCTCGTCGACGAAAATGCGTGAGGATTCCTCGCGGGAAACCTCCGGGTAGGAGGATGCAGAAGGCTCTGGGACCATGAAGGAGGTGTCGCGTTCTTCGGACATCCAGGCGTCCCGTCCACCGTCGAGAAGCCGCACGTCCTCGTGGCCATAGAGCTCGAAGACCCAGAGCGCGAAAGCGGCCCACCAGTTGGACTTGTCGCCGTAGAGGACGACGGTATCGTCGCGCTCAATACCCTTGGAGCGGAGGAGTGCGGTGAAGTCCTCTGCGCTGATGATGTCCCTCGTTGTGCTGTCGAGCAGCTCAGTTTGGACGTTGATGCGGATCGCAGTGGGGATGTGGCCGATGTCGTAGAGGAGTGAGTCCTCATCAACCTCGATGACGTGGAGGCCGTTGATGCCCAGTCGCGCGGAAAGCCACGGTGCGGACACGAGACGCTCGGGGTGCGCGTATTCCTGGAAAGGGGGATTCGGGTCGAATTCGGCCACGGTCCACCTGCCTTTCTCGTTGAGGGGGGACGTTCGGTTCAACTCTAGCGTGCTGGGCGGACATGTGGTCACGGGGGAGGCATATTTGTGGTGTTGGATACATTTCTTCTGCGGTTAGCGCTGCTGCACGTTCACTGGTTATAACAAGTCTGCAGGTCAGCGGCCAAAAACTGCGGTACGCTTGCATTTTATTCCTTTTCGGGGGTGCTTTTCTGGGTGAGCGCGAGGGTCCAACCTGGGTTATTTTAAGAAGTGACACTCACTAACCCCCTAGTGGAAGGGAATCACTGTGCACAAAGCAATCGTCGTCTTCGAGGTTGAGGGCGGATCCGATAAGCAGATCAACGGACACCGTAAGGACACCATGCCGATCGTCGACTGCATCAAGGATGCAGGTTGGCACGCCGAGGTCGTGTTCTACCGCCCTGAGTGGTCTGAGAAGCTCTTCGAGTACGTATCTGAGAACTTCGATGCTTACATCTCTCGCGTGAACCCGGGCAACATTCCAGGCGGTGAGAAGGGCTACTTCGATCTGCTCACCAAACTGTCCGAGGCCGGACTGGTCGGCATGTCTACCCCGTACGAGATGATGGCCTACGGTGCCAAAGACGCCCTGGTCAAGCTCAATGACACGGACCTGGTTCCGGCTGACACCGCCGCTTACTACGACGTCGAGTCCTTCCACAAGACCTTCCCGACCTCGCTGTCCTACGGCGAGCGCGTGCTCAAGCAGAACCGCGGTTCCACCGGCTCCGGCATTTGGCGCGTGCGCCTTGCCGACGAGAAACTGGCCGAGTCTGTCGAACCGGGCACCGCACTGCCGCTCGATACCAAGATCAAGTGCACCGAGGCTGTGGACAACCACACTGAGGAGCGCGAGCTCGGTGAGTTCATGGACTTCTGCGACCAGTACATCGTGGGTGACAACGGCATGCTCGTGGACATGCGCTTCATGCCGCGCATTGTTGAGGGTGAGATCCGTATTCTTCTCGTGGGCCCGGACCCGGTCTTCGTGGTGCACAAGAAACCGGCTGAGGGTGGCGATGCCTTCTCAGCCACCCTGTTCTCTGGTGCCAAGTACACCTACCAGAAGCCGGAGGAGTGGCAGGAGCTGGTCGACATGTTCGCTGACGTTCGCCCGGTCATCGCTGAGAAGCTCGGTGGCGACAACATCCCGCTGATCTGGACCGCAGACTTCATGCTGGCTGACGGCGAGAACGGTGAGGACACCTACGTCCTCGGTGAGATCAACTGCTCCTGCGTGGGCTTCACCTCTGAGCTGGACATGGGCATTCAGGAGAAGGTGGCTGCTGAGGCCATCAAGCGCGTGGAGGCCAAGCACGCCTAAGCGCGTTGCTGTGCACTAGCTTTTGAGCACAAGCTTGTGACAGTTCCCCCGCCTGTGGCGGGGGAACTGT
>NZ_CABTZR010000094.1 GCF_902489365.1 uncultured Corynebacterium sp. | reverse complement strand
GCCACCATCGATGAGCAAAAGGCCGCCCTCGACAACTCCGATCTGCGCACCTACACCCAGCTGGACGCAAAGTTCCACCAGACCATCATGGACAACGGCGGCAACCGCCTCTTAGCCCACCTGGGCCACACGCTGCGCGAGCGCCAACAACGCTTCACTGCCACCGCTATTGGCCGCAGCGTTGAGAAGGCACGCGCCTTCGTGGCTCAACACGCCTTGCTTGCCGACGCCCTCCGCACCGGCGACATCGACTCCTACCTCACCGAACTCCACTCCCACCTCAACTCCTCAAGGAAGCAACTGTGACTGTCTCCGCGCATACGACCCCTGCTGTCGAGGCGCCTTCCACCGAGCACGACGCCCTTCTAGACACCGACGTCGCCGAAAGCCCCACCTCCTCACACTCGTCTATCCACTCCCCTGAAACTCCGCTGTCAACGCGCGCGTGGTTTCCCGTCGCCGGTTCCATGATCGCCGTGGCGTGGGGCGGAAACGAGTTCACCCCGCTGCTGGTGATGTACCGCGAGACCTCCAACTTTTCCCAGGTGACGGTCAACGGGCTTCTGGCCGCCTACGTCGTGGGCATCATCCCCGCTCTGCTGATCGGCGGCCCGCTGTCCGATCTGCTGGGCCGCCGCCCCCTGCTGCTCCCCGCAGCACCGCTGTCTCTGGCGGGGTCTTTCTTGCTGTCCATCGCCCCCAACGAACCACTCATCATCGCGCTGGGGCGCGTCTTGTGCGGTATGGCTTTGGGCCTGGTCATGGCCGTGGGATCAACGTGGATTACAGAGCTCATCACGAGGGCTGGCGGCGACCCAGCGTCCGGCGCCCGCAAGGCTTCCTTGTGCTTGACCGCCGGCTTCCTCGTGGGCGCGGGCATCGCTTCGGTACTGGCCCAGTGGGGTCCGTGGCCGACCCACACAGCATATATCCTCCACATGCTGCTCACGTTGCTGACCGCCGTGTGGATTCTGCATACCCCGGAGACCCGCCAGCCCAGCCGGGGCGACGTAAAGACCACCATCTTGGAGCTTCGGGTGCGCGACATGCTGGAGATGCTGCATATCCCGGCCGTTGCTCACAAGCGTTTCCTGCGCGTCGTCGTCCCCGTGGCCCCGTGGGTTTTCGGTTGCGCGGGAGCGGCCTATGCGCTCTTGCCGCAGCTCTTGTCCGATTCGGCGGGTGATGCCCCCATTGCTTTCTCTGGCCTGATGACCGTTATCACTCTGGGGTGCGGTGTCGCTGTCCAGATGTTGGGCCGACTGGTGGATACCCATAAGTCTGCGCGTGCCTCAGCCCTTGCCATGTTCGTCATCACCGTCGGCGCCATCCTCGGGGCCTTCGCCGCTCACTCGCTCTCCCTGCCGCTCGGCATCGCCGCCGCCGCGACCATGGGCGCAGGATACGGCTTGGCACTCGTCGCCGGCTTGTCTGAGGTCCAACGCATCGCGGGCGAGCGCGAGCTCGCCGGCCTGACTGCCGTGTACTATTCCATTTCCTACACTGGATTCTTCATCCCGATGGCCTTTAGCGCACTCGCGCCCTACATCGGTTTCACCGCGTTGTTCAGCATCGGCAGCTTCTTGGCTCTGGTCTGCCTCATCAACGTCATCCTTGCCTGGCGCGCGCACCTGCCCGGCACCCGCCGCTAGCGCAGACCCCCACAATCACTGCATCTTCCCGAGGCACCCTGCACTCAGGGCAATCTCCCGAACATCCCGTAACCACGGCGTCCTTCCTGGGCCGCCCTGCGCTACCTGTGCACAGACGCTAAAAGCTCCACCTCCCACATCCGGGGAGCGGAGCTTTTTCTGCGACCGTTGACGTCGCTGTTGCCCTAGGCCTTGGCCACCGTGGCGGTTACGCCCTTAAGAACGTCGTGGACGTTCTGGCCAGCACTAGGCGCGAGAGCCTCGGTCGTCACAGCGAAGTCGACAGCGAGCACCTCTGCCGCGATGTGCTCGCGGTGGCGGTTGGCCCACTCTTCCTTCTCCGCGGGGACAGACAGGACTACGGTGATGCGGTCGGTGACCACGAAATCCTCGGCCTTACGCGCATCCTGCAAACCGCGGATGATGTCCGCAGCCCAGCCCTCAGCCTCGAGCTCTTCCGTCACCTCGGTGTCCACGGCGACGAGGCCATCGAGCCCTTCCACGCGAGCCGTCGACTTCGCATTCGCCGCCTTGAGGCGCTCGGTGTACTCGTCCGGGGCCAGGCGGATATCGCCGTCGACCACGACGTCTTCGCCCTCGCGCACGTAGTTGCCCGCCTTGAGGTTCTTGATGGCGCGCTGTACGTCCTTGCCCAAGCGCGGGCCTGCCACCTTGGCGTTGCATACCACCTCGAAGGTGCCAACCTCATCGACGTCATCGGTTAGCTCAACGTCCTTCACGTTGACCTCATCGCGGATGATGTCCTTAAAGTCGGCCAAGCGAGCCGAATCCGGCATCGCCACGGTCAGCTTCGGCAGCGGCAGGCGGTTGCGCAGCTTATTCGACTTGCGCACAGACGACGCCGCCGAAGCCACCGCGCGGGTGGCGTCCATAGCTGCCACCAGCTTCGCGTCAGCCGGGTAATCCTCAGCCTTCGGGAAAGACGCCAAGTGCACAGAGCGCTCACCGGTCAGGCCGCGGTAGATGACCTCAGCCACGTGCGGCAGCAGCGGAGCCACCACGCGGGAGACCGTCTCCAGGACCGTGTAGAGGGTGTTGAAGGCCTCCGGGTGGGTCTGCTCGCCCTCCCAGAAGCGGTCGCGGGAGCGGCGCACGTACCAGTTGGTCAGCGCGTCGGCGAAGAGGCGAACCTCCTCGGTTGCCGTAGCAATATCGGTATTCGCCAGCGCATCATTCGTGTTCTTCACCAAGTCATGCGTCTTGGCCAAGATGTAGCGGTCCAGCACGTTAGTGGAGCTGACATCGAACTTCGCGTCCTGAGACGCGTAGAGCTGCAGGAAGGTGTAGGCATTCCAGATCGGCAGGATAGCCTGGCGCACGCCCTCACGGATGCCCTGTTCGGTGACGATGAGATTGCCACCGCGCAAGATCGGCGAGGACATGAGGAACCAGCGCATCGCATCCGAGCCATCGCGGTCGAAGACCTCGTTGACGTTCGGGTAATTGCCCTTGGACTTGGACATCTTTAGGCCGTCATTGCCCAGAACGATGCCGTGGGCCACAACCTTTTTGTAAGCCGGGCGGTCAAAGAGCGCGGTGGACAGCGCATGCATGACATAGAACCAGCCGCGGGTCTGACCGGAGTACTCCACGATGAAGTCCGACGGCGAGTGGGTCTCAAACCACTCCTTGTTCTCAAACGGGTAGTGCTTCTGCGCGAAGGGCATGGAACCAGACTCAAACCAGCAATCCAACACATCCGGCACGCGGCGCATCGTGGACTTGCCCGTCGGATCATCCGGGTTCGGGCGGGTCAGCTCATCGATGTACGGGCGGTGCAGGCTGGTGGGGCGCACGCCGAAGTCACGCTCCAGCTCATCCAGCGAGCCATAGACATCGACGCGCGGGTACTCCGGGTCATCGGAGATCCACGCCGGGATCGGAGCACCCCAGTAGCGGGTGCGGGAGATGTTCCAATCGCGAGCGCCCTCCAGCCACTTGCCGAACTGGCCGTCGCGGATGTGCTCCGGCAGCCACTCGATCTCGTTGTGGTTGAGCTCCACCATGCGGTCACGGAACTCGGTCACCTTGACGAACCATGCCGGCAGCGCCATGTAGATGAGCGGCTCGCCGGAGCGCCACGAGTGCGGGTAGGAGTGCTCGATGGTCACGTGGCGCACCACGCGGCCAGCTTCCTTCAGATCCTTGATGATGGCCTTGTTAGCGTCGAAGACCAACTGGCCCTCGTACGGCGGTACCTGGGAGGTGAACTTGCCGTCCTCATCCACCGGGATGACCAGCCCCACGCCGTACTTCTGGCAGGTGAGCATATCGTCCTCACCGAAGGCCGGGGCTTGGTGGACCACGCCGGTACCGTCCTCGGTGGTGACGTAGTCAGCCAGCAGCAACTGGTAGGCATTCTCGACATCCGGGAAGAATCCGAAGATGGGCTCGTACTTAAAGCCCTCCAACTGCGCGCCCTGGAACGTCTTGAGGACCTCCACCTCACCCAGCTCCTTCGCCAGGGTGCCGGTCAGCGCCTCGGCCATGACGAAGGTGCGGCCAGCAAAGTCGCCCTCGGTGGCCTTGAACAGGACGTAGTCGACCTCCGGGTGGACCGCCAAAGCCAGGTTGGACGGCAGGGTCCAGGGGGTGGTGGTCCAGGCGAGGAAGGAGGCGTCGGCAAGCTCGGTGTTCTCCGCCAACGTCTTCTCCGCCGCACTTCCCTCCACGGCACCAGCCACCGGGAATGTCACCGTCAGCGTCGGGTCCTGGCGCATCTTGTAGGAATCATCCAGGCGCGTCTCCTGGTTCGACAGAGAGGTGTGCTCCGCCCAGGAATACGGCAAAACCCTAAAGCCCTGGTAGATCAGGCCCTTGTCGTAGAGCTCCTTGAACGCCCACATGACGGACTCCATGTACTCCAAGTCCATGGTCTTGTAACCGTTCTCGAAATCCACCCAGCGGGCCTGGCGGTTAACGTACTCTTCCCACTCATCGGTGTACTCGAGGACGGACTTGGCGCAGTACTCGTTAAACTTCTCCAGGCCCATCTCCTCAATCTGGCCCTTGTCCGTGATGCCGAGCTGCTTCTCTGCCTCCAGCTCCGCTGGCAGACCGTGGGTGTCCCAGCCGAAGACGCGCGGGACGTGATTGCCGGCCATGGTGCGGTAGCGCGGGACGATGTCTTTGACGTAACCGGTCAACAGGTGGCCGTAGTGCGGCAGACCGTTGGCAAAAGGAGGGCCATCATAAAAGACGTACTCTGGGCAGCCTTCGGTCTGCTTGAGGCTGGCTTTAAAGGTGTCGTCCTGCTTCCAGTACTTCTGCACGATCTCTTCCATGACCGGGAACTTGCTCGTTCCACCGGTCATGTCAACCTTGGGGTATACGCTGCCGACCTGGCCGGCCTGTGTTTCTTCTGCGCTCATTAATTCATCCTTCACTACACGGTTGCTTGGTGCAGGGACGCCCAACGCCCGCGCCGGATTCGGCGCGGCACCGTTGCACGCGGTACCACCCTGCTTGACGCCGTGCTTGCCGATGCCGCGCCGCACACACCGTGCAACCCGTACCGGCGGGCACCACGCCCGCTTCGTTTCTAGTGAAGGATTTATACGGCTCCCCGACCGTTCGGTTCTACTGGGCAGCGCACCCGCGCCACTGTTCTTCCGAAATGCTCCCCCGGTGATTGCCGGATCAACGCATACAAGTGGTCATTATAGCCACCCCGCCGCCGCCCTAGCAATGCTGTACGCAATGCCTTTACAACGGGCGTGCCGCTGGACTCTCTTTTTGCCCACCCGGGCGCGCCACCAGTCCGCCACCAGGTACCCGAGGCCGCCCACCGCGCAGACGACGGTGATGACCAGCGCGGCCATTGCCTCCGCTCAGGACGTAGGTGACAAAGGCGACGAAGGCAGCGAGCGCGCTCAACAAGGCTGCGAACATCATGGTGGTCCACCCCTTCCGAAGGGGTTCGGCCGGCGCCTGCGGGGCTACCGTGGCAGTGGCCTGACAGGTCATGGAAAAGGACCCCAGCGGCAGTGCGGTTGCACTCGCTGCGGGGTCCTTCAACTCCCATTACAAGGGCAAACGCCCTTGTAATGGGCATCAGTTCTTGTGGTGGGCGGGCCCTACTTAGCCTCATTGCTCGGAGCAGTGGAGCCACGGGTAGCAAGCTATTCCAGCTGGGACTCGAGCATGGTCTTGAAACGGTTGCGGTACTCGTGCTCAAAGGTGCACAGCTCGGAAATGCGGGCCTCGAGAGCGGTCTACTGGTGCTTCACGGTGTTCAATGACACGTTGTGCTTCTTCTCAGCGTCAGACTGCAGAACAGCCGCCTTCTCCTGAGCCTGGCCGACTTGAGCCTCAGCGCGGGACGCAGCGTCGGTCTCGGTCTGCCTTGCCTTCGCCTCAGCGTCAACAACGAGCTTCTTGGAGCGGGTGTCTGCCTCGTGCAGCTGGGCGTCATACTTCTTCTGAGCGTCAGCCAGCTGAGCCTTGGAGCGTGCGTCAGCGTCGTTGATCTGCTTCTCAGCGGCGGTGCTGCGGTCCTCATGCAGCATGGACTCGGCCTTGGCCTCGTTGGTGAGGCGGTCTGCAATCTCCTGGGCCAAGCCCAAGACCTTGACGGCCTGCATCTGAGTGTCCGGGGTGGCAATAGCGCCGACTCCGGCACCATCAGCAGCTGCCGGCGCTGCTGGTGCGGCGGCCTTCTGCGGTTCGGATGCGCCCGACTTCTTTGTAGCCTCGAGTTCCTTGCGTGCAGCCTCCAGCTCAGCGGCGAGCTCTACCGAAACATCTCCACAGCCCAAGAGACCGCAGCAGCCTACAGCAAACAGACCCTCGACTTAAACCGATTGCACAGGAAGCCCAGTCGGCTCCTCAGAGTGCCCGAAAGCTACATCGCCGAAGCAAAAACCTTTCACACTCCCAACAGTCTCACCCACGGAGTTGACAACCTTTTTTAGTAACACCCTCTTTTCAACAACAAACATACAAAAATATGTATCATTTGAGCCTATTTGAACCCTATTGACATCCATTGAACGGCATTTACTCCAATTTTCATCGAGGAGAATTTAATGTTGTCCACAGAAGCAAAAGCTTCAGTCCCTTCTCGTCAACAAGGAGAAACACAACAATGTCCGATTTCGAATTTGACTTTGCCAACGGCGACTCCGTCGATCAGGTCGATACCCAGTGGAAGTCCAAGAGCTTCTGCACCCCAGGCTGCGTCACGGGCATCCTGCAGACTTGCGTCCTGCAGAGCGCCACCTGCACCTGCCCTATCTCCAAGTAGTACCGTGAATTGGGGCGGCCCCAAAGGCCGCCCCAATTCCGTTTTTCAAATTTGAAGCACCACCCCGGAAAGCGCTTATAGTCCCCGCGCACTTTACACCCAGGCACCTCGGCCGACTACGCCCAATGGAAATTCAAAACCGAAACGGCCAATCCAGATCGTGACCACACGCAGAATTCACGCATAAGGACCTGACCCCTGTTTGGTAGACACCTGATATCCAGCCCGGTTGGGTTGGGAAGAAAGGTAATCTGAAGCGTCCTGGGTTTCGTTCCGCTTCTTTTACGGCCCTGTGTTGATGGGCTGGGTGAGATAGTACTCGGTTTCTATTTCCTGTGGGGTGGCGTAGTCCAATGCTTCATGAAGCCGCTTGGTGTTCCACCAATGCACCCACCGCAAGGTGGCCAGTTCGACTTCTCCGACCGACGTCCACGGACCTTGGGCATGAATCAGTTCCGCCTTGTAGAGACCGTTGACGGTCTCCGCCAATGCGTTGTCATAGGAGTCGCCGACTGTTCCCACACTCGGGCGGATTCCTGACTCAGCTAGCGCAGGGGAATACTTCAGTGACACATACTGGCTGCCCCGATCGCGGTGGTGAAGTAGCTGGTTTCCAT
>NZ_CABTZR010000093.1 GCF_902489365.1 uncultured Corynebacterium sp. | reverse complement strand
TTCAAGCAGAAGACGGCATACGAATGTCGAGCCCATTGTCCACGACGTTGGGGTCTTGGTGCTCGAGGCTCAAGCCAGAGTCTGCGTTGCCAGGATGTGAAGAGCTCATGACATCAGATTGTGCCACCACGCCGGGCGAAAAGGGGAATTACCAGCTTTCACGCCGACCAGAAGTGCGGTGAGGGGCAATGTCCGGTGGTGCTAGTAGGTTGGAGAGCATTATGAATAACAAATCCCCTTTCGTCCCCCGTTCGTCTTCCGCTTCTTCCACCGGCGGCCCGTTTCCTGCGCCCGGGAGCAACGTCGACGCCCCTTCCGGTCAGGGCTCTGATCCGTTGCTGGAAGGTTTAAACCCGCAGCAGGAAGAGGCCGTGACGCATTCGGGCTCGCCGCTGCTTATTGTGGCCGGTGCGGGTTCGGGCAAGACTGCCGTGTTAACCCGCCGCATTGCGTACCTCATGCGGGAGCGCGGGGTGGCGCCCTGGCAGATCCTCGCCATTACTTTTACCAACAAGGCAGCCGCGGAGATGAAGGAGCGCGTCGGCCAGCTTGTCGGCCCCGTAGCGGAGCGGATGTGGGTGTCCACCTTCCACTCGATTTGCGTGCGCATCTTGCGCAATAATGCCCAGCTGGTGCCGGGTTTGAACACGACTTTCACCATTTATGACGGCGATGATGCCCGCCGGCTGCTCACCATGATTGCGAAGGACATGCAGCTGGATCTGAAGAAGTATTCGGCGCGTGTTCTGGCTAATCAGATTTCTAACCGCAAGAACGAGCTCATCTCCCCAGAGCAGGCGCGTGCGGAGGCAGAGAGGACGAAGAATCCTTTCGAGCTCACCGTGGCGAGCGTGTACGAGGAATATCAGCGCCGCCTGCGCGCGGCGAACGCGGTTGACTTCGATGACCTCATCGGGGAAGTAGTGCGCATCTTTAACCAGCACCCGCAGGTGGTGGAGTTTTATCGTCGCCGCTTTAAGCACGTGCTTATCGACGAATACCAGGACACCAACCACGCGCAGTACGCGCTTGTTTCGGCCTTGGTGGGTAGGGGAGAGCTACCGCCGGATGCGCCGGAGCTGTGTGTGGTGGGTGATTCGGATCAGTCGATTTATGCCTTCCGTGGCGCCACCATCAGGAATATTCAGGAATTCGAGCGGGACTACCCGCAGGCGCACACGATTCTGCTGGAGCAAAACTACCGGTCGACGCAGACCATTCTGAACGCGGCGAACGCGGTCATCGCAAAGAATGAGGGCCGCAGGGAGAAAAACCTGTGGACCGCCCACGGCCAGGGCGAGCAGATTGTCGGCTACGTGGCGGATAACGAGCACGATGAGGCGCGGTATATCGCCTCGGAGATCGATTCCCTTGCAGACAAAGGTACGGCGTATTCCGATATCGCGGTGATGTACCGCACCAACAACGCCTCCCGCGCGCTAGAGGATGTTTTCGTGCGCTCGGGCATCCCGTACAAGGTGGTTGGTGGTACTCGCTTCTACGAGCGCCGCGAGATCCGGGACATGGTGGCCTACCTGCGCATCATGGATAATCCGGATGACACGGTGAGCTTGCGCCGCATCATCAACGTGCCGAAGCGCGCTATTGGTGACAAGGCGCAAGCGCAGATCGCTCTGCACGCGGAGAACCTCGGCGTGAGCTTTGGTGCTGCCCTTCGGGATGCGGCGGAGGGCAAGGTAGCGGGACTCGGCACACGGGCAGTGAATGCCGTAACCAAATTCAACGACATGATGGAAGGAGTGCGCGCGCAGCTTCCGGGCATGGTCAACGAAGTGACGGGTCAACCGGATTTGGGGGAGCTGCTCAACGCGCTTCTCGACGTCACCGGCTACCGCGCGGAGCTCGAGAATTCTAACGATCCGCAGGATGGTGCGCGCCTGGACAACCTCAACGAGTTGGTCTCGGTGGCCCGCGAATTCAGCTCCGAGGCGGCCAATGAGATGGCATTCATGGGTGCGGACGCAGAAGAAGCGCCCGAGCTAGCAGAAGGTGAAGCCGCGCCGGGCTCGCTTCAGGCGTTCCTCGAGAAGGTCTCGCTTGTGGCGGATGCGGACCAGATTCCGGACCACGAATCCGGGGTGGTCACGCTGATGACGCTGCATACTGCGAAGGGTCTTGAATTTCCCGTCGTCTTCCTCACCGGCTGGGAGGACGGACAGTTCCCGCACATGCGCTCGCTGGGGGACCCGAAGGAGCTGAGCGAAGAACGCCGCCTGGCCTACGTGGGTATTACGCGTGCTAGGGAACAGCTCTACCTCACGCGCGCTATTCTTCGTTCGTCCTGGGGTAACCCAGTGACGAACCCGGCCAGTCGCTTCCTCGCCGAGGTCCCAGAGAACCTCATCGACTGGCGCCGTGAAGAACCAGACAGCTCGCTGTCCGGTGCGTGGGGCGGAGATGATTCCTACCAATACGGGCGAACCTTTGGCTCGGATAGCGGGTTCTTCCGTGGAGGCGGTTATGGCTCGCGGAGCGCTGCGTCTTCCCCTTCGCAGCGCTCGCGCAAGCCGGTCTCGGCAACGTCGATGCCGAAGAATAACCATCTCAATTTAGTTGTGGGGGACCGCGTCAACCACGCGAAATACGGGCTGGGCACGGTCATCGAGGCCTCCGGGACCGGCGCGCGGGCGACGGTCACCGTGGACTTCGGTTCAGCAGGCAAGGTTCGCCTCATGCTCATCGGCGGAGTGCCGATGGAAAAGCTCTGATGCTTTAGATGAGGATGCCGCGCTCGCTGAACCAGTCCACCGGATCGACGGCTGCGCCGCCGCCCGGGTGAACCTCGAAGTGCAGGTGCGGGCCGGTGGAGTGGCCCTCATTGCCGATGACGGAGATTTGGTCGCCGGCCTCGACGCGGTCACCGACGTCGACCAGCAGCTGGTCGCTGGGCATGTGGCCGTAGACGGTGATGGTGCCATCGTCGTGCTGGATGCGGATCCAGTTGCCAAAGCCCTGGGCAGCGCCAGAGGAGATGACCTCGCCGTCCATGACGGCGTAGATGGGGGTGCCAATGGGGTTTGCCACATCGATGCCGTTGTGGAAGGAACCCCACCGCGGGCCGAAGCCGGAAGTGAAAGTTCCCGAGGTCGGAAAGACCACGGTGTTACCGTCCGCGTCCTGGCCGCGAGTAGGGGTGAGGCCGGAGTGATCGCCCTGCGGGGCGAAGGCCTCGGCGAGACCAGGAATGCTGGAGGGATCGAGGACGATCTCGAAGCCGTCCTGCGTGGTGTTGACCTCTGGGACGGATGCCCCGTTGAGGGCACCGGCCGTCGAAATGAGCAGCCCCGAGACGGCTTTGAAGAGGTCGGCCTTGGATTCTTCCTTGACTTCGACGTCGGCAGCGGCCGGGTCCTTGGAGGACCCGTCGGAGACGTCCACGCTTGCTGCCGGTTCGGCGGCGAACGCTGGGGTCGTCACGGTGGCGGTGCTAACCGCCACGGCGGCGAGTGCGCTGAGCGTGCGCTTCATAACTTCACGTCCTTAAGTCCTGCTGTGGCCCGCTGGGTATGCGGCGGAAGCCTGTGAGCAATAGGGAAGCGGCCGTATCAGCCGCAGTGCGCCTTAAAGCCCGCGACACGCCGGTGCGGTTGCAACCGAGTGCTGAGGCTGTATGGCAACGAGATACAAACTATCCCGCGGGGCCACCCTGCGCAACGCTTAAAAATGCAGGTAAATCCAGGAATTGTTCGAAAAACTATCGAACAGCCCAGCGTGTTGCGTATGTGAAAGAAGTGAAAATTGTTACAGGGGTAAAGTAGAGGTTTAAAGAATGGGGGTGAGATTTGGGGGGTGAAAAGTGCAGCGCTCTCGGCCAATCTTTCAGCCAAGAGCGCTGGGGTTGTGGGCGCTGCTACTAGGTCAGCGCTTTTACGTTAGGGAACGTGATTCGCTGCGATCCCGCGCGGTGAGTGGGGCCGTCTTGTCGCTGCGGTTGATCGCTGCCGCGAGGGCGGCAGCCAACAGTGGCACGACGAGCACGGCGAGGAATTGCCACCAATCCGGGGTGAAGTAGTCCTGCGGGCGCAGACCATAAGATGGCGTCGAGAAAACGTATCCAGAACTATCGGCAAAGAAGTACGTGCCGAGATGACCGGCAATCACGCCGAAGAGCATGCTTACGGTGGCCAGTATCCAGGTCTGCCACGCTGCTACCTTGGCCATCAGCGAAGGGTGGGCGCCGATGGATTGCAGCACGGTGCTTTCCTGGCGCATGCTGCTTGCAGCGTTGGTAATGATGAGCGCCAGCACGATGAGGCAGACGATCCCCATTCCGAGGCCCAGGTAGTAGCGGAAGTTCTCGGGAGTAGAGACTGCGAAGCTTAGCGAGTATTGCGACTGCGAAGCGCTTGCTGCCAGGTCTCGCAGCTCTTCGCGCTCTGACTCGCTCGGTGGTTCGTCGAACGCGAGGGCTTGGCCCACGTAGAAGGGTTCCATGTTCAGCTTTTCTGCTGCCTGCTGGCTAATCAAGATCACGTCGCGATCCGCAGTAGGCAGTGCCTCCACAACCGGCAGATAAGCCTCCTGCGTTCCGCTCGGTTCTTGGCTGTCAATGCGGTTATAGGTTTTTACGGTCACCGTGCCGCGTGTGTTATTGCCGACGTGGCTGCTGTGGGGAAGCACGATGCCGCCGGCATCCAACGTCTGTGCCGCCGCGCGGCGATCTTCCTCCGAGTCGAATTGCCAGAGCTCAAGCTGGGAAGAATCCGTTTGGACCATCCCGCTTTGATAGCTCAACGGGTTATAAGGAAATGACGTCATCAACTCGTGCGCACACTCCTGGCGAGCCTCTTCGGACTCATCGGTGCGCCGCCCCTGATTATCCACGAACACAGCCTTCTCAACCGGCTTGCTGAAATCGACCTGCTCGCATTGGTAATCAAATTCGGTGGTGAGTTCGTAAAACGTGCCATCCTCCGGAAGGCTGAAAGACGTCGTCCACGAGGGGAACACATAGAAGGGGTACGTGTGGGCAGTGGTGGTCTGCAGGATCGCCTCCGTCGCCGCGCGTTCTTCTGGCGTAGAAACCTGCGCTGGTTGGTCAAAGGTCGTCTCCTCAATCAGCGCAGTAGTGGGCGGCATGACGAGTTTTTCCTCAGCGGTGGTCTTTGCGCTATCCGTCATGATTCCCACGCCAAACAGGGAGGCGACGAAGGCGACTGACACGAGAGCGATGGACGTCGGCAAGGCATGCATGCTGCGCCGAGTCAGGCCGCGTCCAGCCAGACGCAACGCGAGTGGGCCGCGGCGAGACAGCAGGGAGCATAGGAAGACCAAGGCAGGGGCAGACGCGGCAACTGCGATGACTCCGAAGAGGGCTAGCACCGTAGGGATGTACTGTCCCCAGGGGGTGAAGCTGAATAACACGAGCAGAAGCAGGAACGCAGGGCCGATGGCCATCCACCGACGGAAGCGCAAGAGGCGGTCGGGAGCGGCTCCCTGGATTGCTGTGGACAGGGCGCCACGTTGCGCCAACCACGCGGGAACGATGGAGACAATGACACAGCCTGCCACCGCCACGAGCCACGCGAGAGCAATCGCTAGGAAGGGCGGGCGTGCAGCAAAGTCCGGATAGCGGGCTGTCCACCACACCCACGAGACCGTCAGGCCAACCACCACGCCGATGGTGGCGCCGATTAGTCCCATCAGCAGGCCATAGGCCATCACTGCGAACATGATGTGGCGTGGTAATGCACCCTGGCTCGACATGAGCGCGTACAGGCGCGTATTGCGTCCAGTAGCCAGCGTGAAGACGGGCGCGAGAAGGAAAAGGATGAGCAATCCGGCGATGGCGTAGAGGCCGAAGAAAAAGAGAATGAAAAGAACGCTGCTCAAGACTCCGCCGAAGGAATCCGGCTCAGTATCGGGCTGGTACGTGTCCCGCAGTTCCGGTGCCCAGATTTCCAGCCCAGCTTCACGGGCGCGGTCGGCATCCTCCTTGGTCAGCGGTGTATCACCCACGATGACCCAGGAGGTGTGTATCTGAAAGGACGGGTCGCTGAGAGCGTCATTGAGGGTGGGGGAGGTGACAAAGTCATAGTGTTCGGGAGCAATGGCCGCGACTGTGGCTCGGTGGTCACCGCTGAGGGCGTTGGTGCGCACGGTGATGACGTCTCCAACGGAGGCGTCGAGCTTGTGTGCGGTAGAGCGCGATAGAACTGCCTGGTTGGGGCCAAGGTTGAACTTATCGACGGCCTCCTGTGCAGGCTCCGGCGGATTCTCTGCGTCGAACTGATCTACCCAGGAGCTGGTTGACTTCCCATTATGGATTAGTGACGTGCTAGAAAAAGCGGTGACCGGGCTGACGCTGAGGCCCTCTGGAAGGACCTGGGCGGCCAATTTCGGTACGTCTTCGTAGCTGATGTCCTCACGTTCGGCGCTGACTTGCACGGTCCGCTCGGGTGAGCTCAAGGCCGCAGAGAGCCGACCGGAGGAATTGTCAAAGAGTGCCATTCCGATGACAAGGGCCACCGGTAGCGCAATGAGCATCACGGCAGCCAAAGTGCGCCATGGATGAAGCTTGAGATCGCGCCGGGTAGGGCGGGTGGCGGCATTAATGCCGGACATACTAACGCACCTCCTCGCCGGTGAGGCGCCCGTCGCGAACCATGACAACGCGGTCAGCCCAGCCCGCGAAACGCGGCTCGTGGGTAACCAGAATGCCGGAGGCACCGGCGTCGATGCGCGCGCGCAGGACCTTCATGATCTCCTCGCCCGTCGAGGTATCGAGGGCACCGGTGGGCTCATCCGCAAGCAGCACCTTGCGCGGTCCGATGAGCGCGCGGGCAATAGCCACGCGCTGGGCCTGACCGCCGGAGATTTCTTCTGGGAAGCGGTCAATGGTGCCGTCGAGACCGACCTCGCTGAGAGCTTGCTCAGCAGCTTCGCGGCATTGCGCAGGTGAGAGCCCGTCCAGCTCAAGAGGGAGGGATACGTTCTCTCCCACGGTGAGGGAAGAGACCAAGTTGAAGTGCTGAAACACCAATCCAAGATGGCGGCGGCGGGCGATGGCCGCTTTAGCTTTGGAGAGCTGGGAGGCGTCGGCGCCGTCGAGAAGCACGCGTCCCGACGTCGGTGGCTGTAACAGCCCTGCGACGTTGAGCAACGTGGATTTGCCGGAGCCAGAAGGGCCCATGACGGCTACCAGTTCGCCCGGCTGCAGCTGCAAGTTCACGGAATCCAAGGCAGTTACCTGGCGGGCACCGCTGCCGAAGACGCAGGTAATGTTTTCGAGCTCGAGAGGAAACGGCATGTGCTGGGTCGTGGGCGCGGAGTTGGGGGTCATCGCGGGTCCTCCTCGGTGGTGGTTGGGTTGGTTAGGGATTCCACGCGGTCGAGCCAGCGTGAGAGAGATTCCAAGTCGAAGATTTGGCGCTCGACGGCCAAGCGCTGGGCGCTGCGCTCTGCAGGCAACTCAGAGGCCTGACGGTTGAGTTCACGCAGTTGGCGGACGGTGGCAAAGCGCTGGGCGTCGAGGACGGCAATGACGTCGACGTCAGAGCGTCGTGCAGCAAGCGACACTTTGAGCACGAGCTCATCGCGCTCTATGGCGTCGTTGTGCAAGGTGGACATCCACCATTGTGAGAGTTCTTCGCGGCCAGCGGGGGTGATGGCATAGCTGGTGGCGCGCCGCCCGGTC